>QKPP01000238.1 GCA_006508105.1 Myxococcales bacterium FL481 | reverse complement strand
GACGGGGATGGCGATGGCGATGGCGATGGCGATACCGGGGGCAGCTCCACCGCGGCATCCGACACTGACACCGCGACAACCCAACAAGGCACAGCCGACTCCGCCGACACCGGAGCGACCCAATCCGGCGACGCGCAGTCGAGCGACACGGAGACGGGAGGGCACAGCGCTACGGAGACCGCCGACGCGGAAACGAGCGACAGCGATACCGACGACACCGGCCATACGAACGACACCGGCGACACCAGCGACCCCTCGACCGACGACGGGGAGGCCACCGACGACATACCCAGCGCGACCGGAGGTGAACACACCGAGGACACCGATACCGGCGACGGCGACTCGACGGGCGACGCGGAGACCAGCTCGCCGACTGAGGATACCGGCGACACCGGCTCCTCGACCGGGAGCGAGGATTCGGGAACCGCAACTGGCGACAGCGAGTCGGAGGCGGAATGTGAAGCCGCGGCTGTGTTTGAGTTCGACACTTGCCCCGGCGGGTGGCGCTCCGGTGAAGCGTCCTCGGCCAGCGAAGCGAACACATGGGCGTGTGGAGAACCATCGACCGGCCCGGGCGACGGCATCGGCGTGTGGGCCACCGGGCTGACGGGCCCGTACGCCGAGGCTGAGAGTAGCTATCTCGAGTCTCCCACATTTTCGCTAGAGAACTGCGAAGGTCACGAGGTCCGACTGTCATTTCGGCATTGGCACGATTTCGAGGGCCGGTACGAACAGTGGAACATGGACGGAGGAGTCGTGGAGGTGAGCCGCGACAACGGTACGTCCTGGATCTACGTCGAGCCGCAGCTAGGCGGGTACTTCACGGGTCAGGTGCTCAAAACCATCGACGGTCCGACAGATGGTCGCTACGGGTTTTCAGGGGAGGAGTCGAATCAGCAATGGCGGCAGTCCTCGGTGAACCTGGGCCCGTACTTGGGCTCCTCGCAGGTACGGGTTCGGTTTGTGTTCGGCTCGAACTCGATGAATCAACGGGAAGGCTGGTACATCGACCGGGTGGTTCTCGCCGTCGACTAGCGAGTCGAGGCCAGCGCCCCCTGGCGACGGCGTGAGTTGGGAGTTGATCGCGCCCAGATCACCCATCGCGCGGGTCCTCCCGGCTGGCTCCAGGCCCTAGGCGTGTCGTGCCGCGTCGGCAACCTCGGAGGCGAGTGACATCGGACGCAGCTGTGCTCAAGCCTCCCCACGGCCGACAGCCGTCCCGACCCGGAGCCGGCCGGGCGCGATGACGAGAGGCGGTCCCGGCTGCACCCAGGATCCACCAGGACCGCCGAGGGATCGTCCCGCCCGAATCCCGGCGCTCGCGGCCATATCCCGCCGATATCCGCGTCTTCGTAGACGAACACGGATCGACGCGCTAATCCTAGTCAGGATGTACCTCGAGCGCGTATCGATCGTTCGGTTCGGCCCGTTTGACGAGCTGACGATCGACTTGCTCGATCGGCAACTCGTGCCCCGACCCATGACCGTAGTTTGGGGTGAGGGGGGCTTGGGAAAGACTACCCTCGTGGCCGCGCTGGCGTGTACACGCCCCGGCAACCTCGTTCAACCCCGAGGCCTATTTCGCCGGGCGGGTGGCGACTCGTGGATCTGCAGTGACTGGCGCATCGGCGAGCGCGAACCCCCCGCCAGCCACTCGCTCCGTTGGATCACGCCGAACGCGGGACCGGGAGCGCCCGTGCTCGATGCGGGAGCCAAGCGAATGCAGGCCGTGGTCGATCGACGCGCGGCCGGTGGCCGCGGCTATGTCTTCGTGGCGCTGCCCGGCCACCGGCAATTTGCTCCGGCCTCGCTGGGGCTCGTCGACCCCGCGCGAACGCTGCTGCAGTACGACGTGCGAACCGCGGGTCTCACCGTCGACTCCACCCGGCCCGAGCTCACCCGGCCTTGCAAGCAAGCGCTGAGCTTTGCCGGCATCGTTTCCGCCCTGGCGGGCAACGAGCGAGGCGGAGGAAACGACCCCCGCTTTCTCGGCGCCGCGATGCGCGAGGCCGTCAACACCATGCTCGACCTGGCGGAGCACGAGTACACCGGCGTCGACGCACTCACGCTCGAGCCGCGGTTTCGCACTCCGGGGGGAGCAAGTGTGGGTTTCGAGGGGCTTGCCTCACAGCTTCGGCATCTCATCAGCTTTGTCGCGCTCCCCACCCGGGCCCTTTGGGCCGCGCACGGCGGACGCGACCCGCGAGGATGTGCCGGCGTGGTGGTGATCGACGACGCCCAACTGCTGCTCAGTGACGCTTTGCTCGCGGGGCTCGTCCCGGCGCTGCGCCGTGCCCTGCCCCGCGTGCAGTGGGTGTTGACCACCAACTCGCCCACGCTGGCATCGAGCTGCGCCGCCGAAGAACTGGTGACCCTTCGGCGCCTACCCAGCAGCGACCGAGTCGAGTCGTTTACCGGCGACCTGGCGCGTTGTCACTAGCGTCCGGCCTCCGGCGGCCACTTCAGGATGGCGCACGCACGCCGGCCCGTCTCGCGAGCGCCTCGGCGCGGCACTCAATCGCGGCGTGTGTCACCTCGACAAACGAGCTCCACGGCTCGCGTTGAGGGTCGACCAACCCGTCAAGCCTCGCCTGAAGGGCGTTTGGCGCCGCAGAGCAGACCCGCACCACCGGGGGGTCTTCGCCGTCGGGGACTTCGTTGTACAGCCGCAACGATGCAACCTCGAGATCTTCGTCGACGACCACCACGGCCGCTCCGTGCAGCGGTTGGCGGTCGACGGTATCGACGACCCACCCCCCGGTGTTCAGCAGCCCCACCCCAGATTCGCGGAAGCCATCGATCGTCGCCTGGCTCTCGAACGGCTTGTGGGTGTGCCCGAACACGAGGCTCACGTCGTCGGGCCGGCAACTGTGTCGACACTCATGCTCGATCTGCCGACGCAGCGGACCGGCGACGTAGTCGAGCAACCCTGCGTGCGCCGCATCGCTGAGCACCCCGCCCGCGTCCCCGCGCTCACGATTCTTGACGCGCTCGGCGACCAGCTCGATCAGCTTGCTCAGTGCGAAGCGTTCGGCGGAGTCCGGGATCCAGTTGTCCGGCAAGAAGCGAGCCACGACGCCGGCGGCCAGCCGCTCAGACAAGCGCTGGGTCCCCTCTTCGGTGCCGATCATCTCGTAGATCTGTTGGACTCGATCCCCGGCGTCACCCGAGCGCCCCATCGTCGACCAGAAGAAGTCGATCCACGCGAAGTTCTCGGCCTCCAACTGGATCACAGTACTCGGCGGCGCCTCCTCGGGGAACACCAATGTCTTGATGTCGCTGAGCAACGTGTAAAGCGACTCGATGTAGTGGCCATGGGTGACGATCACCGAACGACGCCCGTCACAACTACGCACACCCATGTTGGGATACGCAGTGACGACGCGCAGATCGGCGAGATGTGGATGACGTCGCGCGAGACCCGTGAGTACGCGCGCCGTGGGCCAACCCTGCCCCTGCTTGCGATACAAACGGGTAACGTGCCACTGTGGGCCGAGCCGTGCCCCGGGTTCGACTGTATTGAGGTAATCTAAGTAGTGGTCTTCTCGCGTGGTCTCCCACAGATGATGGTCGTGATTGCCTGGCACATAGATGATCTCACGATCGAACAAATCGGGTTCCGTCTCGGGAAACGCGAGGCACAAGAACGTCTCAAACGCCATGGCCGCTTGGTGCGTCCGAGCGAGTGCGAGCTCCAAGATGTCGCCCGCCAGCACCAACTTGGGTCTGGGCGCATCGGGTGGCCCGACGACGACCTCCCGCAAACAGCGGATCAACTGGATCAACACTGGGCTCGGCTGTTGGTACTCGGGACGAAAGTCCGGGCTCAAGTCCGTCAACAGGCTGGTCTCAGCACCGAAATGCATGTCCGACAGACAGACGTGGGTGATACGCGACATTGTGCTCGTCCTTAGGCGTGGTTTCGGAGATGGGCCTGCACCAGCGGATACACGCTCGTGACGGCATCTCGGCCAAATATGCAGTCAATGTGTCCGAAATCCGGTACGACATGACGCGTGTAGAGCTGGGGGTCGTGGTGCTGACACAGCCACGCATAGGTCCGCTCGGTACTCTCGGGCAAAAAGCAATGATTCTCGGCCCCGTGGATGAACGTAATCGGCAGGCCGAGGCGCCCCACCTGGCACAGGTAGGCGTCCTCTCCCTCGGCGGTCACCAGCTGGCGCTTGCGTACCATCAACGCGAGGTGCCGAAATGCGTGGATGTTGGCCACACCGAACAGCTCGTGAAGCGTGTCGTGCGTGAGATGATTGAGCTGGTCGTGCTCATACAGGAGGGCATAGAGGAACTCGACCCGATGGCAGGTCGCGCTGCCACAGCGTTCCTCCGCCTCGCGTGGCCACAGCTGCAAGCCGCGGTCAAACGCTCGCTCCCACCACGGATCGTCGGAACTGGCGGCTGCATCCAGGTTGTCGAACCCCAGCGCGTCAAGGACTCCCGGCAGATGCAGTCCGCTTTTGATCCGAGTCGCCAACGGTGCCACCACATGGGCGCCGATCTGGGAAGCGACGACCGAGTGCACGCCCTCGAGCCCCGACAACAGCGCCATGAACAGGGTCGACGACCCGAAACAGTGCGCGACCACATTCACGGCATCCGCCCCCGTCACCTCGCGCACGCGATCCACCGCCGCCGGGTAATCAAAGCGAGCGACATCGTCGGCATTGACCCGACCGCGTGCAGCCGGCAGCTCACAGCTCGCCCGGTAGTCGAGGGCCCAGACATCGTGGCCGTGGCCGCACAAGAACTCCACGAGATTGGTGTCGATGGTGTCGAGGCTAAAAATCCGAGACGACACCCCGAGACCATGGCTGAGGATCACCGGACGACCCGACCCGGCTCGGAACCGCGTCAAACGCAGTTGTCGGCCGTCCGCCGTCGCGAGCGGGAGGATCTCGGGTCTGGGCGCCCGGAGTCGTCGACGCCGACGTGCCGGCCGATCGGGCTCGAACGTGGCGGGGGCACTGAGCACGCCGGCGTAGATCTGGAACAAGGTGCCCGCGAAGAGTCGGCCGAAGGCGGCCAAGCCCGCTAAACGCTCGAGCTCATCTCGACCGCCAGTGCCCAGCATCGTGGTCAACTGGCGGACGAAGTCGGTGATCTCGATGCGCAACACGCCGCGGCCGAGGACCGGGTCACTCGCCGAGCGCCCCTGGTGGATCGCGATGTGCAGCGTGGTCGTGTCCGTCCAAAGATCGGGGCCGCCATCGTCACCGATGAGCTTAAAGCCTTCCATGTACAGCTCACGGCCGTCGGCTGCATGTAGTGGGAGCCGATACTCCATGCGCCGCCGACCGATGTCTTCATCGGGCACAAACAGACAAAAGGTGCCGCCTGTGACCGTCAGCGGCTCGTCCGACAGCAACGGCGCTCGCACACTGCCCCAGGCTGCCGCTGTCTGCCCCGGATGATCGAGCAACGCTCGAACGTCGTCGACGGCGATCGTCAGCAGGAACTCAAACGACGTCCCCGCAGCCTCGCCCGCCGCGTGACCCTCTGCATAGTTGTCGGCACCGACAGCGAAGAACCCCTTCATGGATTCGGTGAAACGGACCCCGACCGGCTCTTCCCGCCGCGGAGGCAGCGGGGCGCCGGGTCGGTCATA
This sequence comes from Myxococcales bacterium FL481, assembly GCA_006508105.1. GTDB lineage: Bacteria > Myxococcota_A > Polyangia > Nannocystales > Nannocystaceae > FL481. The sequence goes on along the minus strand of QKPP01000238.1, from coordinate 3,906 downwards.
GTCGATGACCCACCCGCGATCCGTGGCCGCAAAATGGCAAATGCGTTCCGCGAGAGCCGCGATGGTCAGTAACGGATTGATGCCCAACGAACGGGGAACCACCGCGCCATCGGCCACGTACAACCCCTCATGCACCCGGTCTCCGACCGAGCAGCAGAACACCCGCCCCTTGTGATCCACGACGCCACGCGTCGCGTCGTCGGCCATCACGCACCCACCCAGGGGATGGACCGTGATCAGCTTTTTGCCGAGCCACTCCGTCCAATGGGGATTGCCAACGTAGGTACCCCCATTCGCTTCGGTGACGTCATGCAGCGCCTGACTGACCGTTTCGAAGATCGGCTCATCGCCGACCTGCGGCCAGCGTACCTGCACGCGGTCCCCGATCAACTCAAGCTGCCCCGCGGCACTGTCGTGGCTCATCACCAAAAAGGTTTGGGTGTGTCGAACCGCGCCGTGGTACGCGGAGCCCACGCTCAGCAACTCGCGCCCCTGCTCGCGGAGCCAGTCGACCAAGCCCGTATCCGTGTCTTGCCCGTGCGCTGCGGCGGCCAGGCGAAACACGGCGGGATAGATCGCAGCGAACGCGCCCGGCAGTACACCGTCTTCGATGACGAAGCCATCAGCAACGTCCGCCGTTCCCCGTCGGTCTAGCACCCCGGTGATGCACGGGCCGACCGCAGGCTCCAACGTCGCGGGGTCCCGCGGCCCCGCTCCGACGGCGTTGACGGGGTAGTCGGCGTTGTAGTCGAAGCCCAGAAAGTCACCGTTGCCAGTGAAGCGTTCACCCAGCCGCTCGGATAGCGGGAGCCCGGCGACTCGAGAGCGCAGCAGCACTTCGGTCGAGCCGAGGGTCCCCCCGGCCAAGACCACGATGTCCGCCGCCACGCGCAGCTCGTCGTCATCCGTGAACCGATCGCGATGAACATCCGAGGCGTCGAAGAACACCTGCCACCGCGCGTCCGCTCCTTTCTCCACCCGCTGGACATCCACGCCACAGAAGATGTGCGCGCCGTGCCGAACCGCGTCGGGGAGGTAGTTCATAGCCGTGGTGTTCTTGGCACCGACGTTGCAGCCCGTCACACAGTCCCCACAATCGGTGCAACTTGGCTGATCGACACCCTGCGGATTCGGGAGGGTATCCGCGAAGGTTACGTTGATCGGCAGTCGATACACTTCACCCCGTACCTGTTGCCCGCCCCGCGCGAGCGCCTGCAACTTCAGCGGCTCGGTACGAGGATAGGGCACCGCCCTCAGCATCGTGAACGCCCTTGCGTAGCCCCGCTCGAGTTCGGCATCTAGGTCTTGTCCCGACTCGCGGCGCAACGCGGTCGGCCAATCCGACGCCTCGAACACCCGAGCATCGGGCCGAACCGCCACGTTCGCATTGACCAACGAGGTCCCACCAAGCCCACAGCCTTTGAACACGTCGATATCGTCGCTCACGACGAACTCGTACAAGCCGTCGTGACGACCGAGATCTCCAGCCTCACTACGGACCTGCAGCTCGTGCGCGGCCTTGGCCGGCGTATCCGGAAAATCCCCGGGAAGCCACTCGCGCCCGCGCTCCAGCAGGCAGACCCGCCGGCCGGCTCGTGCGAAACGAGACGCCGCGATCGCGCCACCGTAGCCACTCCCCACCACGACCACGTGGTAGTGGGCTGCCATCTCACTTCGGGGCCGGGAGAGTCTCGCTGCCATCTTATCCGTCTCCTCACTTCGTCTGAGCCGAGCACCATCTCACGAAGGAGCCCGCTTTCGAGAGGCCTGGAGGAAAACAACTCGCCCCACCCTCTTGGTGAAGGCTAACCCAACGCCGACAACAAGGTGAAGCCGGTCCGCGACCGCGACCGGCAGGGAGGGCCAATTCGCCACCGCCGGAGGCACGGTCGGCACCTCCGGTGGCGATACGACGCCAACGAGCCGAACGCCGTGACTGCGAATGCCCCTATTCCTGCAGCCTTCTCGTCGGTTGGGCCCGAACACGGATCCGTCATCGCGCACAATCGCCCGAAGGTTTGAACGGGCCGAGTCGCCGTTGCGCTGCACGAAAGCGCCGGCTCATCGTCGAGTGATCGGGTGCGAGACGAGACGGGTAGTCGGGCAAGGGATGGGCCTTCGCCACCGACTCACGTTCGCAGACCGTTGGCGTTCGCAAACCGCTCGCGTTCGCGATCCGCAGCACGACTCGGCGCCCCACTCCCGTGGGTCGCGAGGCCGCCCCGTGTCCCGGCGCGACGGTGACACCGGCCACGTTCCGGATCCTGTCTGGCCGTCGCCTCCGGCAGTACGCGCCCCATGCGGCGATGGCCGCATCACACCCGGCTCGCGCGCACCGTCGACCACCCGTCCTACAGGCTTGGAGATTTTGCGGCGGTCAACATTGACACCACCTGCCACGTCTCTCATACTTTTCAAAACATGTAACAAATATCATGTTTCAAAAATCATACACCGGCAGCCCCAGCGGGCGACCGCTCCATCCACCCGAAAATCAGAGGAGAACGTATGTCTCAGATCAACGCGAACGAACCGTCTAGTTCAACGAACCGCTCTCATCGCCGAGTGACGCGCTTGGCTCGCGCCCCGCGGGCGCAGCGATGGGCTCTAAGGGCCCGCTTCGCCTTGCTCACGGCACTTCTCGCCGGCTCATCGGTTGCGCTTTTGCCCGCGTGCGCTGTCGTGAAGCAAGGTGAACTTGGCGTCAAGCGAAGGGCCGGGAAGATCAAACCGGAGCCGTTGGCTCCCGGTCTGTTCGCCTACGACCCAATCTTGACGGACATCATCAAGGTACCGGTGCGAACCGTCAATCGCGAGGTCAAGCTCAGCTTGCCGTCGAAAGACGGACTGAACATCAACGCCGAGATCTCCATCCTCTATCGCGTCGACCCGGAGAGCGCGACGAGCGTGATCGGCGAGGTCGGCGAGGACTATGAAGACGTCGTGGTCCTCAGTGTCTTTCGCTCCGCGGCTGCGGACACTTGCGCCAAGTTCTTGGCGAAGGACATGTACACCGCCGGCCGCAAGGAGATCGAAGCGGGCATTCGCGCCACGATGGCTGAACAACTCAAACCTCGCGGTTTCAATATCGAAGCGGTCTTGCTCAAGAGCATCGAGCTCCCTGAGGGACTCGCGCGCGCGATCGAGTGGAAGCTGCAGGCCGACCAAGACGCACAACGCATGGAATTCACGCTCGAGCGCGAGCGTCTGGAAGCGCAGCGTAAGCAGGTCGAGGCGACCGGGATCCGCGAGTCCCAAAAGATTATCTCCGACGGTCTGACGCCACTGCTCGTGCGCTGGCAGGCCATTCAAGCGTTTCGGGAGCTTGCCACCTCGCCAAACTCCAAAGTGATCATCACCGACGGTGAAACTCCGCTCGTGATGATGCCGGAAACTGGAACCACCGGTGCCACAGCCGCGCAGTAGGGACGCCCTGCCGCGATCGAAGCACCCCTGGTTCCTCCTCCGACCGGCGCGATTGCATGCGCGATACGAACTGCGTATTGCATCGCGCATGCACGACGTCATCCGGTGCAGTGTGGGCTCGAGCTTCCGCGGACCGGGTGTTCGGAAGACCGCGAACGAGGGCGGAGAAACTCCAACCCGCCGATGGTCGCGGCCTTACCACCTCCTCGCCGCGCGTTCGCACCCACCGCGGGCGGCAGGCAACTTGGGTACGCGAGTCTGGGACCGTCGCCCCCGGCGATGAGAGTCTGGAGAGAACCGGTTTACCCCGCTATGGTTCGTGCAATGCACCGCGGCCGTCTACCCTCAGTACTGTTGTCTACGATGGTCTTCGCGGCAGCCTGCGCAGAGCCGCGCAACCTGGACGAAGCCACATCCGGCGCCATCGATGATGACGATGATGACGATGATGACGATGATGACGATGATGACGATGATGAC
>QKPP01000163.1:19450-31693 GCA_006508105.1 Myxococcales bacterium FL481 | reverse complement strand
CCTCGGGAATGCCGGGCACGATCGCCGATGGCGGCTGGACCTCGGGATGCTGCAGTACCGACAAGGCCGGGCCCCGACCGTCGGCCCCACCCGCGGGAAACAGCTGCCGGCCGGTGAGCAGCTCCCACAACACGATACCCGCGGCGTAGACGTCTGAGCGCCGATCGGCGGGCAAGCCCCGAGCCTGCTCGGGAGACAGGTAGCTGTAGCGGCCGTAGACCACGCCGGGGCTGGTGAACTCCCGGCGAATCGCGTGCTTGGCGAGGCCGAAGTCGGTCACTTTGATCTCGCCGCGGTACCCGACCAAAATGTTCGGCGGGGAGATGTCGCGGTGCACGAGGTTGAGCGCGCCCACGTCGTGCACGTACGCCAGTCCGCGGCAGATCTCGCGGACGACGAACATCCCAAGATCCACGGGAATGCGTTGGTGCAACTTCGCGCAACGATTCCACAGCGCGCGCAGGTCTTTGCCCTCGACCAACTCCATGGCCAAGTAGTAGTCGTCGTCCACTCGCCCCGCGTCGAACACCTGCACCAAGTTGGCGTGGTTGAGCCGCACCACGACTTTGACCTCGTCGAGAAAGCGTCGACGCACGCCGGCGTCCATCAGGTTTTGCAGCACTTTCTTGACGACGCACAGCTTCTCGAACCCCCCCACTTCCCCGGCGGCCGCCAAGAACAGCTCCCCCATGCCTCCGCGCGCCATGGGGCGCAGCAGCACGTACTTGCCGAAGACGTGGGGAAACTCGGGCGCCCCGTCATCGTCGTCGGCCAAGCCCGCATCCGGGTGAGACTCGATCACCAAGGAAAATATACCCCTACGCGTGCGGTTGCGCGGCGAGACCCGTCACGTCGCCGCTTGTGGCGTCCCGATCGACAACTGGGCCGGCCGCTGTCGTCCGCGCCTCGACCGAGCGCCGGGGCTGGAGCTGCGCCCGGCAGCGTGCCCACGGGCGCGAGCGATGCGGCGGACAGCGCGCTCATCCGTCCTCTGACGGCCTCAGGCTCGATGTAAGCGAAGCGGTAAGGGTGATCTCGAGTTCCCGATCTGACTCGACATCGATCGCCCGATGCACCGGGTTGTAGCCGGGTGAACTCACGACCAGACGCATTTGCAGGTAGCTGGGAAGCACGTCGTGCGTGGCCGGATCGCAGCGACCACTCACCTCACCGCAGACATCACAAAGCGGCCGCTCCACCCGCGTGAACCCGAAATGACCATCCGCCGTCGTGCGTTGCCCCGCCCGGGCGCCGATGTACGCGGGCAGCGCAGTCGGGTCCTCCTCGCCCGGCAACGGGCCCAGGCGGACGCTCGCCCCGGCGACCGGCCGCCCGGCCTGGTCACGCACCGTGCCCGTCAATCGCACCAGTGCGCGAGCCGTCAGCGTCACCTCTTCCCCCGCCGCCACCACCCACGGGTCGGCGGGCAAGTAGCCGGGGTGCTGCAACACCAAGCACATGCGGCCCCGACAGCCCACCCCCGCAAAGGACCCATCGTCGCGCAAGGTGAGCGGGACGCCCGGTCGCAGCGACCCGGCCCGCTCGCCATCCAGGCAGTACGTCAGCAGCACGCCACCGGACACCGGCTCCCCCGTTTCGTCCACCACCCGCCCTCGCAGTGATCGATCCGTCGGCGGTCGCGGTCGCGGGGAACGAGCTGTGAGCCCGTGGCCACCTGCGGACCGAAACCTCGGTGCGCTCGGCGACGAGGCAGCCGACGTCTGTGCTGCGCGAGTGCGCCCGGCGTCCATGCCGACGTCGGCTCGGGGCAGCAACGCCAACACGACCCACACCACCCCGACGAGTGCGACCAACAGTGCGATCAGCCGCGTCCGCGTCACTCGCGGGAGCCGTCCGCCATGACGCCATCCATGGTCTCTCGCGCCATGCTCTCGGCCGCCGTGATCACGCGCTCGAGTACTTCGTCCACCTGGGCCGACCGGGTCGCGTCGGCGCTTGCACTAGGTTCGGCCCGGGCAAGCACATATACTTTGAGTTTGGGCTCAGTCCCACTGGGACGCAGCGCAAGACGAACCGCGACATCGCCGGCCTCGAGCTCCAGGGCAAGGACGTTGGCGGGCAGGTCACGGGTGGCCGAACCAGTTGCACGCGGCACGAGCCGATCTTCGACTTCTCGTACGCGCAAACCGGCGATCTCCGCCGGCGTGGAGCGACGGAACCGCTCCATCACCGCCGCGATCGCTCGACGGCCGGCGGGGCCGACGGCCACGAGATTCGCGGTGCGCTCGACGTGATACCCGTGCCGCGACCAGATCTGCGCCAGCCGATCGAACAGCGTCAGCCCGGCTCGCTTCGCCTCCGCCGCACATTCGCTGAGCAACAGCGCCGCGATGGCTGCGTCCTTGTCCCGCACTTCAGTCCCCCGCAGATAGCCGTGGCTCTCCTCACACGCGAAGACCAACGATCGATCGGGGCGCTCGGCCAGCATCGAGGCGTGGTTTTTGAACCCGACCAACAAGTCGTCGACGACCTCACAGCCGTGCGCCCGGGCCAGCGCGCCGATCAGCGGAGAGGTGACCTGCGTGCTCAAGACCAAGCCCTGCGCGGCGCTTGGATCTTGCCGCAGCACGTGATCGAGCATCAACACCCCCAGCCGATTGCCATCGATCGGGACGAGATCGCCATGGCGGTCGCGGGCGCAGGCCCCCAAACGATCGGCGTCGGGATCGGTCGCCAACACCAAATCGGCGTCCGCGGACTGTCCCAACTCGAGCGCCATCTGCATCGAACGCGGGTCTTCCGGGTTCGCGCTGACCACCGTCGAGAAGTTCCCCCCGTCGGGATCGCACTGGGCCGCAACCGCTTGAACCGCCGCCCCGCGGCTCCTCAAGACGGGGACCACGCTTGTGTGTCCAACTCCGTGCAGCGGCGTGAAAGCCACCGTTAAGCCCTGCATCGCCGCGGGCTCGGTGAGCACCCCTTGGGCCGTGACGTAGGCGTGATAGGCCGCGTCGCCCCAGTTGGGATGCTCGACCGGATCGAGCGACTGTACATTCGGATGGTCGTCTTCGAGGTCGGGCAACGCGGCGTCGGAAGCGGCGCCAATCTCGGCCACCACCTCGTCGGCGAAACTCGCCAACACCTGCGCCCCATCGGGCCCGTAGATCTTGATACCGTTGTCCGCGGGCGGGTTGTGGCTGGCAGAGATTACGATACCGGCGCCGCACTCGGCCGCGCGCACCAAGAACGAAAGCTGGGGTGTCGGGCGCGGCGCCGTGACCAGCAACACACCCAGACCGGACGCGGCCAGCTGCGCGGCCACAACCCGGGCGAAGCGAGCACTGTCGCGACGGGTGTCGTAGACCACCGCCACCTTTGGCGGGAGCGAGCGGCGCTTCATCGCGCTGGCGAGACCCAGCGCCGTTTCGCGCAGCACCACTCGATTGATCCGGTTCGGCCCCGGGCCGCAGCGGCCACGCCGACCTCCCGTACCGATCGGCAACGTGTCGGCGAATGCATCATCGAGCTCGTTGCGTGCCGCTGCATCGCCGCCCGCGGCGGCCGCGAGCAACCCTTCGAGAGCGGGACGCTCGCTCGCAAAGCGGGGCTCGCTCAGCCATCGCTCGATCACGCCGCGAACCGGGTCGGTCATGCCAGTATTTTCGAGAAGTGGATGCACGGCGGAATCTTACCCGCCCCCGCGACGTCGCAGGCGGGAAACCGCATCACCAGCGTGCCCGGTTGGCGCGGGATTTTCCCGAGTTGGGGACTAGCGAACCCGATGAACCGCGGCACAATTATTGGTGGCCCACGAAGGTAGGTGGACGTGCCCGATCAGCAACCCGTAGACAACCCCACTGAATCCGGCCGGCCCTCGCTGTGGCGACGAGTCCGCCCGTTCCTGCGCCGCGATCGGTCGGCACGACTGGCCTCGGCCGCCCTCGCGTTCGTCGTCATCGTCGGGCTGTCGTGGCTCGGTGTCTCCGCGCTGACGCGCGTGGACAACGACGCCGCGCACTCACTGCGGGTTCACCTGGGACTCGAGACCCCGGGGGCCGTGTGCGGCGGGGGCGGAACGCAGCCGGCATGCGCCTACGATGATGTCGAGCAGGCTCGCGCCGAAGCGCAACACGCCCAGGAGCGGCGGGTTCGGATCGCCGTGCTCCAACAGTTGCGCGTGCGACTCGACACCCAGCTCGCGCTCCTCGACGCCGCCTCCACCCGCACGCGGCGGATGGCCGCCGGGTCTCGCGACGATCTGTTGCAACCCGTCGACCTGCGGCCGGCGGTGACCCGAGAGTTCAACCGCGCGTCGCGCTCGCGGATACGCCGAGCGCTCGGCCGCGGTGATGACCGGCAACTCGCTCGCGCGATCGCCCACCGCCGGCGGCTGATTCGCGACGCTTCGAGCGTCGTCGACCGGCTACTCGCCCGCGACAACGCCGGCCCAGTCAGCCCGATCCCGGCGTCCGGGGTGGGATCATCTGCACGCGTGGACTTGCTCGCTCACGTGGAAGACCGCCGCGCCGCCACCCGATTGCATCTTTGGCTGACGGCGGAAGCCGGCGAACCCACCGGAACCGTCTTAGACGAGCTGACGCCGAGCGACGCGGCCGCGTTGGCCACCGCGATCTCCGATCCAGACGCGCCGCTTTGGCACAGTGGATTTTCCAATCCGGCGGCCCGCAGCCAGGCCATCCGCGTTCCCTCCGTTCGCTACCGGTCCCCGATCGACGACCAGACGCATTGGCGCCTCGTCGGGGTCGCCGTTTGGGGGTTCGCCAGCTTGTTGCTACTCGTTGCGGGACCGGTCACAACTGCGGCTCAGACCGCCAACGAACGTCAGGCCGGCACCCTGCCCGTGCTCCGGATGACCGGCCTTTCGACCCGCGACCTTGCGTGGGCCATGGCCATCGGGCCCAACCTCTTCACCTGGGCGGCCGGTGGCGCCCTGCTCGTCGTCGGCTCCGCGATCCTGGCGATCACCGTGGGATGGGCCGCGTTGGGCCTGCCGCTCGTCCTTCTCGCCCTGGCCATGGCCACCACTTATCCGCTTGCGATCGGCTTCGGCGACGCCCTCGGCACCCGTTTGAGCCCCCTGGTAGTCGGCGGTCTGCTGGCCGGTGGGCTGGCCGCGGGAGGTCTCGTCGGCGGCCTGCTCGTCAGCCTCGATGCGGCCGGACTCGGTTTCTTCCTCGGTCCGCTGCCGGCGGTTCTCGGGGCCATTGCCCCGGTGACGGGGATCGAGGGCTTCACTTGGGCCCCGAGCGGACCGTACGCGCCGACGTCGACCTGGGCGCTGCTCTACGGATTGTTCCTTCAGTTCGCCATGGCCGTGGCCTGCCTGCGCTTGTGGTCGCGCCGGGTCGAGCGTCCGTGGGAGCCACTTCTCAGCCCGGTTGAAGGGGTCAGTTTGGCCCTCGCCAGCTTGGGTGCGAGCCTGATCGTGCTGTTCGACATCGCCGCACGCTCCGAGGCGAGCAGCTTGGCGCAACTCAACGGCGCCACCTTTGTCGCCTCGGCCCTGCTGCTCCCCACGCTCGGCTGGCTGTTCGCCGTGAGCCTGCGACGGCCGGCTCGAGCCAACGCCGTCGCCGACCACGTGGCGACACGGTGGGCCTTTGCTCGCTTTCAAGCCGTTCTCGCCGTCGCTGCGACGACGCTCACCCTGGCGTATGGCGCATTGATGCAGAGCATCGACTTGTCGCCTCGCGGCGCCGAGGTCATGTGGGGCACCCTGGCGCAGACGCTACTGCTGGCTGAAACCGCGGTTGGCTTGTTGCTTTGCGCCGCACGGCGGCGTCGCGGCAAACTCCGTGTGGCACTGTTCGGCGGGCTCCTCGTGTTGCTTCAGGCCATCGCCGTCGTGGTCGTGTACGAACTCGAGACGACCTCGGCGTTGCACTGGGGTACCGAGGGCAGCTTGGCGGCGTTGTCAGAAGCCACGTCACCGTACTGGCTGGTCTTCCTCGCGTTGCTGTGGGGAACCGGCCTGGCGGTGGTGATGACAGCGCTGCTTCGCAAGCGGGATCGTCAACGAGCCGAGGCCAAGGAACGCGAACGCAGCGTCGACCCCGACGATGACGGCATGCCCGGCCGCCGACTCATTCACTAGCCGTCGGCTCGGTTCGCTCCCGTCGCGACCGGATCCGACGCTGCGGAGCCCGTCGACGCTCGCGTCGGGCCCGGTTCACGTCCCGCCACGCGTCGCCGTCCACTCCCTCGAGGCTCGGTGGGCGCGCGCCGAGGACGGCCAAACGAGCCGCCGTGGCGTTGTATTCACGCGCGGACTTGCCTTAGCGTGCGACCCGTGAGGACGAGTCTGGTCAGCATCAGCCGCAAGCTCGCGAAAGCGGTCGATCGCCTCGATTTCACGGATCCGGTCACGCACGTCTACAATCCCTTGCGATACGCCGCCGCGCCGCACGAGCAATACCTCGAGCGCTACGGTGGTGGCCCTAAAGAAGTGGTCTTGGTCGGGATGAACCCCGGGCCCTTCGGGATGGCACAAACCGGCGTGCCGTTTGGCGAAGTCAACTTGGTGCGCGACTTCTTGGAGATCGAAGCGCCGGTCAACCCGCCCCACCGAGAGCATCCCAAACGCCCCATTCAAGGGTTTGCGTGCTCGCGATCGGAAGTCAGCGGCGCTCGATTATGGGGCTGGGCCCAACGACGTTTCGGCTCGGCTCCCGCCTTTTTCGAACGCTTCTTCGTCGTGAACTACTGTCCGCTGCTGTTTCTCGAGGCCTCGGGGCGCAATCGAACCCCGGACAAACTGCCGGCCACCGAGCGAGAGGCCCTGCAGCAGTGTTGCGACGCCGCACTCGTTGCGACCCTGACCGTCCTGGAGCCGACGTTCGCCATCGGCATTGGGGGATTCGCGCACAAGTGCCTGCAGCGGGTGCTCGGCAAGGATCTCGATCAGTTGCAACTCGGCACTATCTTGCACCCCAGCCCGGCGAGCCCAATCGCGAACCGCGGCTGGGCTCCGCAGGCCGAACAGCAACTCATTGCACTGGGCATCCGGCTGCCGACAAGCCGCTCGAACCTCGGCGGCGACTAGCCCGGCGGGGCTACCCGCGTCGCGCCCACCAGACGACGATGGTCAGGCAGTGGTAGCTCGTGTCCGAGGACTGCAAAACGTTCACATCGACCACGTCACGGTCTTCGTTCTCTCGCCGCCACTGCGTGATGCGTTCGCCCAACTCCTCGCGCGCGCGCACCACAGTCGCGGAAAACACCTCGACGCCGTCGATTCTGCTCATGGCCGGGTTGTACACCCGGCTCCGGCGCAGATCTACGACGAAACGATCGACGCTGGCCCCCGTGCGAATCGGTACGAACCCCTTCCGCGCACCGAGCGAGGGCCGGTCAGATCGCCCGTCACGGCCGTGTGTCTGCGGACCATCCCGCTCACTCGCGCGTGATCGACCGCTAACGCGCGCCATCCGGAGCGCCGACCCCATTCGACGGGGGTTCTGGTCGAGAGCGAATCATGGGCCCCAAAGGGCCACCGCGCCGGGTTGGACAAGCGCTGCCGTTTGACGACAACCGTCAACCGGCCGGGTGCGCAGGCCACGAATCGTGACCCCCGGCTCGGAGCTTTTTGTCGCAAACTCGCGCCGCCTTGCCCCCCCTCCCACTTCATCGCCATCGCCGAAGCTGATGTTCTGCCCGCTCGCCGCCATATTTGCAGCGAACACCCTGGGCGGTTTCACTCCAACTGAACTTGCGGCGCAACAGCGAACGATCCAGGCCGCGCGGGCCCACGAAGAGATCACCATCGACGGGCACCCCGACGAGGCCGTGTGGAAACGCGCAGAGTTGCATGATGACTTCGTCATGCGCAGCCCCGAGCTCGGCGGCGCCCCGCCATCGCGAACCACCCTCCGCGTCGCTTACGACGATCTCGCCCTCTACGTGCTGGTCGAGGCAAACATGGATCCCGACGAGGTCGTGCTTCGGACCCTGCGGCGCGACGCGTTCGCCATTTTTTCGGACGACGCGGTCTCCGTCAAAATCGATCCGCGTCGCGATCTGCGCACAGCTCTGATCTTCTCCACGAACGCTTCGGGGACTCAGCTCGAGATCATGAGCCTCGACGACGGGCGGGTGAACATGCCGCAATGGGACGCGGTCTGGGACGTGGAGGTGTGGCGACACGATCGTGGCTACACCGTCGAGTACCGCCTCCCATTCGCCATTCTCGGGGTCGACGCCGAGGGCGACGGCGACATGGGTCTCAATATCTCGCGCGACCATCAGGCCGCGAACGCCACCTACGACTGGCGCTTGATCCTGCCCCCGCGGCGACCGACATCGGCTTCGGCGTTTGGCGTGATTGAAGGGATCCACGGCATTTTGGCGGCTCGCGCCCTGGAGATCACACCCTATGTCGCGGGCTACACCGATTTTTCCCCAAGCTTCACCGTCGATCCCCGGCGCCGCCCCAACGCGTCAGTGGGCGGCGACCTGAGGGCGCAGGTCGGCAAGTCCTCCTATGTCGAAGCCTCGGTGCTCACCGACTTCGCTCAGGTCGAGGCCGACGAGGTTCAAGTCGCACGCGATCGCTTTCCGCTGTTCTTTCCCGAGCGTCGACCCTTTTTCATCAACGGGCTCGACACGTTCAACTTCGGCCGTCCTGGCGAAGCGCAGCTGTTCTTCTCGCGACGCATTGGGCTTCGCGACGGCCGCGCGATCCCAGTGGCAGCTGGCGTGAAGGCCTATGGCCGCTCGCCCAAGCTCGTGTATGGCGTGCTCAACGTCCAAACCCTGCGCTCGATCGCCGAGCCCCCACAAGACGAGACGGAGGATCCCGAAGTCGACATCCCAGCCGAAAACTTCAGCGTGGGACGCATCGCCTGGCGCCCCACGCCGCGGACGTCCGTCGGAGTGCTCGCCCTCGGCAAGCATCGTTTCGGCGATCCCGACGAAGCCGTCTTCTCCGGCGGAGCGGACCTGGATATCACCGCGGCCGGTGGCAAGCTGCGGTGGTACAACTTCTTCGCGCAGACCTTCGATCGCGAGCCAGACGAGGTCGTGGAGACCACCCCGACGTCGACGTTGACTCGACGGTCCCGCAGCAAACTCGGCCGCACCGCAGCGAGCAACTTCACCTACGACGGGCTGTACTTACGGCCCGCCGTCGACTTCACCTGGAGCGATACTCGCTTCAGCGCCCCATTAGGGTTTTATCGCCGGCCGGGAACGGCGTCGCACGGCGCCCGTTTCTTTGTCGCCCCGCGTCCTCGGGCGCTGGGGCTCCAAGAGCTGCTCATCGGGCCGTTTGGTCGAGTCGTCACTTCGCCCGACTACACCGAACGACTCACGGCTGATGGCGGCGCGAGGTTCGAGGCCCGTTGGCGCAGCTCTTGGCTGGCGAGCTACAACCTCCGCGCCAAAGACGATCGAGTGGATGACGCGTTCGAGCTGTACGGCTACACCGTAGACGCGCGACGATACCAGGGCACCAGCCATGCGTTCCGCGTGCGATCGCCATCCCGCTTCGCGCTTGGTGGCGAGCTGAACTACGAATACGGCCAACTGTTTGCCGGAAAGATGCATCAGATCCGAGGACGAATCGTAGCGAAGTTCAACAAGCACGCGAGCCTGGCGGGGTCTTACACCCACTTGGTGGGGCACCTCGGGCGGCCGGAGGCCAACGCGTTTAGTTTCGGGTTCGCGAACGGCACCTTGAACCTAGCCCTCAATCGCAACGTGGCCTGGGACACGTCTCTACGACTCAACCTCGACCCCAGCGAGCCCACGATGGCCGTGCAGAGTCGCTTTCGCTGGAGATACCGTCGAGGCAGCGATATCTTCTTGGTCTACACCACGTCGCAACCGGTTGGGACTGCGCTGCCGGACGCGACCATCGAACCGTTTCACGCGATCGCGGTGAAGGCCACTTACTACTTTCAGGCACGGCTGGGCGGGTAGCCAGCCGCGAGCGACGACCGACCGACCGACCGTGGCGGTACCGGCCGCGCGTCGCAAGTGGCGATCGCAGCCGCTTGGTCGCCTGCTGCGGTGGCTACTGCACCATCGAGCCGACCAACCGACGCAGCTCACCGGGGTCGTACGGCTTTTCCAAAAACGGCTTGCTACAACTGGCAAGAAAGCTCGAGACCTCATCGTTGACCGCACCACCCGTGATGAACACCACCCGCTCCGCCACCCGAGGGTGCTTCACTTCGAGATGGCGAAAAAGCTCCATCCCCGTCATCTCTGGCATCATGATGTCAAACAAGACCACATCGAACTGCTCGTGTTCCAAGCACGCCAGGGCCCGGCGGGCGCTCGACGCAGTCGTGACCCGATGATCGCGGCTCAGCGTTCGCTCCAATGAGCGCAGGACCAACGGCTCGTCATCCACCACGAGCACGCGACTCGACGCCGCGGGTCGAGCCACGACTGGCGGCGGAGAGTTCGCCGGCAGCGCGGCCGTGGGCACTCGTACGCGAAACAGGCTGCCACGACCCGGCTGGCTCTCGACCTCGATGGTTCCCCCGGCGCTCGTGATGATGCTGTGGCAGATCGACAAGCCGAGCCCCGTCCCGGACCCCACCTTGGTGGTGAAGAACGGGTCGAAGATTCGGCTGCTGATCTGCGGGTCGATCCCCGGGCCGTTGTCCTCAACTTCCACCACGCCGTACTCGCCCTCGGCACACCCACGAACGACGATGGTGTCACCCACCCCGTCGTCGGGAGACATCGCCTCCACCGCGTTGAGCAACAGATTGAGCAACACCTGCCCGAGTCGATGCTCGCTGATCTCCAACGCCGGGACATCGCCGAGTTCGACCGTCACCCGCGCTCGGCCCCGAAGCTGGCTGCGCGCAATACTCAGCGTCGAGCGCAACACATCGCTGAGCACCGCCGGGCCAGGATGGGAGGTCGCGCCCGCCGACAGCTGCTTGAGATCCCGCACGATGTTGCGGACCCGCTCCGCCCCGTCCCGCGCCTCGGCCAACGCCTCGAGCACCGGCTGGATCTGCATGCGCACGCCTGGGCTCAGATCGCCCAGCCCGTCGACCGCGTACACGAGATTGCTGACCAGATAGGCCAACGGATTGTTGATCTCGTGCCCGACGCCCGCGGCCAAACGCCCCAGCGCCGCAAGGCGCTCGGTCGAAGCCAACGTGGCCTGCATGCGTTTGCGCTCGCTGATGTCGCGATGGACGGACACCCAGTGGGAGTGCTTTCCCTCGCTGTCGAACACCGGCACGATCTCAAGCTCCACGTGGTACTTGCTGCGATCTTTGCGGTACTTGAGCAGCTCGGCTTTCACCGATTTGCGTGCGCTGAGACCTTCCGCGATCTGCTCGAGCGCGGCGTCATCGGTCTCGGGCCCGATGGTCAGGTTTGGTGTCTTGCCGATCACCTCCTCCGGCTCGAAGCCGGTCGTACGACAAAACGCCTTGTTGACGTAGATGATCCGCCGCCCCTGCCGCAGCAGTGAATCCGCCTCCGTGATCATGATCATGTCACTGAGGTGATCGACTGCCGTCTCGAGCAAGCTGAGCAGCTCGGGCGGTCGGTTGCTGGCGGGGAGCGGATGGACCAGCAATAGAACCGCGTGGTCGCCATTCCAGTCGATCGAACGCGCGAGAAGGCGGCCATGCACCGGCGTACCGTCGCGTCTTTGCAGTTTTTGCAGATGGGGTTGCGCCGATTCACCGACGTTCGAGGCGCTGGCCAGAATCGTTTCGAAGTCGGCCATATCCGTGCCTGGCACGATGGCACTGAGCGGGCGGTCCACGGGACTGCATCCGTCCGGCCAGCCGAGCAAACGCCGAAGTTCGTTGTTCACAAACGCGATGCGCCCCTGCTGACACACCACCAGCGCCTCGGGCAGGCTCTGCACCAGATCGTGGTACCTATCGTTCCCCACGTCGGCGTCCTCGTCGACCCGTCGCCATCGGCCACGGCCGCCCGGCGACGGAATTGATCGGTGATGTTGCGCTGCGCCCCAGCATCCTCGGTGGGGGCGACTGTACCCAGAGCGAGGACGCCAAGTCACCCGGGTGAATTCGCTCGGCCCGACGTCGGGACCTTGACAACGGCGCGTCGCCAGGCCGATCGAACAACGTCAGTCATGCTGCCACCCACGACCTCGACCCTTTTTGAAGTCGACGCCGAACCACCGGCGAATCATCAGCGTCGAGTTGGCGGCCTCCAACACCCGGTGAGCCAGACTCGAGCGAAACGCGCGACGTCTCGGCTGTGGTGCCGCGCGGAGCCACCATCGCGGCCGATCAGCGTGAGGACCCGGCGATGGGT
>QKPP01000163.1:0-19440 GCA_006508105.1 Myxococcales bacterium FL481 | reverse complement strand
CCTCGCGACTCGCCCCCGTCTCCGGGCACCCAACGCAGCTCCCCCTTGACGCCCGTCGCCGCGAGCTGTCAACCCAACATCCGAGCGGCCCCCGGGGACCGCCGCGAGCACGCCGAACCCAGGTGCCTCAGTCAGACGTAGGCCGAACCGGCGCCGCGTTGTAATGTCACGGCGATGCCACGCCTCGCCGCTCGCCTCGTGCCCGTTTGCACGCTCTCACTGGCCGGATTGCTGTTTGGCTGTACTCGGTCCGCCGCGCCGACAGCCGCGCCCACCCACGCGCCACCGCCCACGACCGCGACGCCGCTTCCCCCGGCTTCGGCCCCGGCGGCCGCGTCAGTCACTCCCTCCATCAGCCGCCCGGTCGTCCCCGCCGGCCCCCACCCTTTCTCCGCCCTCGATCTCCTGGCACTCGATCGGGTGGGGTCGCCCGCCTTGTCCCCCGATGGGCAACGCGTGGTGTTCACGCGACGAATGACCGACATGAAGGCCAATCGTGGCTGGCGCGAATTGTGGGTACTCGAGCTCCAAGACCACGCATCGCGTCGGATCAGCCCGGCGGACGACAACGCGCACCATCCGGTGTGGTCTCCAGATGGTTCCGCCGTGTACTTCCTGTCATCGCGCGGCGGGACCTCCCAGATCTGGCGCGTGGCCGCGGACGGGGGACCCGCCGCACCCGTCACCGATCTACCGGTCGATCTCACCACCCTTCGTCTTTCACCAACCGGCGATCGCTTCGCCTTCTCCGCGGCGGTCTATCCCGACTGCCCTACGTTGGAATGCACCGCGGAGCGTCTGTCGCGGCGCAGCGGGTCCGGCGCGAGCGGCATGGTGTACGACCAGCTGTTCGTGCGCCATTGGGACACGTGGAAGGACGGTCGACGCTCGCAGCTGTTTGTCATCCCAGTCGACGGGGGAACCGCCACGCCCATCTCAGCGGCGGTTCCCGGCAATGTGCCATCGGCACCGTTTGGCGGGATCGAAGACTACAGTTTCAGCCCGGACGGACAATGGCTCGTGTTTGCAGCGCGGACGGCAAGCGCGAGCGAGCCATGGTCGACGAATTTCGATCTGTACGCCGCTCGCACGGACGGCAGCGTGGCCCCACGCAACCTTAGCGCTGACAATCCGGCGTGGGATGCCCAACCGGTGTTCTCACCCGACGGCAAGACCTTGGCGTACACGGCCATGGACCGCCCGGGCTACGAATCGGACCGATTTCACATCGTGCTCCAAGACTGGCCCGACGGACCGAAGCGCAGGTTAGCCGCAGATTGGGACCGGTCCGTCGCGGAGATGACCTTCTCCTCAGACGGGCGGCAGCTGCTAGTGACCGCCGCCGACACGGGCAACCGCCCGCTATTTGCCGTCGACGTCGCCAGCGGGGAGGTTCGACGCCTCGTCGCGAACGGCACCGTCTCCGCCCCGATCGCCGCCGGCGACCAAGTGCTGTACTTGCGCAACGACCTCCAAGGGCCCAACGAGCTGTGGTCGGTGCCCGTCGCCGGCGGCACCCCGGCGCAACGTACCCACGTCAACGATCAGATCCTCGCCGCCGCGCAACGCGGGAAGGCCGAACCGTTCGAGTTCAAGGGTTGGCGTGGCGAAACTGTGCACGGCTGGGTGGTGTATCCCGCCGACTTCTCAGCGGACAAGCGCTACCCCGTGGCCTTCCTCATTCACGGCGGCCCACAAGGCACGTTCTCCAACGGTTTCTCGTTTCGCTGGAACCCACAGGTCTACGCGGGATCCGGCTACGCCGTGGTCATGATCGACTTTCACGGATCGATTGGCTACGGGCAGGCCTTCACCGATTCGATCCGAGGAGATTGGGGAGGCAAGCCGCTGGTCGACCTCAAACGGGGTCTTGCCGCGGCCCTCGCCGAGTACAGCTGGATGGATGGAGAACGTGTGTGCGGACTCGGGGCATCGTACGGCGGCTATATGGCCAACTGGATCGCCGGGAAGTGGCCCGACCGGTTTCGCTGTCTAGTCAACCACGACGGCATTTTCGATCAGCGGTCGATGTACTACTCCACGGAAGAACTGTGGTTCCCAGAGTGGGAGCACGGGGGCCCGTATCACGATGCGACACGCGCCTACGAGAAGCACAATCCCGCCGCCCACGTCCGCAAGTGGAAGACGCCGATGCTCGTCATCCACGGCGAGCTTGACTACCGCGTCCCACCGTCCCAGGGACTGGCGACGTTCACCGCGCTGCAGCGGCAGGGCGTGGACAGCAAGCTGCTCGTGTTTCCCGACGAGAACCACTGGGTGCTCAAGCCGGCCAACAGCTTGTTGTGGCATCAAACCGTGCTCAACTGGCTCGACGCGCATCTTCGTCCCAGCGCCTCCACCCCGCCGGCGCGCCCTTGACCCGGAGTTCACGTCCGGCCGCGGCCGACGCTCGAGCGACGATTCGCGGCGGCTGATCCCGCAACGCCCCGTGCCGTGGCCCCGGGCGATCGATCGCCGCTCGTTCAGCCCGGCTCTGCACGCACAAGCATGACGTGGTCGACGAGGAGATGACCCCACGCTCCTGGCTCGCGATCGAAAAGCTCGAGCTGAAGCTTCTTCGCCGCCACGGCCTTGAGCGGATAGACGACGAGTCGAAAATCCTCGGCGTCCTCGCCCCGCCAGGTCTTGACGTCGCGCCCATCTGCCACCAGACGCAGACCCATCTTCCGCGACTTACCCCCGGCAATGAGAAAGGCCAACGCGTCGGAGGCCTGAGCCCGAAACTCGGGTGACCGAGCACTCCCGACGGCCCGGTCGCCGTCCTCGGGGTGATAGCTGGTCAGCACCCCCGCCCCCACGTAGCCGTAAATGGGGTTTTGGCCGGCGTACAACGGGTGATCGCGGCGGTTGGTGACGGCCGCGTCCTTGCGGGTCCACCCGTCAAACCCAGCTTCGAAGCGCCCGAGAAAGCGCCGTCCGACGTACCCCGTGTCGCCCATGCGAAAGCGATTCCCCGCCGGGTTCTCAAGATCGAACCGGTGGACGGCTCGCAAGTCGCGGTCGGCGAAGCGCTCGTTGGCCCATTGGTGGTCGCCGACGTCGAACGGCATCCACAGCTCGGGCCCGATCTCGAGGGCGTAGTTGCCTTGGGTCAGCGCCTCATCTGCACTCGAAGCCGGCGCCCGTAGCAGGAAGTTGACGCCGCGCTGTTGGAAGTAGCCGGGCGGGGGCCGACGATCGTGAGCGATTTCGCGGAGGTGATTGGGGGTGGTGACGGGCGCTCGGGCCACGGTCGCATCGGTCAAACCGAAGAAATCGACCACCGCGAGGTCCGGTGCGTAAAACGGCACCACGCCGACGGCGGCCAGACTCATCACCGCATCGTTGGGAATCACCCCGCGCTCTCCCTCCTCGTAGCGGCCCCATTGCCCGCGCAGCATTTTCGCGAACTCCCGGTGTTCCACGAAGCGAGCGCCCACCAGCTGCGCGATGGACTGCCGGCGCAGGTCGTTTGAGATGGCGACGATCACCGGCATCAACGGCACGCGCAGCAGCCAACGTGCGTTTTCTCGGTCGAGCTCGAGGTGTAGTTTGTGCGTTTGGCCGCGGCCTTGTCGTTCCGCTCCTTCGAACAGCAAGACGGCCTGGACCGCATTGGAGTACACGAGCACCACACCAAATAGTGCTAGTGCGGCTCCCCGCGGCGGCATCCGAATCTCGCCGCTGCGCCATCCCTCGAGTCGCTCGCTCACCTTCACGCCAAGATGCGCGATACCCTGGGCCGCGGGCACCGCCAGCAGCGGCCAGTAGAAATCGAGGGGTCGCCATTCGAAATGATCGCCCCCGATGCGCAGCAGGTAGGTCAGGTGCGCCAGTACCATCAATAGGACCAACGCATGAATACTCTCTCCGTATCGACGCCAGCGTACGCGTAGCGCCAGCCACGACAATGGTAGCAGGAGATACAGCCCCGTTTCGAGGGCCGCCGCGAGCAGGTAGCGAAACCCCGACTCGTACCAGGGGCGGATATGCTTGGCATAGTACGTATTCGGCAGCCACTCGCCGTAGTAGAAATAGCGAAAGACAAAATGACCCACGACGAGCAGCATGAATGGGGCCACGAGCGCGATGATTTGGCGTCGATCGATCGACCGCTGGGCGACCAGCTGCCGGCCCGCGTCGTACGCGAAGCAACAGGCCGCGAGCAGCAACCCCTCTGGTCGAGTGTAGGCCATCGCGGCCAGACTCAGGGAAGCGATGATGCGCCCACTTTGGCGCTCGCCGTGCACCGCGAGGCAGACCACTGCCGCGACAACGTAGAACGTGAACTGCCGGGTCTCGAGACCACTCGAGGTCCAAACGGCGAAGCTGGCGTTCGTACACAGCAGGCCGGCCGCCATCCAGGCGACGAATGTCCGCTGTGTCGTCCCCGGCGAGTGAGCCACCCACCACAAGAGCAAGGCCAGCGTGCCCACTGTGTAGACCGACGAGAGCGCCGGTGCCGTCACCTCGGGACGGGCGCCGAACAAACTCCACAAACCGGCCAGCTCGAGCACCCACAAGAAGTTGGTGTACCCCTCTACGTACTCACCGCGATTGAACACCAAACCGTGACCTTCCACCAGATTTCGCACGTAGCGAAAACTGATGAACGCGTCGTCGCACATGAACCAGGCCACGCGAGAAAACCACGCCGCAATCGCCAACCACGGCGCGAACACCAGGAGCCGAATCCCCCAACGCCGAGCGGAACTGGGCCGCGCCGGTGCATCACGGCCGACGGGCGCTTCACACCGCCGGGCGCGCGGCGAAGAGCGGGGTGAATCATCGGGCGAATCGGAGCCGGACATGCCGACGCTAACGAAGCACGGCGTCGAGCTGTCGTCTACGCCAGTAAAATCCTGGTTCCCCGCCGAGAACCGGGGGGTCGCGGGGGGAGCGGCGCAGCTTCGTCTTGCGTGCGGCGCCTCCACAAATCGCACGAGACTACCGCCGGGGCCGGTCAGTACCACGCGAATCAGGTCGCTCGGAGACGGTCGGCGAGCCCGGCCCGGATGCCTCGCGATGAAACCATTCGAGCTCGACCCCGAGGCCGTCGACCAAGCGGTTGACGTAGGCGTAGTACGCCGTGACCTGATTCGCGTCGAGAATCTCGCCATCGTCCATGCCGGCGCCGCGCAACGCCTCGACGTCGGCCCGGGTCATCTGCGCGGGCCGGGCCGTCAGTTTCAAGGCGTACTCGAGCAACGCACGCTCACGTGACGTGGCCAGGTGCGTCACCGCCATCGGCTGCCCGGCGCGAAACTCCTTCGCGCGCGCCACCAGCTGATCCGTCAGCGCTTCGGCGGACTGCGCCGTCTCGTGCATCTCGACCATCACCCGCGCCAGACCGGCGGCATGGTGCTTCACTCAGTAGTGGCACTCGTTGTACGCGGACACCGCCACCGCGATCACTTCGCGCTCGCGACGGGAGAGCCCCTCCGCCGCCGCCGGGAACATCGCGGCCCGGTACAAGCGCAGGTGTCCATCCAACGTGTCGGGTCGCAGGCTGTGGATGCGCAAGACGTTGTCCACGACGCCATGCTCGGGGTCGAGACAGCCCCGATACAGCCGCCCCAAGCGGGACTTCGGGTCCGCCTGCGTTTCGTCGATCACATCGATCCAAGGCACGCGGCATCGTACTGCGGCCGACCGGACGGCGCCTAGGTCAGAAGCCTGACGACCGAGCCCGGCCCGAACCGCAACCCGCCGCCGGGCAATTCGGGCCAACGTCGCGGACACCAACCCCACTAAGCTGCCGTCGACTTGGCGCGACCGTCCCCCGGCCTCCACCGGCGCGCCGACGCGTGAGGGGTCACAATTGCGGGGACGCCGATGCTTGTGACCACGTTTGACCAGCCGACGCCATCGGCCCGCGGGCGCGCCCATGGAGAACAGCAGCGCGAGGCGATCGCCGCACTCGCCCAGAGACGGATCGAAGCGCTCGCCACGGCAACCGGGCACGCCGATCGATCGCGTCTCGCCTCAATCGGGTCGGCCTACGTCGGAGCATTGCGGGACGCGGCACCCGAACTCGCACAGGAGGTCGCGGGCATCGCCGCCGGCTGCGGCCTCCCCGTTGCCGAGCTGATGCTGATTCAAGCGTTCGATGAGATCGCCGACCGCTTCACCCCCGCCGACAATCCGTCTGCGGGCGACGAGGGCGGGGTGACGTTGTACGCCTGGCACCGCGACCGGGCGTACCTCGGTTTGGCCCTGATCGTGCCCACCCCGCTTACCCCGATGGTTCAGCTGCACCATATTCGCCCGCGGCCGGGCAACGACGAACTGGTGCTCTTATCGCGGGTCGGCTCCCTCGGGGTCGTCGGGATCAACCGCTACGGAGTGGCCGCGGCGACAACGCGGCTGTCGACCCGCCGGGCCGGACTGGGCCTCGCGGGGCCGGCTCTCGTCCGTCAAGTCCTCAGCGCCGCGGACACGGCCGCGGGCCGACAGCGCCTGTGGGGACACCGACTCGCCGGCGGCGGTCACTTTCTCATCGCAGACGGCACCGAGCTGTGCGGGTTGGAAGCGGACAGTCACGAAAAGGTGATCACCCGCACCTCGCCACGCGCGTTGCACCTGCATACCAATCACTACTTCGATCCCAAGCTTCGCGCCCAGGAACGCCCCCATCGCTCCCACGCCAGTTTCCGGCGCATGGAGATCGCATCCACGGCATTGGTGCAAAATCCCCCGCGCGGCGCCACGGACGTGGCCGAGTTTCTCGGCTCGCTGGGCGCGACCACCTTCGACCGCGCCGCAGGCTCCGGACCGCATCCACCCGAGCCGACCACGTGCATTGCGGTGGCCATGGACCTCACCGAGGGACGTGTGTTCGCCACCCAGCGCGCCCCCGGATATCACGACAGCATCGAGATCCCGCTTTCTCGTTGGCGTTAGGACGACCGCGACTTATGACACACCCCGACTGGCGACAGATCCAGCGCGACCATCTCTTTTTCACTTGGACCCGACAAGCCGCATCCAACGGTTGGGAAATCGACGCGGCGGAGGGGGCCCGGTTCCACGTCCCTGGTCGTGGCTGGATATGGGATCTGGAAAGCCAGGTCTACAACGTCAACGCGGGCCACAACCACCCGCACATCAAGCGGCGCATGGTCGACCAAATCAACGAGCTGCCCGCCGCGGCTCCCGGCGCCGTGTTGCCCATTCGCGCCACATTGGCCGAGAAGTTGGTCACCCACACCGGTCTCGAGCGAGCATTTTTGACCACCGGCGGCAGCGAAGCCGTCGAAAATGCCATCAAGATCGCCCGGCTGTTCACCGGCCGCCGCAAGATCTTGGCGCGACGCCACTCGTACCACGGGGCGACGTTCGCCACGCTGGCCATCGGTGGCGACGCACGCAAAGACCCGTTTGTCGCGGACCTCTCACCGAGCTACCACATCGACGACCCGTATCCGCTGCCCCCCCGCGGCGACGGCCCTTCAGCCTGGCTGGCAAGCGTGCAGCGCTTGGTGGCTCGCGAAGGCCCCGACACGATTGCGGCGATCTTGCTCGAGGGGCTGACAGGGACCAATGGCGTCCAGATTCCTCCCGACGACTTTTGGCCCGGCGTACGACAGCTGTGCGACGAACACCGCATCTTGCTCATCGATGACGAGATCTTCAGCGGATTTGGTCGTACCGGGCGCTGGTTTGCCTGCGAGCACTGGCAGGTCCGCCCCGACATCATGGTGATCGGCAAGGGGCTCACCTCGGGCTACGCCCCGTTGGCCGGTGTCATGGTCAATCGGGAGATCTCCGAGTACTTCGTCGATCAGACGTTGTGGTGTGGCCTCACCCACTACGCCCACCCGGTGTCCTGCGCGGCCGCGGTGGGGGCCGTCGAGGTGCTCGAACACGACAAGCTCGTCGAGAACGCGGCCTCGGTCGGACAGCACCTGTTCGCTCGCGTCGCCGCCCTGCGTGACGACGCGGTGATCGGCGCGCACCTCGTCGACGTCCGAGGCAGAGGCCTCATGCTCGCCGTGGAGTTCGACCGAGCGGCCGAGTCGTTGGTCGCCCGCCTTTGGGCCCGCAACGTGTACTGCCCCGCCCGGACTCGAACGTTGTTTCTGTGCCCGCCGCTGTGCTTGACGCGCCACCAAGCCGATCAAGTGGCCGACCTCCTCGTCGACGCGGCGCGCGAGGAGTTCGCTTCGGGCTAGGCCCGCGCTCGCCCGCGGCCTAGCGCGGGCCATGCGCACCGCGCGGAGACTCATCCACGGCGCGGGATCTGGCCGAACGCGTCCCAGTTCCTCCGTCGCGACCGTCCGCGGCCTCAATGCTGCCGCCATTCGGCCGATGCACCCGCGTCCCCGTGCGCTCGAGCGACGTCCGACTTTCTCGCGGCCTCACCACCCGAATGGCCGAACTGCAGGTGCTGATCGTCACCAGCGACCCCGACCGTTTCGTGCAGCTCGAGCTGCTGTGCGAAAGCTGGCCGACGCTGCGGGCCAAACTCACCTGGGAGACTCAGTTGCGCCCCGCGGCCATCGCCATTGGCGAACGTCGCTACGACGTGGCGATCGTCGATGACATCGCCGATCTCGACGCGTTCGAGCTGCTGCGCCTCGTGGCGGACCAGGGTTGCCCCGTACTGGTGTTGTTCGCCTCCCACGACGCCGTGGTCGGCGAGAGCGTCCTCGAAGCGGGCGCCGCCGACTGGCTGGCCGAGCGCGATCTCACCGGACCGCTGCTCGAACGCGCCGTCCACTACGCCCATGAACGAGACCGTGTGGTCGCGCTGCTGCGACGATCGCAGGAACGGGCTCGACACCGGGCCAATCACGACGGGCTCACCGGGCTGGCCAACCGGACCACGTTTCTCGACCGAGTCGAACAGGTCATCAGCTACGCGCGCACGAGTTCCGACTATCGATTTTGCGTGATGGTGCTCGACGTCGACCGGTTCAAGGTGATCAACGAGAGTCTCGGTCATGAGATCGGCGACCAGCTGATCGTGGAAGCGGCGCAACGGCTCAAGGGAGCGCTGCGCGAGCAGGACTTGCTGGCCCGCTTGGGTGGCGACGAGTTTGCCGTCGTGCTCGACGGGGTCGACAACCTCGCGACGGCGGAGACCATCGCCACCGCCTTGCAACGCAAGTGCGGCAAGCCGTTCTACGTTGGCGGCCACACGCTGCGAATCAGCACGAGCTTGGGGCTCACGTACGTTGAGGACGCCGTCGCCAGCCCCGAGGAGGTCTTGCGCGAGGCCGACTCGGCGATGTACGGGGCGAAGAGCCGGGGGCGCAGCTGCTATGTCGTCTACGGCGACGAGATGCGTAGCCAAGCGATGCGCCTGTTCGACCTCGAAAGCGAGATGCGGCTCGCGGTCGAAAGCCGAGAGTTCGAGGTGTTCTACCAGCCGATCTACGACGCGGGCACCATGACGCTGATCGGCTGCGAAGCGCTCGTCCGCTGGCGACATGCCCGTCACGGACTCGTCTCTCCGGCGGAATTCATCCCCATCGCGGAAGAGACGGGCCTGATCGTTGAAATCGGCCAACAGGTCCTTCAGCAGGCGTGCGATCAGGTCGCGCGATGGAACAGCGAACGGGCCTCCCACCCTCCGCTGTCCGTGAGCGTCAACCTGTCTGCGGTCCAGTTTCACAAAGGCGTGGTCGTCAAACACGTGGCCGAAGCCTTGGAGTCGTCCGGTCTCGCACCGAATTCTCTCCACCTTGAAATCACCGAGAGCCTGCTGATGCAGGAAATCGACGCCTCTGTGCGCGTACTGGCCGAACTGCAGGCGCGGGGCATCTCGGTCGACCTCGACGACTTCGGCACGGGGTACTCCTCGCTAAGCTACCTCGCGGACCTGCCCGTCAGTCGCCTCAAGATCGACCGCGCCTTTGTCTCGGCCATCACGGAAGGCTCGGGACGAGCCAAGATCGCCCAAGCGATCATCTCGCTCGCGCACTCTCTCGATCTCGATGTCACCGCGGAGGGCGTCGAGAACGAGGAACAGCTCGCCGTGCTACAAGTCCTCGGTTGTCAGCACGTGCAAGGTTTCCTGTTCTCGCCGCCGGTCCCCGCCCGCGACTTCGAAAAGCTTTGGCGCGACCGCGCGTGCGCGTAACGCCTTGCCAGGGGTTGGCGACCAGGTGTCGCCGCTGTCACTCGCACGATTCATCGAGTCACACGACCACGTGACATTCGTCGGGAACTCGCGTCTCGCACGGGATGTCTCGCCGTGATCGGGCGGCAAGCCGTCGTCGTCCGGGATGACGCAGCGCTGTCACGCGTAGCCAATGCGACGACGGGCAAGGCCCTCAACACCGAATGTTCGAAGGGCTGTCGCGAGCTCGACAACCCGTGATGTTCGTATGCGCCGTCACCGTCCCTGGAGAATCTCCGATGACACGAAATGTTCAGCTCGCGAGCACGATGCTTGTTGCTCTGCTCCCCGCCACTGCTTTCGCAACTGGCACTCCCTCGAAAGAAGAGGGACCGACCTACCGCACCAACGGCGTCGACGTTCGTCCCGCCACCTACAAGTCCGAAGCCGCCTGCGACGACCGGATGGCACAAGGCAAACCGTGCACCATCCGCGGCGTGGTCTTCAACGACCTCAACCGCGACGGCAAACGGCAGCGAAACGAGCCCGGGATCCCCGGGGTCGCGGTGTCCAACGGCCTTGAAGTGGTCAAAACGAACTGGCGCGGCGTCTACCGGCTTCCGGTCCGCGACCAAGTCGGCGGCACCACGATCTTCGTCACCAAGCCGTCCGAGTACCGGCTCCCCGTCGACGAGTACAACGTTCCGCAGTTCTTCTACCACCACATCCCCGAGGGTTCCCCGGAGCTGCGCTTCGGCGGCCTCGAGCCCTCCGGCGCGCTTCCCCGTCGCGTCAACTTCCCGATGATTCGCGGGAAGTACCAGCACTCGTTCAAGATCGCGGTCTCGGGCGACACCCAGCCTTACAGCAACAACGAGATCGGCTACGTGCGCGACACGCTGGCTCGAGACATCGTCGCTGAAGGCAACGATGTGGAATTCATCATGGTCGAAGGCGATGTGATGGGCGACGACCTCGGTCTGTTCCCTCGCTTCAAAGAGGTCATGTCGGTCACCGGCGCCCCGCTGTACATGGTGGGCGGTAACCACGACCTCGACTTCGACGCCACCGACGACGCCCACTCGTTCGACACGCTGCGTCGTGAGTGGGGCCCGACGTACTACTCGTTCGACATCGGCAAGGTCCACTTCGTCGGTCTCGACGACGTCAAGTACCCCTGCATGCCCGACGAGGACAACGCCGACGGCTTGCACAGCTTCTGCGACGATCCCGACGGATCGCCCACCTACAACGGCCGCATCACCCCCGAGCAACTCGAGTGGCTGTACAACGACCTCAAGCACGTTGACCCGAGCAAGCTCATCGTCCTCAACTTGCACATTCCGATCATCTCCTTTGTCGACATGTATGCCACCAAGCATCAAGTCGACAACGCGGTTGCCCTCTACGAGCTTCTCGCAGGACGCAAAGCACTGGCCCTCAGCGGCCACACCCACACCCTTGAGCAGTTCCGCCCCGGCGAAGAGTACGAGGGCTGGAACACTGCGTTCAGCGAGCCTTTCGGCCCCACGCCGTTCCCGCAGATCATCACCGGTGCCGCTTCGGGCTCGTGGTGGTCGGGCGACTTCACCACCGACGGCATCCCCAACGCGCTGCAACGCCTGGGTGCGCCTCGCGGCTACCTTGTCATCGAATTCGAGGGCAACGAGTACCGCGACCGCTACAAAGCCACCGGGCAAGCGGCCGAGCGTCAAATGTCGCTGTCGTTTCTGTCGCCGAGCTTCACCGACTGGTACGACACGCTGCTCGCTTGGGTGAACGCTGACCCCGACACGCGCTCCGCGATCACCCCGGTCGGCATCAACGACCTGCCCGACCCCAGCATCATCACCGCCGCTGACATGGCCGGTGGTACCTACCTCGTCGCCAACGTGTGGAACGGTTCGCGTGACTCGGGCGTGTGGGTTGAGTTCGACGGCGGCGAGCCGATCTTCATGAGCCGCACCCAAGACGGCAACGGTGAGGGTGTCCGTCCCTCGCTCGACCCCTACGCACTTGAGCGTCAACTGTACTCCCTTCGCTACGCCATCCGCAGCGAATCGGGCGATCCGCGCGCGCAGGGCTTCGAGCTGTTTGGCGGCGCTCGCTTCGAAGGCGAGGCGCAGCCGCTTCCCACCTGGATGCTGACCAACCGCTCCACGCACCTGTGGACGGTCCCCGTGCCGCGGGATCTTGGGGTTGGAGCGCACGTCGCTCGCGTGACCACTGTGGATCACCACGGCAACGAATCCACCGAAGTGATTGCGTTCGAGGTCCGCGAAGAACGCCCGTTCCCGTTCTTTCGCTCTGAGGTCTTCGAGTAGTCGCGGTTCACTCCGCCGGCTTCGCTAGCCTCGGAAGGGGAGCGTCGATCTGACGCTCCCCTTCCGTTCGTTTAAGCCACCCTTTCGGAACCCAAATCGATGCGCTTTGACCTCGTCCGTTGTGCTCTGTTGCTGATCCTTGTCGCCTTGATCGCGCCCAGCCTCGCTCGCGCCCATGCCGTCACCAATAGCCGGCTCACGCTCGCCGTCGAAGACCGTCAGGTATCCGGCAAGTGGTACATCAAGCTCAAAGACCTCGACCCCGTCGTCGGGCTCGACACTGACGGCGACCGACGAATCTCAGACGAGGAGTTGGCTCCCCGCGCTCAAGCCATGTACGGGTATCTGCTCGCCAAGCTCGAGCTGTCGGATCATGCGGCCCCGTGTGCGACACGCCCGGTTCAGCACACCATCGACGGACCCAACCTCGTGTTCGAGTTCGAAGGCGCCTGTTCGCCACAACCCAACGCGCTCACGCTGCGATACGATCTCTTCTTCGACCACGATGCGAACCACCAAGGTCACCTCAGCTTGCTGCATGCGGGCGAACGTGAAACGGCGATCTTCACCGCGGGTTCGCGCACCCGCGAGTTTGACGTAGCCAGTGCCGAGCCACGGCCGTGGTGGAGCGCGCTGCGGGAGTACCTCGTCCAGGGCGTCTGGCACATCTGGATCGGCATTGATCACATCTTGTTCCTGGTCGCGCTCCTACTTCCAGCCGTGCTCGTCCGGCGCAACGCATCTTGGCAGCCGGTGCGAGCGTTTTGGCCCGCATGTCGCGAAGTCCTTCGCATCGTCACCGCGTTCACCGTCGCCCACTCGATCACCCTGAGCCTCGCCGCGCTGGGTGTCGTCCAGCCAGATGTCGAGCTCGTCGAGTCGGTCATCGCGTTGTCCATCGTTTTGGCCGCGTTTCTCAACCTCTATCCGATCGGCAACGTACGTGGCTGGGTCGTGGCGTTTGTGTTCGGGCTCGTCCATGGCTTCGGCTTCGCGAACGTGCTCGTCGAGCTCGGGCTCCCGATCGACCAGTTCGCGCTGGCCTTGTTTGCATTCAACGTGGGGGTCGAGGTCGGCCAGCTCGCCATCGTGGTCGCCTTTTTGCCGCTCGCGTTTTTGACCCGCAAGCTGCGAGCCTACGAATGGATCGCGCTGCGGCTCGGCTCGGCGCTCGTCGCCGCGTTGGCGCTAGTGTGGTTTCTCGAGCGGGCCTTCGGCCTGTCGGGGTTTCCCGATCCCTCGAACGACGCCCCGCTGGTGCCACTGGCCGCCTGGATTCTGCTCGGCCTCGCGGTCATCAGCCTGACCGTGCTCGCGCCAGCGCCCACCGTCTCGCGCAAGTGGATCGTGCGCGGCTTCGGTGGGTCGCTCGCGCTCATCTCGGCCGCTGTCGCCGTCGCCCTGACCGCGGTGCCCGGCCCCGCCGGGCCGGCGCACGCCACCAAAATCTTGGCCCGGTTCGGCCAAGCCCCCGTCCACGAGAGCGGTTCCGATGACCACGGCCGCGCGGCCGCGGTGCGAGCGGTGTTTGGGGCGGGATGGATCGGCGAACAAAGCCTGCTGCCCCAGCTGGACCAGGCGCTCGCCCGACTCGAGCAAGCAGATGACTCCTCGCTGCTGGATCGGCTCGCTGAGACCGGCGATCCGACCGAGGCCATCGGCGTGCTCGACCAACTGCTAGCCGATGCCCACCGCGACGCGGCGATCGAACCGCGAGTCGATATTCAGCGCGAGCGCGCGGTACTGCTGTCACTACGCGACAGTGACGCCGCGATCGCTCAGCTGCGCGACCTGGTCGAAAGCTCGGGCGATTTGCCCAGCGAACACCAGCTCGCGTTGTTGCTGGCCCGCGCCGGGCAGCTTGACGCGACCAGCTCGCGCTACGAGACCCTGGCTCGCCGCGCCGAATCGCAGTCCAATCCCGCACTCGCGGCAACCGCCTGGAGCGAACTGGGGTCGTTGCACCAGATTCAAGGCGACGTCGACCGGGGCGCCCCCGCCTTCAAGCGCGCCACGGAAGTCTACGCCGAGCTCGGCGACGACGCCTCGGTCGCCGCCACCCATGCCCGACTCGGACAGGCCTATCTCGCCGCCAACCGCTGGTCCGAAGCCTGGCCGGCGTTCGAGACCGCCGCACGCATGCACGCCGAGCTCGGCGACCAGCTCGCCAACGCCCAGGACGTCTCCCACCTGGGCGACCTCGGTCTGGCGGGTGCGGATCTAGCCGTCGCGCGCACCCGCTATCACGAGGCGCTGGAGCTCTATCGAGACTTGGAGCACCCCACGGGCATCGCGGCCCAGTATCGCAATTTGGCGGTGGTCGCCCAACTTGCCGAGGACCCCAGTCAGGCCACCAGCATGTATCGGCGCGCGCTCGAGATCCACGAAGCTCAGACCGATCGGCCCGCGATGGCCCGCGATCTGATGCAACTCGGTCTATTGTATAAAGGGACGCGCCAGTACGCGGAGGCCGAATCCATGTTCACTCGCGCCGTTGAACTCGATCGCCACCTTGGCCGTGAAGACAGCGTCGCGCATCACCTCAGCCGCCTCGGCAACATCTATCAGATTCAAGACGACCTTGACCGGGCGGAGTCGAGCTACGAAGCGGCGCTGGCCATCTACGAGCAGACGCAGCGCCCGGTGAAGATGGCCAAAGACTACGCCAACTTGGCGAACATCCACCGCATGCGGGGGCAGTTCGACCGAGCCGAGGAGCTCTACCGCCTGAGCGTCAATCTGTTCCAAAAAAACGATGCCACCGGAGACGCCCGTCGAGTGGAAGGGATCTTGCGGCGCATGGGGGCCAACGGGTGACCAACGTGGCCCGCGGCACCTCGATACCGCGGACCGTCCTCTAAAGCCCGTCCGCCGGCGTCACACGCTCGGGGCCTCCCCAGCCGCGCGACACGAACGCCGCCGGGCCGGCATCGTGCACATCTCGAACCGTCGACGGGTAGGCAAGCGGTCCGTCTTGCCGCACGGGTCGAGCCGGATCGGTCGCATCGAACCGGGTCAGTCTACCCTGCGACGGTATCCACAGCCGCGGCGCGTGGCTAGGACGACGCCAAACGAACGGGTCGTCGCCAGCTACCTCGGTGCGCTCCCACCATGGCGCGATCGGAATACCGACGATGCGTCCCCGAAGGCGCGCGCGGTCTGGGCGGCAGTGTGGTC
Source organism: Myxococcales bacterium FL481 (assembly GCA_006508105.1). Taxonomy (GTDB): domain Bacteria; phylum Myxococcota_A; class Polyangia; order Nannocystales; family Nannocystaceae; genus FL481. The sequence continues at coordinate 3,873 of QKPP01000163.1, read as the reverse complement.
GAGTGGGTCGAGCCCCTCCACGCCCCGCCGGGCGAGTATCGGCCCTTAAACTTGCACTTGCTTCCAGCGACCGCGACGAAACTGCCATACCGCGATGACGGCCGCGAGAGAGTACGATAGGGCCACAGCCACATAGACGCCGAGCGGGCCCTGTTGCAGCGGTTGCGCGAGCCAGTACGCCAACCCGATCTGGCAGCCCCAAAAACAGAAGAGATTGATCTTGGTGGGTGTCACCGTGTCGCCGGCCCCGTTGAACGCCTGCACCATCACCATCTCCCACGCGTAAAACACGTACCCGCAAGCCACGACGCGCAGCGCTATCGCGGCTCCCTCGATGACCGAAACGTCGTCGGTGAAAATCGCCACAATCGGTCGAGGGATGGCGATGAGCACGATCGACACGCTCCCGAGAAACAGCGTGTTGTACAGGCCCGTGCGCCACACGGCCCGCTCGGCTCGATCGGAATCTCGGGCACCGAGGCTTTGGCCGACCAAGGTCGCGGCCGCATTCGCCAGTCCCCAGCTGGGCAACAATGCGAACATGAGCACGCGCATGGCGATGGTGTAACTCGCCACCGCCAAACTGCCGAACTCAGCGACTATCCGCACCAGGATCACCCAACTCGCCACTGCGATCAGCTGCTGCGCCACGCCGCCGAGCGACACGCGGATGATGTTGGCCATGACCGCGACATCGACCCGCAGATCAGCTAGCCGCAGCTTGAGTCGGGGGCCGTTGACCAGTCGCGCGACCTGATAGAGCACGCCAACCCCTCGACCTACGCTTGTCGCGATGGCGGCCCCCGTCAGCCCGAGTTCGGGAAACGGTCCGAGCCCGAAGATCAGACAGGGATCGAGCACGAGATTGATCCCGTTGGCCAGCCACAACGCCCGCATCGCCCCCGCGGCGTCCCCCACTCCACGAAACACCGCGTTGCCCAAGAACAGCAGCATGACCACCAGGTTCGTCCCCAGCAACACTCGCGCGTACCATCCCCCGGTTTCGAGGACCTCCGGCTCGGCCCCCATCGACGCCAACAGCTGCGGCGCGAACCCGACGCCGACGATCCCCACGACCAAGCTAATGCCTCCGCCGAGCAACAAGGCCTGCACGCCGGCCCGCCCCGCGCCACGTACATTGCCCTCGCCGTATCTTCGCGCCACCACGGCGGTCGTGGACATCGCCAACCCGAATGCCAGCGCGTACACGAGCACCATCAACGACTCGGTCAGACCGACCGTGGCCACCGCCGCGGCGCCCAAGCGACCCACGAAGAACACGTCGCACACCGCGAACACCGACTCCATCCCCATCTCGAGGACCATCGGCACGGCCAACAGCAGGATCGCGCGTCGCAGATCCCCGCGACTAAAGTCCTGTTCCGTCGTGGATAGCGACTCGCGCAGCAGCGCCCAAAAAGATGTGCCCGAGGTGGCCAAGGCGCGGAGCTTAGCGCGTGGCCCAATGAGGGCAAGGCGCCGGCGATCGGGTCGATCGCAGGGTCTGTCTCGTCGGTTCCCGCTCTCGACGCCCGTCCAGTGCGCTCGCTGCCAACAACAGTGCAGACCAAATCGGTACACTTTACGGCCCGATGGCCAGCTCCCGTCCCGAGCACACGCTCATCGTCGGCGCCGGTATCATCGGCATCTGCTGCGCGTACTACCTCGCCCGTCGCGGCCACCGCGTAACGGTGGTCGAGGCCGAGGACTTGGCCGCCCGCGCGTCACAAGGGAACGCCGGTTCGATCGCGCCGGGACACGAGCCCATCAACAAACCCGGCCGAACTCTCCAGGCCCTGCGCTGGATGTTCAGCAGCAAAAGCCCGCTGTACGTCGCGCCACGCCCCGACCCGGCGCTCGCGCGGTGGCTGTGGACGTTTCGTCGCTACTGTACTGAGGCGCATCTTCACCGCGCAATGACCCTGCTCGGCCCGCTCGGGCACCGATCCGCGGAACTGTTCGAGGCGCTTCGCGACGAGCAGCTGGCCTGCCACTACCGAACGGGAGGCTACTACGCGGTCTTTCGGACCGAGGCCGGGCTTCGTCACGCACGCGCCGACGCGGCCCTGCTCCCCGCGCTGGGGTATCGTCCCGAGTGCTTCGACGCCGCCGCGATGCGAGATCGAGAACCCGCGCTCGGCGAGGTGGCGGGCGGCGTCTTTTATCCCGAATCCTCGTGGTGCGACCCGGAACTGTTTGTGCGCAACCTCGCGGCCGCGGTGGTACGCCATGGGGGCGAGCTCCACACCCACCGTCGCGCGAACCGCTTGGCCATGTGCAACGAACGGGTCACCGGCGTCCACACGGACGGCGGGATGATCGCCGCCGATCTGGTCTTGCTCGCCACTGGCGCGCAAACGCCAGAGTTGCTGCAACCCACGCGCCTGCGACTTCCGCTGCAGCCCGCGAAGGGATACCACCGCGACTACGCCCACGGACCCGGCGTGCCGAGACTCCACGCTCCGTGCATCTTGGGAGAATCGTATGTGTTTTGCACACCGCTGCCCAATCGGCTGCGGTTGGCCGGCACCTTGGAGTTCTCGGGGTTCAATCTCCACGTCCGACACGAACGACTCGAGCAGCTCTCGGCCGCGGCGCGCGAATACTATCGCGACGTGCACCTGCCGGCCCCCGCCTCGGAGTGGGTTGGACAGCGCCCCTGCCTGCCCGACGGGCTTCCGGCGGTGGGGCCCGTGCGACAACACCCCGGTCTCGCGGTCGCAACGGGGCACGCCATGATGGGCCTCACCCTGGGTCCGGTGACGGGCGAACTCGTGGCCAACATGGTGCTCGGCGAACCCCTCCGCGTCGACGTCGGCGCCCTGGACCCCAACCGCTTCTAATCCCGACATGCCACCCGGTCCGAACGCGGCCTCGTCGCGTGGCGCTGGCCAGCGTCATCCGGTTGAACCTCGGGATCCGACGGCCAGACGCCGGCGCGCCGGCGCGACGAAGCCCGGACCGGCGCACGCACCCGTCCGGCGGCGGCGATGATCTGACGGTCGCGCGCCGGACCGTCGGCGGAGGACCAGGTGTCCGAACACGAGACTCGCCGGAGTCCAAGAGGCGTGCAGGCTATACGAGTGCCTCCGCCAAGCCGCGCGCGACCCGAGCTGTGGGCTCGGACCCGGCTGCGCCGATGGGTTGCCGCCTCCGTCACCGGCGGCCTGCTGGGCGTGAGCGCCGGACTCGCGTGCGAAGAAGAAAGCGCCAGTCCATGCCATCCCGTTCGCAAGTGCATCACGCTCACCTGCCGCGACAAGCTCGCCGAGGGGCGCAGCAGTGAAGCTTGGCGGACCTGCGTGGAATGGTGCCGCACGAGCCGCGGCGTTGCGGCCAGCTCGGCGACGACTTGCGCCGAGCGGATCGGTGCCGGCTGCGTGCGCGACTGGTACGGGTCAGCGTGCGTCGCGGCCCGAGAACGTTGCCGCACGGGAGCATTTCGCCCGGCGAAAGCAGGCGGCTGCTAGTCCCCGGGATCGAGGAGCTCGGACAAAACCCGGAGCCAACGACCAGCTCGACATCGCCGCTCGGGCTCCAGGCACGACGGCAGCTGAGCGCCAATGGCGTTGGCTTCACGCGCGCCCGACCCCATGGCACCCTCCGGCTCCGCCATGGACACGCGCAGCCCCGATAAAGTCTACCCGGATGCCCGTACCGCGCTGTCGGATCTCCACGACCACGCCGTGATCGCCGTGGGCGGGTTCGGGCTGTGCGGCAACCCAGAAGCTTGTATCGGAGCGGTCGCGGCAAGTGGCACGACCGCGTTGACAATCGTGTCGAACAACTGTGGCAATCAGGGTCAAGGCCTCGCGGTGCTGCTGCAAAACAAGCAGGTCGCCCGCGTTGTGTGCAGCTTTGTGGGCGGCCACC
>QKPP01000092.1 GCA_006508105.1 Myxococcales bacterium FL481 | reverse complement strand
ACCCGAGTTGCGCCCAAAAACCTGCATACGGCGAGACTCGCCCCGCAAGGGGGTTTCGATGGGCGGGCCGTCCCCGGCGGGGAAATTCCCGACGGGCTCGTAGGTTGAAGGCATGGCGCTGTCCCGGCCCGCGGCGCCCACGACTGCAATCGCGAAACAACCCCGTGGCCGCCATCGTTCTCGTCGCCAACGTGGACCACCGGCCACTGTCTGGTCCGGCGCAAGTCCGCTAAACTCGCAGGAAAGTGGGTTTCATGCACTGCCGAAACGTGTGTCATCGTCTCGCCGCCTGGCTGCTCGCGGCCTTCATCGGGGGCTTTGTGGCGCTTGGTGGGTCGACCGCATCGGCGGCCGACGCCAAGGTCGATTTCAACGCCAAGTTCCAGCCCGGCAGCGCTCGGGTCGGCGAGACCGTCGTGCTCAAGATCGGGGCGAAGATCCCCGAGGGCTACCACTTTTACACATTCACCAAGGTGCCCGAGGGGCCGCTGTACCTCAAAGTCAAGCTCGACGGGGACACGCTCGAGCCGGCGAGCGACTGGTTCGCCCCGACACCGCACGTCGAGATCGACCCCAACTTCAAGAAGGCGGTCGAGTACTACGAAACGGAGACGACGCTCGAGCGGGCGTTCAAGGTCACCGGCGGCGAGCCCGGAGCGACGTCGGTCCACTTCGTGCTGCGCGGTCAGATCTGCAATCCGAAGCAGTGCATCTCGATCAAGGAAAAGCTCGCGCCTGAGCTCGTGATTGAAACGGGAGAGCCGCGAGCAGAGCGCACTGCGGCGCCAACACTGGCGGGTGAGGCTTTCCCCGCGGATCGTCCCCCTCCCGTGCTCGAGGGGGCCGACGCGGCTCACAGTCCGGACGGCGCTCCACCGATGGGTGAGGGGCTCGGCAGCTTCTTGGTCATCGCGTTTTTGGCCGGTCTCGGCGCTCTCGTCACGCCTTGCGTGTTCCCGATGATCCCGATCACCGTGAGCTTCTTTTCGAAGTTCGCGAAGGTGTCGATGCAACGTTCGGTGACGATGGCCTCGATCTACGCGGGATCGATCGTCGGCACCTTCACGCTGTTGGGCATCGTGATCTCCCTGATCTTCGGGGCCGTCGGCATGCAGGCCCTCTCAGCCTCCGCGGGCTTCAACATCTTCTTGTTCCTGCTTTTGGTGGTGTTCGCGTTCAACCTCTTCGGCCTGTTCGAGATCCAAGTGCCGAGCTGGCTGATCTCTCGGAGTGCGCAGCGCGAGCAGGAGCTCAGTAGCGACGACGGCTCGTTGGGGCGTCAGGCCATGGGCGTGTTCTTCATGGCCATTACCTTCACCTTGGTTTCGTTCACCTGCACGGTGGGCTTCATCGGGGTGGTCTTGGCCGAGGCCGCCAAGGGCAACTGGTTTTACCCCGCGGTGGGCATGCTGGCGTTCTCCCTGGCGTTTTCGCTGCCGTTCTTTTTCTTGGCGGTGTTCCCCTCGTGGGCCGACAAACTCAAGGGCAAAGGTGGCGACTGGATGATCGCCGTCAAGGTCGTGCTGGGCTTCATCGAACTCGCCGGCGCGTTCAAGTTCCTGTCGAATGTCGACTTGGTGTGGCAATGGGAGCTCATCACCCGACCCTTCGTGCTGGCTTGCTGGGTGGGCATCTTCTTCACGGCGGGGCTCTACCTGCTGCGTATCTTCAACCTCGCGCACAGCGACGACACGCGTACCGTGGGGCCCGTGCGGATGCTGTTTGCCATGATCATGCTCAGCTTGGCCGCGTTCTCGTCTACCGGCATTCGGGACACCAAAAGCATGGGCGGCTGGATCGACGGCTGGTTGCCGCCGCCGGTGTATCCCGGGCAAGAAGCCGCGCACGCGGCCGAGGGCGGGGAAAGCGAACACTTACCGTGGATCGTCGACGACATTCCCGGCGCGATGACCAAGGCCAAGGCCGAGAACAAGCCGGTCTTCATCGATTTCACCGGCTATACGTGCACCAACTGTCGCTACATGGAGATGTCCATGTTCCCGCGCGCCGAGATCCGCAGCAAACTCGAGCAGATGATTTTGGTCACCGCGTACACCGACTGCGAAGAGCAGGTTTGCGATGACCAACGCGACATGCAGGTAGAGCGCTACGACACGGCGGCGCTACCGTTTTACGCGATTCACAATCCCCACGATGGCTCGATCATCGATACGTTCGCGTCGAGCACCAACGATCCGAAGGAGTACGAAGCGTGGCTGGCGGGCGCGCTCAAGAAATGGGCGGCGGTCAAACCGGCGACCCCCTCACCGAAAGCAGAAGCCGCTGCCGCGCAGCCTCCGGTGCCAGCGGTCAAGCTGATCCCCGCCGGCAGCCCCGTGGACTTCGAGTTCCCCTCGATCACCGAGGGTACGCCTACGAAGCTGTCGTCGATGCGGGGCGAGTGGGTGCTGGTCAACTTTTGGGCGTCGTGGTGTGGCCCTTGCAAGCACGAGCTCGAGCACGACTTCCCGCCGGCCCTCGCGGCGGCGCCCGAGATCAAACTTGTGACCGTGGCGTTTGATGGCGAAGAAACCAAGCCGGCGGCGATGAAGTTCGTCAATCAAGTCCCACTGATGCAGCAAACCACCACGTTGTTGGGCGGCGAGGACATCATGGAAGCCGGACTCGATCCCGCCTTCGAGCCTTCGGACAACCTGCCGCTGAGCTACTTGATCCATCCCGACGGGCACATCGCCTGGAAGCAGCTCGGGTCGGTCAACAAAGAGATGCTAGGTCAGGTCTTCGCGGCGGCGAAGGCGGCGAACTAGCGACGGGGTCCAAGCCACGTCGAAACGCGCCGAGTCCCCGTGATTCGGCGCGTTCTTTCGTTTGCGGGGGCGGGCGAGGCTCGACCGCGGACACCGGAGCCTCTGGTCGATGTTCTGTGGTCCGCCGTCGAGCGGCCGGCTCGCCCTCGCGCCGGGTCGGCGCACCACGGCCGGCGGGGGCCAATGCAACTAGCGTTTCTTGCGCAAGAATCCGGTACCGTTGCGGGTGATTCGGATCTTCCGCTTGGCGCCGGATCCCTCGATGTGAATGTAGCCTTTCGTTCGCAGTTGCCGCAACGTCAGCCGCAACTGCTCGGAAGTGACTCGGGTTTTGCGGGTCAACGTGCCCTCGCCGAGCGGGCCGTGCTCGGACAAGCACGTCAGCACCAGCACGTCGCCGTCCGGGACGTCGGCACGACGCCGGATGACCGCCGGCCCGAGATCGGGCAACTCGAGATCGGAGTCGATCTCATCATCGGACGGTGCCTCTCGGTTGCCGGCGACGGTCGGGTCTGGGCTCGTTTTGCGAGCGCGAGCCATGTCGATGAGCTCTTGCACCGTCATCCGGGCCAGCACCGGCTCGAGTTGAGCGTTGGCCTGGGTGGCACCAATGAGCTCGCCCAAAGTCGTCGAATCCGGAAGACTTGTGACGACCTGGCGCATGACGGCGGTGAGTGACTCGTGCCACGCTTGGTCGAGATCTTGCGATTGTAGGTTGCCTCGAGTCGCGGACGGCTCGAGCGCGAGTTGTTGGGCCATATACGGTCTCGTACGTGTCGCTATCCGGCGACGGACCCGGCAAAGTGCGAAAGCTTCGCGGAGCTACCGGAGGATTTGCGGGCTTCGGGAGCCAGCGCCGGCTATCCGACGCCCAATCACCGCCCACACGACCGGATGCACCTCCAACAGATACAGACCAGTCCACAAGAGAGTGCAAGGCGTTTGTGTCGGTGTCAAGCAGACCGCACAACGGCGGTGGGTCCGCGGCCTCGGTCGGCGGCACCTCTGCGGCGCGGCGTGGCCCCGGATGACGGGACCCAGAGGGCTAGCGCCGTGGCGGCATGAGTTGGGGGCAGCCTCCGACCGCGTCCACTCGCGACGACCAGCGGCTCGCCGGTTGACTTTCAGCGCCAAACGGACAAAACGTGGGCCCGTGACGGTCCACCGGCTCGAGATCGAGGCGAAACACGGACGCGACGACGCGTTTGCACACGAACTCGACCAGCGCCTTCGCAGTTGGCTCGGCCTGACCGCGTCGGCCTTGCGCACGCGAGACGTGGTGTGGCTCGACCTCGGACTCCGTGACGACGAGGCCCATCGCGTGCTGGCGGCGCTGGTTGACCCGGTGGTGGAACAGGGCGCCCTCGGAATGCTTGCCGACGGCTTCGATGACAGCGATGTGTCAGCGGCGAGGGGGGATCTCACCGATGCGGCGGCGGCGATCGTGACGGTCGGTTTTCTGCCGGGCGTGACCGATGCCGTGGCCACTAGCGTCAAGCGGGCCGCGGAGGACGTGGTCGAACGGCGCCTGTCCGGCGCCGTCTACACCGCGAAGCTCGTCCGGGTGTGGGGACTGTCGAGCGACGAGGTCCGGCGGGCGAAGGACGAAGTGCTCCACAACCCACTCATCCATCGCGCCCGCATCGAGTCGGTGCCGCGCGCCTTGGATCTCGACGTGCCGCGGGCGGGAAACCACGATGCACGCCCTCGTACACGGTCCGTGAGGCTGGACGGGCTCGACGACGAGGCCCTGATGGCGTTGTCGAAAGCCGGCATGCTGGCGTTGTCGGTGGCCGAAATGCGAGTGATCCAGGGCCATTTCGCCGATCTCGGCCGCGACCCCACGGACGCGGAGCTCGAGTGTCTCGCCCAGACCTGGAGCGAGCACTGCAAACACAAGATCTTCGCGTCGCCCATCTCGTATGCGGAGGGGGGCGGCGACGCGGAGCTCATCGAGACGGGGCTGTTTCGCACGCACATCCGGGGATGCACCGAGGCGATCGCCGCGGCACGCGAGTCCGAGGGGGTCGACGGCGACGCGCCGTTCCTGGTCTCCGTGTTCCACGACAACGCGGGCGTGGTGCGCTTTACCGAGCAGGATCACCTCGTCTTCAAGGTCGAGACGCACAACAGTCCCTCTGCGCTAGACCCCTACGGCGGAGCGATGACCGGTATCGTGGGGGTCAATCGCGACAGCTTCGGTACGGGGGTCGGGGCCGACCTGCTGACCAATGTGTGGGGCTACTGTACCGGAGACCCCCACTACGAAGGGCCGCTGCCAAAGGGGCTGATGCTCCCGCGGCGCATTCGTGACGGCGTCCATGCGGGGGTCATCGACGGCGGGAACCACTCTGGGATCCCGTACAGTCGGGGGTTCGAGCTGTTCGACGAGCGCTACGCCGGCAAGCCCTTGGTGTACTGCGGGACGGTGGCCGTCATGCCGATTGAGTCGGCCGGTCACCCGACGCATCAAAAGCGGGCCGCGGTGGGAGATCGCGTGGTCATGGTCGGGGGGCGGATCGGCAAGGATGGCATCCACGGGGCCACCTTTTCGAGCGTAGAGCTCGACGAAGGGTCCCCGGTGCAAGCGGTGCAGATCGGCGATCCGATTACCCAAAAACTCATGTTCGATTTTTTGACCGAGGCTCGCGACCAAGGCCTGTTTTCGTCGATGACGGACAATGGGGCCGGAGGGTTGTCGAGTTCGGTAGGGGAGATGGCACAAGCCACGGGCGGGGCGCGGATTGATCTCGCGACGGCACCGGTGAAGTATCCCGGGCTCGCTCCCTGGGAGATTTTGGTCTCGGAGGCGCAAGAACGGATGACGTTGGCGGTTCCGCCCTCCGATCTTGATGCCTTCTTGTCGTTGGCCGAGCGGCGAGAGGTCGAAGCGACGGTGATCGGTGAGTTTACCGACTCCGGCCGGTTCGAGGTCAACTACGGCGAAGAGCGGGTTTGTGATCTGGCGCTGAGCTTCCTGCACGACGGGGTGCCCCTGCCGACGCTGTCGGCTCGCTTTGACCCGCCTCGATCCCAATCCGACGCGCCTTGGCTCGACGGCGTCGGCGATCTATCGGCCCGTTTGCTCCAGCTGCTCGGGCGGCCGGGTCTGTGCAGCGGCGAGGAGAAAGCGCGCCACTACGACCACGAGGTCAAGGGGCTGAGCGTGATCAAGCCGTACATCGGTGTTCGGGGGGATGTGCCGTCTACCGCCGCCGTGATGCGGGGGCGCCATCGCGACCAAGCCGGCGTGGTCTTGGGGGAGGGGATCTTGCCGTACTACTCGGACATCGACACCCACGCGATGGCTCTCGCGGTCGTCGACGAAGGGGTCCGCCGCGTGCTGTGTGCCGGCGCTCGACTCGATCGATTGTCGGCACTCGACAACTTTTGTTGGCCCGATCCGATTGTCGGCCCGAACAATCCAGACGGCGAGCACAAGCTCGCCCAGTTGGTCCGCTGTTGCCGGGGCCTCGACGAAGCGTGTCGCGCCTACGGCATGCCTTTGATCAGCGGCAAAGACTCGATGAAAAACGACGCCGACCTCGACGGTGTCAAGATCTCCATCCCCCCGACGCTGCTCGTCAGCGTGATGGGTCAAATGCCTGATGTACGGGCCGCGCTGAGTCTCGAACCCCGCTACGAAGGCGACGTCGTGTACCTGCTGGGCCCCACGCGCTCCGAGTTCGGAGGGAGCGAGCTTGCGCGGGCGTGTGGGGCCGCGTCGACCAGCGTTCCGCGGACAGACGTGACCGCGGCGGCCCACCGATATCGGGCGTTCGTGGCGTTGCGCGATCGCGGTCAGGTCCGCTCTGCGCATGTCGTCAGTCGCGGTGGTTTGGCCGTTGCGCTGTCGCACCTGGTGTTGGCCAGCGAGCGCAGTTTAGATGTGGATCTGGCCCCGATGGCTGAGGTCGACGATGTGGCGGCGTTGTTCGGTGAGAGCACCGGTCGGATCGTCTTCACCGTCGCCGCGGATCATCAAGAAGAGTGTGAAGCGACCCTGGGCGGGCACGGGTTGGTTCAGCTCGCCCGAGTTGGACCCCGCCGTGGCACGGCGCGACTGCGGATTCGTCGGGCCGCGGACCCCGTAGTCGAGATCGACCTGGCGCGGTTGCGGCAGGCGTTTATGGGAGGACTCCGTGGACTCTAGCGTCATCAAGTCGGCCGTCGGTCTGGCGTCGTCGGCGGCCGCACGCGTGCGGGTGTTGGTCATGACCGGGTATGGGCTCAACTGTGAGGCGGAGACTCAGGCCGGCTTTGAGATGCTCGGCACGCGGGTCACGATGCGGCACGTCTCCGACCTCGTGCGAGAGCGAGGGGCGGCGATCGGCGAGCACGACCTCGTCGTGTTCATCGGCGGGTTTTCGTTCGGCGATCACGTGGCCAGCGGACGCGTGCTCGCCAATCGTCTGCGCGCCCGATTGGGTCCGGCGTTCGCCCGCTTCATCGACGCCGGCGGGCTGGTCTTGGGGATGTGCAACGGGTTTCAGGTGATGGTCAAGCTCGGACTCCTGCCCGCGCTAGGCCGCAGGCCCGGGGAGCCTCTCGCCGCGCAGACGGTCTCACTCGTGAGCAACGAGCGACTGGGTTACCGTGACGCGTGGGTGAAGCTCGGCATCAATGCGGACAGTCCGTGTGTGTTTACACGAGGGCTGATGCAGCTCGATGTGCCGTCGCGACACGCGGAGGGCAAGCTGGTGTTCGACCCCGCGGTGGCCGAGTCGATCGAGCGCGAGCACCTGGTCCCGGTGCGCTATCTCGACGACCAGGGGGATCCGACCACCGCATGGCCGGACAATCCCAACGGCTCCCCGGGCGGCGCCGCTGGGTTGTGCGATCGCTCGGGGCGGATCTTCGGGTTGATGCCGCATCCAGAAGCCTACCTGTACCCCGAGAACCACCCGCGCTGGTTGGAGCAACGTGATCAGGGGCAGCTGCCGCGAGTCGGTCAAGGCCTGCGATTGTTGGCGAATGGGGTGCGAGCGGCAGCTCGGGACCGCCGGTAGATGGCGGGCACGCAGCCACCGCGCCCGCCATCGGGGATGCGGGCGCGAAGTGGTCAGGACGTCGCACCGAGACGAATCGGATCGAACGACTTGGAACCGCGGGCGGCGGATCCGAAGGGTGCCCCGGCGCTTCCCGATGAGGGGGTCCGCGAATGGGCGGGCGAGAGGCCGACTCGTGACGAGGACGGGTCGCCGCCCGTCACCGTCGTCGGGGGCGACGGCGCTCAGCTGGCCCGCAGCCGGGTGCCCGAGGGCCAGCCGACACCCCGTTTGGCGGCCGTCGAGCGGTCGCTTCACCGTCATCGGGCGGCGGCGGGACGAGCTCCGCTTGTCCCGGAACGGCTCGCCCAACTCGAGCGCGTCGTGGATGCTTGGCGACAGGCGGGGACGCGGGTGGTGCTCGACCTTGGGTGCGGCACCGGGTGGAGCACCCAAGCGCTCGCCGAGCGACATCTTGGCGACACTGTCATCGGCGTGGACAAGTCGTCTGCGCGACTCGCCCGGGGCGCGAACGGGTCGCGGTCCTCGGCGAGTTCGCCTGGTCCGCTGCCAACGCACCGGTTCCGTTGCGACATCGAGGAGCTGCTCGCGTTTGCTCACCATCGGGGGTTGCGGGCGGAGAAGGCGTATCTGTTGTATCCCAACCCGTGGGCCAAGACCGGGCAGTTGACGCGACGTTTGTACGCACGACCAGCCGTGTTGGATTTGGTCGCGGTATGCAAGAACGTCGAGGTCCGGACGAACTGGTGGGTCTACGCGGTGGAGGCTGAGTTCGCATTGCGGCAGTTGAGTTGCGCCGTTGAGCGACATGCACTGGACGTGAGCCAGTCCCAGGTCGTGTCTCCGTTCGAGCGCAAGTACGCAGCTAGCGGGCACAGACTGTGGCAGATACGGGCCGCCGCGCCCCCGAGCCGGGGATAGCGGGGCGGCCGCGGTGGTGCGAACCGCCGCGCTCGACGGGGACTGCAACCCAGTCGGTCCGTGGAGGCCGGTCGCGGCGGGAGCTATGGTGAGTGCCTGATTCGGCCGATACGCGGTGGGGAGCGGAAGGTTCCAGCGAGCTTGCGGGGACCCGGGTCAACGGTTGGTGCAGCGCACACTGAGGGCCAGCCCCTAGCTTGTATCCGGGCTCCGTTGAGCTAGCCTCGGGCCCACACTCAACTCAGAGCTGACGTTCAATGAAGCCCACGTACATGCAATTTCTTAGCGTTCTAGTGATGTTCACCGCCACCGGGCTCGGCACGGGTTGCTCCGGATCGGCCGACCCGGACACCGGCGGCTCGGACACGTCTTCGACCGGCGAAGCCGCCCATGGAGATGGAGATGGAGATGGAGATGGAGATGGAGACGGAGACGGGGACGGCGACGGGGACGGCGATGGCGACGGCGATACCGACTCCGCGACCTTGTGCAAGGCGTTTGCGGAGAAGGCAATCGCTTGTGGTCTCGATGAGGGCGCGACGCAAGCCGAGATCGAGTTGGGTTGTGTCGCTCAGATCGACATCTACGCGGCGCAGGGCCCTGCGTGCGGGGAGGCGTTCACAGGATTGATTGCTTGTATTAGCACCGCGGACTGTGCGGGGCTCGAGAGCGAGACGGTGTGCCTCATCGAGGGTTTTGCCTTTGTGGCCAACTGCGAGGAACCGATGGAAGAGGATCCGACCGGCACCGGTGATGGTTCGAGCACCGGGGCCGCGACGGATACGGGGGATGCACCGGGCACGGGGCAGGACTCAGCGACCGGCGAGGGCACGGCCACGGGAGAGGAGTCGGCAACCGGAGAGGAACCGGCGACGAGCGAGGAACCGGCGACGGGCGAGGAACCGGCGACGGGCGAGGAACCCTCCACTGGAGAGGAACCGGCGACGGGCGAGGAGTCGGCAACCGGAGAGGAACCGGCGACGGGCGAGGAACCGGC
>QKPP01000279.1 GCA_006508105.1 Myxococcales bacterium FL481 | reverse complement strand
CGGGCCCCAGATGGCGAACGTCAGTCCCGGTGGGCCTTGGATGTTCACAAACAGAGTGCGTCCGTCATCGGAGAAGGTCGCACCCGCAAACTCCTCGTCGTTCAACGCGTTGTACGCGAACGGGAACACTTCGCCGTCGTCGTTGATGGCGATCAGCCACTGGTCATCGTCGCCATCGGTGCAAGCCAAGGCGAAGCCGTGAGGGCCGACGGTGATGTTGTCGGGCTCGTCGTACGGCGTGCCTTTGGGGAAGATGACCACGAGCTCGATGACCCCGGCTCGCGGGTCGTAGCGCCAGATCTGTCCGGCGTGTTCCGCCGCGCTGCGGTCTTCCTCGTCCTCGGCATCCGGGCCGTCACCGCGACTGGAGACAAACCAGATCGACCCGTCGGGGTCGGTCCAGGTGCCTTCACACTTTTGGATGGGCGTGGCTCCAAGTGCGATCACCTGCTCGCGGACCGGCGTTTCGCCGTCGAGTGGGTTGGCGTTGGGCACGTCGACCCATTCCACGGGGAAGGCCAATCCTGGCGTTTGCACGATCGACAAGTCGGTGTCGATCCCGACCACTCGTAGCGCCGACAAGTCGCCACCGGCGTGGAGCGTGCCGCGTCCGCCGTAGCAGCGATGGGGACGGTACCGGTAGAGGCAACCGTGCGGTCCATCAGCGTCTTCGGTGAGGTAGGCCTCGCCGCGGCGTCCGAACGCGACAGCCTCGTGGTCGAAGCGACCCATGCCGACGATCGGGTTCGGGTTGCCACCTCGGTAGGGGTCGACCTCGAACACGTAGCCGTGCGGCAGGCTCAGGGTGTCGGTGGATTCCTCGCAGCTGAGCCAGGTGCCCCAGGGGGTGGGCCCGCCCGCGCAGTTGTCCAGCGTTCCAGCAAGGCTGACGTGGTCGGAGATCAGACGACGGTCGCGACTGACGCACAACGTGGTCGTCCCGCCAACCGCGTCGGGATCGTAGGTGGACCCGGGGATATGCTCGACGGCGATCAAGCCGTCCTCTTCGATGTCATCGACGTCGATCTCGTGGTTGCGCACGAGCCAGGTGCTGCCTCGCCAGCCACGAAAGGCCGCCATGCCGTCGTGGCTCGACGGGACGATGCCTCCGCTTGTCATCGCGTCGCCCTCGCGTGAAAACACGCGGTACTGAAAACCTTCGGGCAACAGCAACAGATCGTTCGGGTCGGCGATGAGGTCGCCGTAGCCGGCGAAACGGGGGCGGCGCCGGTACCGGCCGCCGTAGGCCAACGCCCGCGACGCAATGACTTGCGACATGGACCCGACGGCGACCGCGGCCCCAGAGCTTGTGAGAAACGAGCGACGTGATGTTTTCATGATTGCGCACCCTAGGTGCCGGGGCGTTCACTCGCGAGTCGCGCCGTCGACAGCGGCGTGACTTGCGGCGCCACCTCGCCGGTGGAGCGCGCGGTTCCCCGATCCGGTCGACACACCGCCGCCGCGTGACGCTGACGTGAGCGTCGTTTCACTCGGATACGCGGCAGGTCGAGCGTCGCGACGCCGGAAACCCCGAGCGGGCGCGCTGCGACGACCGTCGAAAGGACGATCCAGATGCAAAAACTCTCACGAAACTTCGTTTTGTTGGTGGCCCCGGCCGCCGTGGCGTTGATGGCCGGCTGTGACCCCGAGTTCACGCTGCAAGTGCTTCACTCGTCGGACAACGAGTCCGCGTTCCAAGACCCCAACACGCTCGAGCCGAAGGTGTTGCACTACGGCGCTTTGGTCAACGGGCTCGAGCATCTTGGTCGGCGCGAGCAAGTCCCCACGCTTCACCTGACCGCGGGCGACCACACCTTGCCCGGGCCCTTCTACCAAGCGTCGGCGCAAGTTCCCGCCCTCGGCGCGAACGGGATCGGCGACATCGAGCTTTACAACGCCATGCACTTGACCGCGAACGGAATGGGCAACCACGAGTTCGATGGCGGTATCGACGAGTTCGCCGAGATGCTGGCCCGCGCGGACTATCCGTTCTTGGCCGTCAACTTGGACTTCAGCGAGGTGTCGCTGAGCGCGGGCACGCCGGCGATCGAGATCGGCCAAGACGGCCAGAGCGTGGTGGCGAGTGCGGGGAAAGTGGTCAAGAGCGCTTGGGTCGAAGTGCACCGCCGCAACCAGCACGGGTACGTGACCAAGACCAAAGTCGGGCTGATTGGTCGGGCCCCCGCGGAGTTCTTCAACGTGATCAAAGACCCGGACACGACGCTGCCCGGGCTGGATTTCGTGGGTGGGCGCGACCCCGACACCAATCAACCGCTCGAGTCCGCGGTCGACCAGGTGCTCGAGCAAGTGGATGTTCTGGAGGCCCAGGGCATCAACAAGATCGTGTTGCTGGACCACGCGCAGGATTTCACCAGCGACCCGCTGTCGGCCTCGGCGCTTCGAGGCGTCGACATCATTGTGGCGGCCGGGTCCACCGGCTTCATGGCCCGACCCCAGGCCGATGGACCGTTCAACTGGCTGCGTCCGGGTGACACGGCGCAGGCGGACTACCCCACGCTGCGAGACGATAGCGAGGGATTCCCGGTGGCCGTGGTCAATAGCGATCAGATCTATCGCTACATCGGCAATCTGATGGTCACCTTCGACGGGGACGGACACGTCGCCGACATCGACGAGCGCAGCGGTCCGATCGCGACCACGGCCGACGGCGTCGCTCGCTTGGCGGACGAGCTGGGCAAGTCTTCGCTAGAGCCCACACCAGCGGTACGCGACATCTATGACTCGCTCGCGGCCACGGACCTCATTCAAGAGCAGTTCGAAGAGGTGGGGTCCACCACGAGTGTCCTGCAGGGAGATCGAGCCGCGGTGCGCAGCCGGGAGACTAACCTCGGGCGTCTGGCGGCCGACTCCACGCTGTGGATCGCTCGGCGAGAGTTCCCCGCGGCGGGGGTCGATCTCGCGTTGAAAAACGGCGGTGGTCTGCGCGCCACGATCCAAGGGCCCACGATCACGCGATTGACCATCGGTGCCGCGCTGGCGTTCGACAACCAGCTGGCGGTGGTGGACTTGACTGCGGCCGAGCTCATCGCCGTGTTCGAAAATGCGGTGAGTCGGGTGCCGGCACTCGACGGCCGCTTTCCCCAGGTTGCCGGCGTCGAACTGGCCTACGATGCCTCCCGTCCGGGCGTGTCGGATGCCGTTTCGCTGGATACCCCCTCACGCGTGCAACGCCTGGTCATCACCCGCGACAACGGCACGACCGATGTCCTCGTGGATAACTACGTCGCGCAAGGAGATCTCGGTCGATTCTTCACCGTGGCCACGAACGACTTCCTGCTGACAGGTGGCGACGGGTACCAGGCACTACGCGCCGCGTTCGAGGCTCGTGGAGCGCTGACCCCGTCGATCGGCGAGCGGGAGGTGATGGTGCAGTACATCCAAACCGCGTTGGGCGGGATCGTGGACCTTCCCGAGCCGTTGCTGGCGCCGCGGGTCGTTCGTTTGGACTAAGGCCGGGGTTGTCTCGCTCGTAGGAGCACCGGCGCGAGCGGGGGCTCGATTCGTCTCCAGCTCGCGCCCACTCGGGGACGGGCTCGCGGCCGCGTCCCCGCGACGGCGCTCGCCCGATCCCGCGCTCTAGGTCGGCGACTCGGCGGTTCGCTCGCGAGGGCGGCGCAAGAGATCGCACGGATCTCCGATCGTCGCTCTAGTGGAACTTCACGTCGCCCGACCCGTGGCTGCTGTGTTTGCGTTCGGGCGGCTGGCCCCAGACGTCGATGTCACCCGAGCCGGTGGTCTTGGCGTCGATGGCCGCTTGAGCAAACACCGCGATGTCGCCGGACCCGTTGGTCCGAGCTAAAACGCGCTGGGCCACCAGGTCGCGGGCGTTCACGTCGCCCGATCCGGTGGACGACACGTCGAGGTAGTGCGTCACCCCGCCCAAGGTGATGTCGCCGGACCCGGTCGTGCGCGCGTCGACCCGCTCGCTCCCGATGTCGCCGGCTCGTACGTCGCCGGATCCACTGGTCTGTACGTCAGCGAGCTCGGGGGCTGAGCCTTGGACCCGGATCTCACCGGAGCCAGTGGTCGAGACCCCCAACAAGCGCACGGCGGTGACGGTGGCGACACACGTACTGCGCGGTGAGATCGAGACCCCGCGATCGGTGTCAAACTCGAGCTCGCCGCCGTAGACGGTCACCTCCATGTGCTCATGCAGGTTCGAGTCGCAGGTGACTTCGACGCTTTCCACCTCGCCCAGGGCCAGCTCGACGTCGAGCGACCCGTAGGTGTGGACGCGGTCGAATCCGGTGAGTTGGTACCGCTCGGTGGAGGGTTTTCCGTTGCCGCGAACCGATCCGATTCCGCAACCCGCGGTGGGCAACGACGTGGCGAGGAGCATGCCGCCGGCGATCAGTGACAGTGAGCGAACGCGTAAGGTCATGGCGACCAGTGGAACACCGCCGAGACCGATGATCGTCACCGCGTCGGTGACGTTCGCGCTCCGACCACGGGCGTGCGAGCGCGGCGGCGGTGCGCCGAAACGGTGCTCGGCGGCGGTGGATCGCTGGATCGGGGCCGGGCGCGGGGCTGGAGGCTCCGGACTCGCGCACTTTGTGCGCGCGCGAGTCCCCGCGACCGGCCCACGGCCTCCGCGAGCGGTTGGCTGTCTACTCGGAGACCGGGCAGTCCAGACCCTCGAGCACCGCTTCGGTCACGTTCGAGCTGTCCGAGGACAACGTGACGACCCGCCCCGGCACGCCAAGTTCGTCGAGCACCGCTTGGTAGCCCTCGACGTGACCCGACGTCACCGCGAACACGACCTCCAGTTCCGCCGCTTGGAGTTGCGCGCCGACTTGCGCCACGCTCGGGTAGTCCTCGAGATCATCGAGAACGGCATCGCCATTGTTGGCCCCAGAGGTACACAGTGTGTCGCTGCAGTCACCGGCGACGTGGGCCGGAGCATCGGTGAACAACACGAGGACTTTCCGGTTGGTCAGGGTGGGCTGGAAGCCGTAGAACGATTGGGCATCGTGGGCGGCGTGGAGCAGCGCCGTCAGCTGGGCTTCGGGCCCGTCGCGCCCGGCTCCCAGTGCCAGCGCATCGTAGGCGACTTGCAGCTCGGCGAGGTCGGTGGTCAGGCCCAGGTCCGCTCGGTACGAGTAGTCCGTGGTGGAACCGAAGGGCGAAAAGGGTTTGTCGATGTAGCTGCCGAGACCGAAACGAGCGTCTCCGCATTCGTTGACCGCCGCGTGCAGCTGCGTCAGCCGCTCGCTCACTCGGTCGATATCGTTGCCAAATGACCCGGAGAGATCCTGGAGCAAGACAATCTCAAACTCGTCGTCACACACGTCGCCGCGCCCGTCGCCGTCTTCGTCGGCTTGGTCGGGATTGTTGACATCAGGACAGTTGTCAACGCCGTCGCACAGGGCGTCAGCGTCCGGGTCGAGCCCCGGCCCGTCGCAGTTGTCGCAGTCGTCGCCGATTCCGTCACCATCCGCGTCGCTTTGCGCGGGGTTGGTGGTGGCGGGACAGTTGTCCTCGCTTTCGCACCAGCCATCGCCATCCGCATCATTGAGGGCGTCTTGCGGGCACGGGTCCTCTGTGCCACACAACCCATCGCCATCGATGTCCTCGGTGGCGGAGGGGTGCGTGGGGCACTCGTCAAGCGCATCGGACACGCCATCGCCGTCGCTGTCGGGGTCGGTCGGCTCCACGACCAGTCGCACCCACTCCTGCGGTGCGATCGGGCCGAGTTCGATGCGGTAGGACCGGCCACCTTCGAGGGCGCCGAAGCGGTGTCCGGCTTGCAGTGGGGAACACGGGGCGCCGGTGACGTTTGTCGCCAGTTCGTCGGTGATGTAGTCACCGCAGGAGCCGGCCACGGGCTCGCCATCGAGGCTGACGGCGAGCGGCATGTTGGGCGTGCCGAGGTAGATCATGTAGTCGGACGTGTACGGCGGCACGAACGTGAAGCTGCCCTCATTCACCGCGTAGTCGTCGAACAGATGCACGCCGTAGGCCGTGCTGGTCTCGATCGCCGGCGGCGCGAGGCTGCCGAGATTGCCCGCATTGATCGAGGTGGTGTCGTCGGCGATTGGACACACCTCAGTCATCGACGCCAGATCGCCCTCGTCGCACGCGATGAGGTGGTCAGGAACGACGCCGGGGTCGGTGCGATCGGTCACGAACAGGCGCGTCCACGATTGCGGCGCGGCCGGACCGAGCGTGAGGGTGTACGTAGTGCGCGGCTGCAGAACGACGGCGTACGCTCCGCGATACTCGCGGCATGCATCGGCGACATCATCTCCGATGTACTGCGAGCACAGCTTGGGCGGCACCTCTGCGTCGGGGCCGACGATGTCGAACGGGATGTTGGGGGTCCCGAGGTAGAAGAGGTACTCGCGTGGCACCGAGCTGAGGTTGCGAAAACGCAGTCGCCCCGCGTTTGTCCCGTCCGATCTGTCGCGCAGACGGACTCCGTAGACCCGGTTGGGCTCGATGTAGCGAGGGCCAGCGTCGTTCTGCAACGCGGTCGCGGTCAGGGCTTGGGTAAACTCGGTTCGCTCGCACGCGAAGTCGAGCTTGTCCAGGCGTGCGGGCCCGCAGCGCTGCAGGTCGCCAAGCGTCACGGACGTGGAGGGGTCGCAGGCATCGCCGATGAGGTCACCATCGCCGTCAGCTTGGTCCTCGTTCGAGTCCTCCGGGCAGTTGTCGACGTCGCCGCAGATGCCATCGCCGTCCACGTCGTTGTTCGCATCGGCCGGGCAGGGATCGTCGTCTCCACACAGGCCGTCATCGTCGCTGTCATCCGTCAGCGAAGGATCGTCGGGACACTCGTCGAACTCGTCCGACACGCCGTCGTTGTCGCTGTCTGGCGCCGTGGGGACGAGCACCGCACGAACCCATGCTTGGTCGGTGCGGCCGAGTTCGATGCGGTGCTCCACGCCTCCGGACAACGATGGAAACCGTATGGCGGCGCGGATCGGATCGCACGTCTCGCCGATGGCCTCGGTGGCGAGCTCGTCGGAGATCCACGCGCCGCAACTCGCGGCGACCTCGTTGTCGTCGGCTTGCACGGCGACGGGCAGCGTGGGGGTGTTGAGATACAGCACGTAGTCCGAGGTGTACGGCGGGGTGAACGACAACGAGCCCTCTCGGGCGCCGCCGAGTTCGATCATGCGCACGCCGTACGACGTGTCGGTCGCGACGGGGGTGCCGAGTTCGCCGAGGGTGCCCGGATTGATGGCGACGCTGTCGGCTGCGAAATCACACACGCGGGCCAATCCGGAGAGCTCCTCGCTGACACAGTCGAGTCGCGGGTCGGAGGCATCTTCGCCGGCGAGCCGACGCCGGCGAATGTGGAGCCGCGTCCAGCCGACGGACGAGGGCCCGAACTCAACGCGGTAGTTGGTCCCGCTGTGCAGCGAGACCACGTAGGCGCCGCGCAGCTCCTCGCAGCCGTCCTCGAGTCCCGCCACGTAGCGCGAGCAGGTGAGCGGAACCGACTCCGTTCCCGCTTTGATCTCAAACGGCACGTTCGGCGTGCCTAGGTAGAACACGTACTCACCGTCGCGCGGCGGTCGAAACGAGACCACACCTTCGTACGCGCCGTCGACGTCCGTCATCCGTACGCCGAAGGTCCGCGCGTCCCACACGCGGCGCGGGTTGGTCGCGGTGAGGGGGGCACCGAGCACCGAAGCGCTCTCATCGGCCCGATCGCACGCGCGCTCCAAGGTGTCGTGACGCAGGTCGCCACAGCGTTCGAGGTCGGACAAAACCGCGCGAGCCGTCAGCGGTTCGAGTTCAGAGTCGAGGCCCGGATCGCGGTCGACCTCTGCACAAGCGGACGACCAGACGAAGAGGGTGCCTCCGAGGAGCGCGGGAAACTTGGAGCGTAACATGAGTGAGCGCGGAGGCTGCCCCGGCCCCGTTTCGTCAGTGTGACTGCAATCCGACGAAGCCGCGACTCGCTGTGAACTCGACAACGCAAGTGAACCGAGCCCGAAGGCGGAACGCGCGAGTTCGCTCACTGCGTTGCCGCTGCGGTGACGCGCCGTGGCTCGTTCACCAAACGATCGCCCGAGCGTGCCTGGGGCGAGGCGGGGGCTGACGGCGCGGTCGTCTAGCGACGGGACAAATCCGCGAGGTCGACCTCGAGATAGGCGCTCCGGCGGGCCACAACGCCTTGGAGATCCCAGGTGTGCACGATGACCGCAGGGCCGTAGGCAAGAGCCAAAAACGGCGGATCCTCGCGGATGGTGTCGAGCACGGCGGCCTCGTTCTTGTCCGAGCGTTCGCGGCGGAAGCGGACCAGCGCCTGATCGGTACTCCGATTCGCCCAGCGACCGAAGTTGCAGCCGGCGGCTCGATTGTCGCCCGCCGCGGGGACGAATGCGGAATCGAGCAGCGCTTCGAGAAAATCGGCCGGATCGTTGGTGTCCGCGCTCCAGCCCCCGAGAAGCAGGTCGTAGCGGTTCGCGCGAATCTGCCGTTGGTAGTCGACCGGATCCTTCGTTTGCTCGAGTTCAACCTGGAGTCCGACTTGTGCGAGCTGACGTTGAATCTCCTTGGCCCACCCCATCGGGTCAGGGAGGTAGCCGCGTGTTCCCCAGATCACCAGCATATTCAAGCGCCGATCGCCAAACTCCGCCTGTCGGAGCAGCTCCCGGGCGGCCTCGGGGTCGTAGCGGTGGTTGTCGCGGGCCGACCCCATGCGGGGAGGCAACGCGGCGCGGGCCGTGAACGCAGCCGGGTTTGAGTACGAGCTTTGGGTGATCGCGTAGCGGTCGATCGCTGAGCACAGGGCCCGGCGAACCCGCCCATCGCGGAGCCGATCGGTGTTGAACCACAGCATCGCGGTGCCGTCGCCCGGTTGAAACGAACGTCGCAAGCCCGACAAGCGCTCGCTGGTGGTACGATCCAGCGCCCAGGTCAGGTGCACGTCTCCGGCCAGCATGGCATCGCACAGCCCGTCGACCCCACCGCGGCGGGCGAAGCAACGCAGCTCCACGCGCTCGAACCAGGCGGGTTTGCCATCGTAGTGCTCGTTTCGCACGAGCGCGACGTCTTCACCACGCATCTGAGGATCGAGAGCGAACGGACCCGAACCCGTGGGGCGACCGGCGACCCGTTTCGAGATAGCGCACCACGGCTTGCTCAGCTCGTGCTCCAAGCTGCCCGAAAACCCTCGGGGACGAAATCCGATCCCGTCTGGGCCCGCTTCGATGTCTGCAAAGCGCGTGATCAGGCCCGTGGCAGAAAGCGAGCGGACCACGTCGAGGCTCGTCACCGGAGACCCGTCGGAGAACGTGGCGGTGGGCCGAAGCTGAGCGACCAATCGGGAGCCGCTGGTGGTCAAGCGCTGGGTGAACAGCTGGGGCTCCGGCTTCTCGGAGGCCGTCGCGACGTAGGGGCGCTCGTACATCTGATCGGCCACGGCCATCGAGACGAAGTCGAGCGAGTCGTACGGGTCGAGCGAGTCTGGGTGCAGCGGCTCGAGAACGCCGACGACGAGGGTCCGCTTGGACGACACATCCTCAGTCTAGTCCGATCGCATCGGCGCGGAGGGAGGAGGTCCGAGACGGCGCTCACTCGGGGCGGAGCGGTCGGGCACGCCCGTGGACCCGCCCGACGGGGAACGGCCAGGACGAGACCCGGCCCGAGGCGAACGTGTCGGTGAGTCGCCTACTCGGGCCGCCGACCGGGTCGTCGCGTCGGGGGCCGGTCCGACTGAGACGCTTGCTTGGTCGGGCGGCCGCTTGCGAGCCGCACGGCG
This sequence comes from Myxococcales bacterium FL481, assembly GCA_006508105.1. Classification (GTDB taxonomy): domain Bacteria; phylum Myxococcota_A; class Polyangia; order Nannocystales; family Nannocystaceae; genus FL481. The sequence continues at coordinate 64,495 of QKPP01000279.1, read as the reverse complement.
TCAAACCCATAGCGCGCTCGCAGCACATCCACCGCGTTGTGGAGTTGAGCGCGTTGCGGGAACAAGTCGAGTTGATCCGCCGGCGTGAGGTTGCTGAGGCTGACTCCCAACAGCCGCACGGGAAGGGGCCGCGACTTCGCCTGGGTGTACAGCTCGGTGACGGCGTGGAGGACATCGGGCTCGGCGTCGGTGGGGCTGATGGTGCGTGAACGCGTCAAGGTGGTGAAGTCGGCGTAGCGTAGCTTGAGCCCGATCGTCCGCGCCTTGACGCCGCGCTTGCGAGCGCGCCACGCCACGCGCTCGGCCAAACTGCACAGCATGGCCGCGATGATGGACTCATCGCCCTCGTCGACGAAGAAGGTGCGTTCGTTCGAGATGCTGCCGACCGAGTCGCCGTCGCGATCGTGCTCGAAAAAGGCCGGTCGGTCGCGCCCCAGGTCGGCTCGACCTTCTCCCCGCAGTCCCGACGCCACGTGGCCGGCCCAAGCGCCGAAGACGTCGTCTAGGGTCGTGCGCGACACTTGCATAAGGTCGCCGAGGGTGTGGATCTGGCGGCGCGACAGCTCTTGCGCCGCGACTTTGCCGATGCCGGGAAACTTGCGAACGGGCAGGGGGGCCAACATGCGGGGCTCGTGTCCCCGCGGCACGAGCAGCACCCCCGCCGGCTTGGCCAACCCGCTCGCGATTTTGGCGACCGTGCGCGTGGTCGCGATGCCAGCGCTGGCGGGGAGTCCGAGCTCGTCGCGGATCGTTTCGGCCAAGCGCCGCACGGTGCGTTCGATGGTGTGGTCGGCCGAGGCGTCATCGGGGGAGCAGTAGAGTCGCTCGAGTCCACGAAAGTCGATAAACATCTCGTCGATGCTCGCCGTGCGAACAACCGGCGAGAACCGCTGTACGATCTCGACGACGCGCCGCGAGTACTCCGAGTACTCGCCGCGGCGTCCGGGCAGATAGACTGCATCGGGCGCGAGGGCGGCAGCGCGGGTGAGCGACATCCCGGAGTGCACGCCGCTGCGACGAACCTCATAGCTTGCCGCGGTCACGACTCCCCGCGTCCCCGGACGACCGCCGACGATGACGGGTCGGCCCTCCAGCGACGGATCGAGCACGCGCTCGACCGACACGAAGAAGGTGTCGAGATCGAGGCAGCAGATCCGAGGACCGTATGTGCCCGCTGTCACTCCCGAAGTGTTGTCGGCTCGCCGAGGACGAGCAACCTCGCGGGACGCGGCCCGTCCGAGTCCGCCGCAGACCCCCTCAAGCCCGGTGGCAGCCCGCGCCGGACGCTGGACCGCTCGACGATGGCGGTCGGTCGGCGCTCGTGCATCGCGGCGGGTCTGACGACGCCGTGCACGTCCCGTCGCCGCGATGTCCGGCTCAGCCGCCGCTGGCCAAGGGGGGAGACACGGTCACGGTGGCCGTCGGCTGCTGCCCGCCGGGCTGGAGCGGGCGCGCGGGCAGAACCGCGGGAGCGAACGCGGTGGACTGCTGACGCCATTGGTCGTAGAGGCGGCGGACGAACGGGCCCAAACCGGCGTCTTGCAGCGGGTTGCGGATGAGATGGAGTCCTTCGCCCCGGCCGGTGTGCTCGATGGTCGTCTCCCACGAGAAGTCGACGTCGGCGTGGCACAATACGATCTGTAGGGCGGGATCGTTGGTCCACAGCTCACGTACGACTTCGAAGCCGGTTCCGAGTGGGTCGGCATCGACGTCCACAAACGCGATCATGAACGGTCGGCCGCCGGCGGCGGCGCGCTCGATCGCGGTGATGCCCTCGTCGCTGTCCTTGACCTGCATCACGGCATAAGCCGCGGGGGCCGAGCTGGTGGCGGCTGGGTCGTCACCTGCGGGTTCGTCGACGGGCGGGGTGGTGTGGTGCCGCGCGGCGTCGCTTGATGACCACGGTGCCAGGCAGCTGGCGACGCGTGCGAGCAGTTGCGGTCCGACGCCGCGGTCGCGGTTGACGACCAATATGGCCAGTGTCGCGGCCTCCGAGCGGTTCTGCGGGGAAACAGGCATGGCGGACGATTCGGGTCTCGCCCGCACATCGGGCGGGTCGAAGGGCACTTTAGAGCGCCGGCGTCCGGTGACTCGATCGGGCCGACGGCCCCCACGGCTGCGCTCGTGGCGAGCGGGGCGGCTCGACGGGCCGAGCCCAGGCTCGCGTGGCACCGCCCTACGCGGGTCGGTGGGTCGTGCTCATCATCGGGTCGGCCGGCGAGGTTGGACTGGCCGGCGACGTGGACCTGGTATGCTTTCAACATGGACCGGCATGTCGACGATTCACCCTGGGACGGGCTCGTGTACGATTGGAACCGTCGCAATCGTCGGGGTCCGCTCAGCCCGTTGACGCGGCGAGTCTCTTTTTTTGACGAGACCTTGCGTGACGGCATCCAGTCTCCGTCCGTGAAGGACCCCTCACTCGATGCCAAGCGCGAGATTATTCGACTGACCGCGTCACTGGGCGTGGACGCGGTGAACTTGGGCCTGCCCGCGGCCGGGCCTCGGGCGGTGAGTGACGTGACCGATTTGGTGCGATTCGCCGAGAAGGAGCGATTGGGCATCGAGTACGCGTGTGCCGGTCGGACGCACGTCGACGACATCAATGCGATTGGCGATATCGCCGACGGTTGCGGGGCGCCGATCACCGTCTACGCGTTCTTGGGCTCGAGTCCGATTCGTCTCTACACCGAAGACTGGGATCTGAGCCGCTTGCTGCAGCGCACGGCCACGGCCGGCAACTTGTGCCGCGAGCGCGGCCTGCCCTGGTGTTTCGTGACCGAGGACACCACTCGCTCGACGCCGCGGGTGCTCGATCAACTCTTTCGCTGCGCCGTGGAGCATGGCGCGACCCGCCTGTGCCTGTGTGACACGGTGGGCTACGTCACGCCGGATGGCGTACGTGACCTGATTGCGTTCACTCGACTGTTGCTCGAGACCATCGGGGCACCCGAGGTGGGCATCGACTGGCACGGACACAACGATCGCGGGTTGGGCGTGACCAACAACATCGTCGCGCTCGAAGCCGGGGCCGATCGCATTCACGGGACCGCGTTGGGCATCGGGGAGCGGGTCGGCAATGCGTCGCTTGACCAGACATTGATGAATCTCAAGCTCCTCGGCGAGTTGTCCGGGTACGACCTGAGAAATCTCGTGCCGTGGTGCGAGGCGGTGAGCCGGGCGTGCGAGGTCCCGATCCCGCCGCAGTACCCCCTGGTGGGGCACGATGCGTTCCGGACGGCGACTGGCGTGCATGCGGCGGCGATCATCAAGGCCATGCGCAAGGGCGACGAAGGACTGGCCGACCGGGTGTACTCCGGGGTGCCGGCGGGCTTGTTCGGCAAACACCAGCGCGTGGAGATCGGGCCGATGTCCGGGGAGTCCAACGTGATCCACTGGTTGAGCGAGCGGGCACTCGAACCGACTCGCGGACTCGTGTCACACGTCATCGCCCTCGCCAAGGCGAGTGACCACATTCTCAGCGACGACGAGGTGCTCGAGCACGTCCGGTCGTACGTTGGGTCGGGCTAGCTGGCCCGCCTCCCGGCCGGCGCGGCAGCGTCAGTCGCGTCGGAGGCGTGGAGTCCCCGCGGCGGGGCAAGACCTGGTCAATCGAGCGTGATGCGAATGCACGCGGAGGTGATGGTTCCCAGCCATCCGTCGAGCTGGTTGTCCCAAACGCGTATGAGGTACACGCCATCTGCGCTCTTTCCGTCGAAGCGATCGAAGCTGGTCAGTGGTCGGACCGTGCCGCTCAACGTGGGGTCGGAATCCGCGCAAACCACGTCTCCGCCGTCGTCTGCAAATGTGGCGTCGAGGTTGCGTCCCCCGCTGCAGCTGTTGTTCAGGATCCAGCCGATCGTGTCCCCCCAGCTGGATTCTTTGGCCACGTCCAACGAAACCTGTCCGAGGTCGGCGTGCTCGATCGCGAGCGCCATGCGAAAGTCTTGGATCGTGCCCACCGTGTCGACCTCGAGTTCAATCTCGTTGAACTCTCCGATGGCGACCGGCTCGGCGATGCATACCTCGACCTCGTTGTCGCCGGCATCGCCCGTCGCAGTTGCGGTCGCTTCGGAATCGTCGTCCTCGGTCCACGAGTCGCCCCCGGCGGTGGCCGAGTCGGGGGTGGCCGAGTCGCCAGTCCCGGTGCCGGAGTCGTCGCCAGTCCAGCTATCGCCGCTCTCGTCGGGGTCATCCGTGGCCGAGTCGGAGGTGTCATCGGAGTCGCTGGCAGTGTCGGAGTCGCTGGCAGTGTCGGAGTCGCTGGCGGTGTCGGAGTCGCTGGCGGTGTCGGAATCAGCGGTGGTGTCGGAATCGGCGGTGGTGTCGGAATCGGCGGTGGTGTCCGAGTCGGTGGTGGTGTCGGTGTCGCTAGCCGAGTCGGTGTCGCTAGCCGAGTCGGTGTCGCCCGCCGAGTCGGTCTCGCTCGTCGTGTTGCCGCCGCTGTTGCTGTCGCTGCCCGTGTCGCCGTCCCCATCACCATCACCGTCGCCATCGCCGTCCCCGTCGCCATCGCCATCGCCGTCCCCATCGCCATCGCCATCGCCATCGCCGTCCCCATCCCCGCCGGCGGTTTCTGGCGGCGGAGCGTCCTCGTCCGATCCGGACGCAGTCGCCGGACCGGCCGTGGTCTCATCCGACGATTTGCCCGGCTTGGCGCCAGCTGCGCAACTCGCGCCGAGGCAGAGGCCCACGACGACGAACAGACAGTGGCCTCCAAACGGCCGCCACCGCGACGAGAGATCAGACGAGGGTTGTGACACGGAGGACTACCGAGGGTGCCGGGTCCCGTCGCGTCACGCAAGGTCCACTTCACTGCAACCGGCCGTCGCCGACAACCGCGACTTCTCCGCCAGAGCCGTGGTCCGCGGCCGATCTCCCCACTCGCACACCAACGGCCTCGACGCGCGCCGCGAGTCGCCGTATCCCTCCCGAGCGATGCGTCGGATCCTCGGTCGGACATTCGCCTCGGTGTCTCTATTGCTGGCCATCGCCGGTATCGGCCTGTGGGGGTTCTTCGCCCGTCACGAGGCGCCCATATTGCAGGGGCAAGTGGAGTTCGGGGTGCCGTACCACGGCGATCAGACCCTCGATGTCTACCTTCCCACGATCCGCGTGGATGGACCGCGACCGGTGCTGCTGTTCCTCCACGGCGGCGGCTGGGTCACGGGGAGCAAGGAAACGGTGAACATCAATCGGTTCAACCGGGCGATTGGGCGCCTTCGGGACGCGGGCTTCGCCGTGGTGAGTCCGAACTACACGTTGGCGCGCAATGGTCGTTCGCCCTTTCCCGACTGCATTCACGACGTGTTCGCCGCCGTGGAGTGGATCCGCGTCCACGCGTCGCGGTACCGGTTTGACCTCGACAACCTGGGAATTTTGGGTGAGTCCGCGGGAGGCCAACTGGGACTACTCGCCGCCTACGCGGCGCCGGCAAGGTTTGCTCTCGACCACCCCCGCGTGGAGGTTCGCTACGTCATCGGGGTCTATCCGCCAACTGACCTCGCGCGCTTGTACCGGGCCGAGAATGTGGTCCGCGTGCGGCAGATGGTGGCCGAGTTGCCCGGGTCGCTCCACGAACGACTGGATCTCGCACGCGCGTTGTTTGGGTTCGATCCCAACGAACAGCCGACGCGCGCGCAGGACATCCTGAGCCGCTACTCACCACGCGAGTACGCGTCGGCGGATGCGCCGCCGACGCTGCTGATTCACGGGACGGTCGACAGCATTGTCCCGTTCGGCCAAAGCGAGCGGTTGCACCAGGAGCTCACTCGGGTCGGCGCGGACAACCAGCTGCGGTCGTTGCCGGGAGTGGGGCACGCCTTCTCTGGCGCGACGCCGGAGCAGCGCGCGGCCGTGCAGACTTGGGTCGTCGACTGGGCGCTGAACCATGGCTCACCCGACGCCGCGGCGACCCGCTAGGCACTCGCTGCGAGCCGCCCAGGCCTGAGCGACGAGCGCGTCGCATTGCGTTGCGGTCACGCCGATCTCCGAGCCGACCAGCGAGAGCTCTTGTCGCAGAGAGGTCCCCAGCAGCCCCGGGTCGTCGCTTCCCACCACGACTCGCAAGCCGGCCGCGAGAAATCGCGGGAGCGGGTGCTGCGGCCAGTGAGTGAGGCCGGCGATGCGGTAGTTGGATGTCGGGCAGACCTCGATGATCGTGCCTCGGTCGCGCAGCGCGTGTATCGCGAACTCCTGGCGGCGTCGGACCTGGTCCACGCGGTCTTGGTCATAGTGCACGGCGATGGACTGTCTTGGCGATTGGGCTTGGCGCTGGAGTCGTTCGCGTCCGAGCTCGTCGATGTCGACCCGTACGCCGAAGCGCCGCAGCTCGACCGCGTGCTCAAGGTCGTAGGCGATTTGGTCGAGACGTTCCGCCGGGCTTTCGTGGCGGGTTTGATCGCGGTGCCGCTGCGGGTCGATGCCCAAGGCGAGGGCGTGCCCCAGACGGTGAGCGCCCCCGACGGCGGCTTGGTGGACCCACCGCACGGCGCTTTCTAACGTCTTGTCGCGGTAGCTTTCGCCGACGTGAACCAACGTGGCAATCGCACGATCGGGGTGTCGAGCGTTGAAGCGATGGACATCGGCGAGCACGCCGGCGAGGGCTTGCGGAGGGAAGCCCTCCTCGGTGCCGCAAAAATCGATCGCCGTGAGCGACGAGCCCACGTCCGACGCGAGAACCGCTTGCACCACTCCCCACATCGGCCACGGATCGGCGCGGGGCAGGCTCAAGGCGAGTCGCATGGTGGTCGCGGACTGCTGCCCCATCGCGTAGCAGATGCGTCGGGCCGCTCGCTCGACCGTGGCCGGCGAGTGCCGTGGGCCGAACATCATGCGGTACTCGGCGTAGTCCACCCCGTGGCGACGCTGCTGGTGGGCCAGCCCGTCGACAACCCGATCCAACTCGAGCTCGACGGCTCGCCACGGGGACGCGGACCCGTCGAGGCCCGCAAGCGCGCTGCTTGAGATCAACAGATTGAACTTCGCCTGGAAGCGATCGAAGTTGCCGGCGTCGTCGCTCCCAAACTCAAAGTGTCTCCGCCATTGTGACGAGTTGCGGTCACATTGGCCGAGCACGCCGGCCATGTCCACGTGGCGCCCGTAGGCGGCCGCGAAGGCCCGCTCGTAGTCGTGCCAGTTGATATCGCGGCCGGCGATCAGATCGTGCCAAAGCGACGCTGGGATCGCGCCGTACAGGTGCAGGTGGAGATCGGCCAGTGACTCCGACATCCCCGCCAGCGTGCCAGAGGGCGCTGCGCCCGGCTACGGGATGGCCGGCGCTCCGAGCCCGGGTTAGCGCTCGGCCGCCGATACGTCGGGTACAAACACTTCGATCGACTCGTCGTCGTCGGACACCGTCATCGCTTCGCTGGGTGGTGCCGGCGGATTTTGCGGGGCGTTCGCATTCGCGGGCGCGTCGGAGGCGTTGGCACCCATGCGACACTGACCTTGTAGGGTGCCGCCGTCCTCGATCAGCAGCGACCGGACCACAATGTCACCGAGGACCAGTCCCGTGGTGGAGATGGTGAGTTTGCCCTTGGCCACGATCTGGCCTTCTACGCGGCCGCGGACAATCACATCGTCGCCGCACACGTCGCCCAGGATGCAAGCGGATGTGTCGATGACCACCGTGGCCTGGGCGTGGACGTTGCCGTTGACTTCACCGGCGATGTCGAGGCCGGCCGCCGATCGAATGCTGCCGTGGACTTCGGCGTCCGCGGCGATGTGGGTCCCGCGAGCGGACGGGGTGGGCACGGGGGCAGCCGTCCGCGCCGCCACGGGGGCCGGCGGTGCTTTGGGGGGAGCGACGGCCGCAGGTGCGGGCGGCGGGGTCACGCTGGGGGCCGGTCGCGGTGGGATCGGGACCGCGGGCGACGGGTCCAGCTCTTCGACGTCCTCGCTGGGCTTTTTGAATCCAAACATAGCGGTCTCCGGCGCGTGCCGATGACGGCACACGAGCCGATGCGGCTTCGTTCGTCTATCGGGCGTTCTTGAGGTCGTGCCAGCCTTCGGATCGGGCCGCGCGACCCCGCGGACCAAGCTGGGGTTGCGCCGTCGCAGGGTCCCATTCGACGACGTGCACCCTGCGGCTTCGCGAGCCCGCTGCGGACCCGCCGGTCGCGGCGGGGGCCGCCGCCTCACTGGCGCCCACGCGTTCGAGCCCGCCTCCGCGCTCGGCCGGCGTCGTCGCGGCGATGCGGACGAGCGCGGCGCAAAGCCAGCGGACCCGGTCGGCCGCACGGATCCGCGATCCGGCCGCTACGGGCCGTCGACGAGGCGCTCGCGGACGTAGCCGACCAGGACGGTTTTCGTTTCTCGGATCTGCGCTTGTCCAGCGGGGCCCGCGTCGCGCAAGGCCGCCGTCACGAGATGCGAAGTGACGAGAATGAGGGTCCGGGCGACGGCAACCGCATCGGTCGGGGAGTGAGTGGGAAACCAGTGCTGCACCGCAGCGGCGACTTTGGGGGTCAACGCGTCGAGCCACTGGACTCCGGTCCGAGCCCACGTCTCGCCGGCTTGAGTGCCGAGCCACAGCTGCCGGTAACCCGGTTCATCACGGTAGAACCTCACAAACGCGTCGACAACCGCGTCCAGGTGAGCGCGCCAATCGGCCGGCTGACCGCGGTGTAGGGCGGTCGACAAGGCGCCTTCTAGCCGGGTCCAGTAGCGCTCCAGCAACGCTTCGATCAGGGCCTGCTTGTCGGCGAAGTAGGTGTACAGCGTGCCGATGGAAACCCCGGCTCGCTCCGCGACCGCGTTGGTCGTCACGCTCGCGGTTCCCTTGGCCGCGATCAGGTCGGCGGTCGCAACGATCAGCCGCTCGCGCGTTCGAATGGCGCGGGCCTGGGTGGGTCGCGTTCTGGAGCGAGAATCGGGCAGCGCCGGCGAACGTAACTCAGCTTGGTTTGACAAAACTGAGCAATTGCTCGATTTTATCGATCATGCAAGACGCTCCGGCTTCGTGGGCAACGCGGGCGCTCTACCTCGCGCTGGGGGTCGATGCGGTCTGGCTCGTGTGGAGGCCGTACCCAGCGTCGGCGCAGACGCTGGCGGTGGCCGGGCTCGCTGTCGTCGCCACGTACACTGGCGGTTGGCGACGCTCGCTGTTCCCGTGGCTGGTTGTGCTGGGCGTCGTCGCGTCACGAAACGCGTTGGCCTGGCCGTGGCTTGGCTTCCCTGCGCTCGGCTGGAACCTGGTGCTGCTGCTCGCCATCGGCGCGCGATACTTGGCTGGGACGGCCCGGTTGCCGCCGGCCCCGAGCGCGTGGTTCCGCGGTCCCAACCCGTTCACCCGTCCCGTGACGGCGTGGGGGGTGGGGAGCCTGCTCGCCACGATTGCGGCCATGACGGGCTGGGTCGTGATCACGCGCGACGTGGGTGCCGGCGGCGAGTTCATGCGGCAGGCGTTGTCGATGTTTTCGGTCGGTTCGGTTTTGCTGGCGATTCCGGTGGTGGCCAGCGCGAACGCGTTCGCGGAGGAGTGCGTCACCCGTGGGGTATTGCTCGACGCATTGGCGCCCCATCGCAGTCGCGTCGCCCGCGGCGGCGCCGTCGTGGCGCAAGCGCTGTGGTTTGGAGCCCTTCACTTTGCCGCGGGTTTTCCTCGCGGTCCGTGGGGCTTGGTGATGGCCGCCGGTTGGGGCGGTTTTCTGGGCTGGTTGCGACTCCGCAGCAACAGCGTGGTGCCGGGCTTGCTGGTGCACGCAGTGACCAACACCTTCATGTTCTACGCGGCCTACTGGCTCGCTCGTTGATCGCGACCCTGGTGCGTCGAACTGGTGGCGCGCCGACGCGGTTCGCGGGCAACGTCGGGTATCTCGGCCGGCGTCGGTCGTGCCCGCCGGCCCCGCTTGCGCGAACGTGCCGTCGCGGGGCATGCATGGGGTGAAAGCGAATCGAATGTCCTCACGAGCACAAGACCGTTCGACCGATCGGTCCGCGGCGGGCTCCACGACCGAGTCGGCCCCGGCTGGCCCGGCTCTACGTCGCACCCTCTCGTTCCCGCTGCTGACGTTGTACGGCGTCGGCACGATGGTCGGCGGGGGGTTTTACGCGCTGATCGGCAAGGTGGCGGGGCAGGCCGGGTTGGCGGCGCCGCTTTCGTTTGTTGTCGCCGCGACCGTGGCGTTGTTCAGCGCGCTGACGCTGGGATCGTTGGCCGCCCGGTTCCCGCGCAGCGGCGGGCCGGCTCACTACGTCGGGGCGGTGTTTCGGCGGCCGAGCTGGGCCACGACCACCGGCTGGGCCGTGATCGCGACCGGGGCGGTCTCCGCCGGTACGTTGATCGTCGCGTTTGTCGGATTCGTGCAAGACATCACCCCCCTGCCGGCGTGGGTCGGCGTCTCGACCCTGACCCTGGCGTTGTGCGCAATCGCGAGCTGGGGGGTCAGCGAGTCGGTCAAAGTGGCCGTGGTCATCACCCTGATCGAGGTGGGCGGGCTGTTCTATGTGGTCTACATGGCGCTGAGCCGGGGCGACCTCGCGGGATCACTCGCGTGGCCCGAGTTCACTGCACTCGCTGCACCCGGCGTGTGGTTCGGGGCGGTGTTGTCCTTTTACGCGTTCGTCGGTTTCGAGGACGTCGTCACCATGGCCGAGGAGACCGAGGATGCGTCTCGCAACGTCCCTCGGGCGATTCTATGGTCGCTCGGCATCACGACGGGATTGTACGTGGTGGTCTCCGTAGTGACACTGGCCGCCGTCCCGCTCGGCGAGCTGTCGCGGAGCCACACGCCGTTGGCCCTCGTTGTGGCGGGTCACGGTCGTCTCGCACAGGTCGCGATGGGCGTGGTCAGCATGGTGGCCGGGGTCAACGGCGCGCTGATGCAAATCATCATGGGTTCTCGGATCATCCACGGCATGGCCAGTCAGGGGACGGCTCCGGCTTCGTGGGGGGTCGTCAGTCCCCGCACGCAGACGCCGATTCGAGCCACGATCATCGTCGGCGCCGTGGCGTGGGGTTTGGCGATGTGGTTTCCCCTCGAGTCCCTCGCGCGCGTGACCAGTGCCGTGTTGCTCGCCGTGTTCTTGGCGATGCACATCACGTTGCTGAAAATGCGGCGACAAGACGGCGCGCCGACGGGGGGGACGACGTGGTCGCCGTCTTGGGCGTGGTGACCTGTGTGCTGTTCTTGGGCGTCGAGGCCTGGCGTCTCCTAGGGTCGGAGTAGGGGCTCACCGGCCACGGACTCGCGACAGATCGACGGACGTCGATTTTGCGGCGGTCAAATACGGTGACGGCACAGAAACGTCTCGACGATCTCTTTTTTCAACGTCCGTACCTGCCGTGGGTTCATCGGCCCCGCCAACAGCTGCGGCCAGGAGAGCGCGCCGCCGACGAGGGACCAGAACACGGTCGCAGACAGTTTGGCGTTGGGGACGTGAAGCCGGCCGTCCGCGTGGGCGGACTTGAGCCAGTTGATGAGGGCCACATCGCCGGCTTGGTAGCGCGCCAGCGACTCGCGGGCCAAGTCCGTGTCGCGGATGAGCATGTCCAGGGCGACGCGCGACAGCCCGAGCCACGAGGGGTTTTCGATGACCGCGAGTTTGGCGTCGACAAACTGGAGGAGCTGGGCTTCGAGCCCACGCGCCGGGGCGTACTCGATCGCCTTGAGCTTGTCCGACTCTTCGAGAAAGCGGTCGATCACCGCGTTGAAAAGCTCTTGCTTGCTGGCGAAGTGGTTGTAAACGGTCCGCTTCGACGCATCCGCAAGTTCGGCGATGCGATCCATGCTTGCGTTTTCGTAGCCCTCGCGCACGAACGCCTCGACCGCCGCATCCAAGATGGATTCGCGTTTCTTGCTGGTGTCTCGTTTCTTTCGCGTCAACGTGACCTCTTCGGGATCGCAGCGGGGTCGCGTGCGTCCGGCAGCGGTGGTGCGACTCGTTAGGTTTGTGCGCCGACGGCCGCGGACTTTACCACGGGTACGACGAACAGCCGGGCGCGCACCGACCGGGCCGGTGACCACCGGTGGTGGCGGAGACGGGGGCGGGCCGGCGACCAAACGCGGGACCATGGCCAGGAGCGGGGATCGCTTGGCCACATTATTCACTGCACAGTATAGTGTACTTTTTGAACGGGCCATCTTGTCGTCGGGGTCGTAGCGTGGGCGGGGCGACCCGGCCAACGGTGGGGCGAAGCCCCGGCGCCCCGCTCGCGGGCGGAACGGCACGAAATGACTCGGTGACGCGCTGCGGTTCAGTGCTACCCCGATCCCATGGTCTGTTGGGGACGAGGTTCAGCCGGTCGAATGCGCTCTGGGTTGGTCGTCACGGCCCTTTGCACGCCGATCGGCTGCAGTCAGGGGGCACCGGATCCCACGCCGAGCTCGAGTGTCGCAGACCCGACCGGTGCCGGGGGCGAGGACACTTCGGCCGGTGACAGCACGCCGAGCGAGACGACGGTCCCCGGCGGCGCGGTGGATCCGGCCCCGGTGGTCGGTTGCGAGGGGGCTCGGCGTCCGGCCCGGCGCTCCCCTAGCGCGAGCGAAGTGTGCGAGGCGGCGGAGGCCGGCCGCTGTTGGTACGTGTCCCCCGAGGGGAGCGACACCGATCCGGGCACCTTCAGCCAGCCATTCGCCACTCCCCAGGCGGCTGTCCGTCTCGCCGGTCCCGGCGACGTGATCTACTTGCGAGGCGGGGTGTACGACGATACGCACGCCCACCCGTACCGGGCGACAAGTTGGAACGAACCCGATGAGGGCGTCGAGCGGGGATTCATCACGATCGGCACGCTGTCGTTTCCGGCCTGGGCGGAGCTCGAGGGCTACAGCGTCGCTTCAGGCACGGCCGCGGCCCCCATCCGGGTGCGCTCCCTTCCGGGCGAACGTGCCTGCGCCTCGGGGGCCGGCAGTATCCACGTGGGCAGCTTGACCCAAGAGACTGCGCACTGGCGCTTCGAGGACCTCACATTGCACCGCGGAGCGGTGTTGCTCAGCGGTGGGAGCGCTCAGGGGACGAAGGCGGTCAACCAGACGCACGACATCGAGATTCGTCACATTGAGGTCTACGAGTACGCGGCCGAGGGTGCGACCAATGTCGGGCTCATTCGGATCAATCGCGGCGACTGGGGAGGGCCGTACAACGTCTCGATTCGAAGCAACATCTTGCACGATCTCATCCCGATCGATGGCGGTGAGACCAAGACCTGGGATACGACAACCGACGCGCAGCACTACGGCGCGGTGACCACCTTGTCGTGCGAGGTCTACGTGGATCCCGGTTGTATCGGAACCGGCTCGATCCTGATCGAGAACAATCTCGTGTACCACGTGCCGCAGGCGTTCTTCTTCAAGAACCCGGCGGCGGGGCCAATCGAGATCCGCGGCAACTTGTTCCGCGAGATTGGCGGGATGGGCACGTGGGTCTCCTCGAACATCACATTTGCCCACAATCTCGTGATGGCCGAGGCCCCGAGCCTCGGCGGGGAGGGGGGGGAGGAGGAGCAAGAGACGTTCGCTCGCAACGGCCATGATCTGCGGATGCTCAACAACACCTTCGTGGGGGTGGATCGCATCGCCTTTCTGCGCGTCTTCGCAAAGGGCCACACGGTGCGCGGCAATGTGATCCAGGGTCTGCGGGCGGCCGCGACGGAAAACACCTGGGACAACGTGGGCTATATCGGCCAGGGCGATAGCTGGATCGATCCGGACGCCGCCACCGACTTTGCTCAGTCGCATCTGGTGGACAACGAGTTCGACGACAATTGCTTTGTACCCGAGACGCCGGACTTCACGGCCTACGGGCGGCGATATGATCCCGGCTCCGGTACCGTGGTCCAGCAGATCGATCTCGAGGGGGCTCGCGCGGAGTTGGGGCACGAACTCAGCAGCGATGTCGCAACCGTGGCCGAGGTCTTCACCGACTTCGCCCACGGTGACTATCGTGTCCGTGAAGGCGTGTGTGGGGGGCGTGGTGCCACGTTGGCCCCGTGGGCCGTGTCTGAGCCGGAATAGGCGCGAGTCGGTGAACCGACGCGGCGTCGGCCGGTGACCGCTCAGGCGTCGCGCTCGGCGAACTCCCCCGCGAGCCGCCCGAACAACACGAACACGGGAATCGCCAAGGCGACGTGGGACGCGAGGTAGAGCCAGACGTGCTCCGGGTGGCCGGTCTCGCCGAGACCCCCGTACCAGCTGGTGTAGGTCACGCCGCTGAGGGCCCCGCCCAGGCCGACCGCCAAGAAGTTGCTCCCCATGTACAAGCCAGCCTTTTCTTTCGGGGCGAGCCACGTGATGTACTCTTGGATCCGCGGTGCGGCCACCATTTCACCGATGGCGAACACCGCGATACCGGCGAACAGAAGCGCCGGGTCCACGGTCTTGGCGAGGGCGAGGAGCACGAACCCCGCGCTGACCAGGGTCAGTCCGCCGAGAAAGACGGGGATCGCCCGGAAGCGCTCGATCACGCGGGAGACCCCGACTTGGAACACCATGATGACCCAGCCCGTGTGGGACACGGTCTCGCCGAGGATCCGCATGACGCCGGCGTCGTCGCGGTGGGCAAAGAAACCAGCGACTCCCGGCCCGAAGAGGCTCTCAAACTGGACATATAACCTCGCCGTGTCGAGATCGCTGTCAACGTACAGGGCGCACAAATTGAAAAAACACCAAAAGGGCAACCAGAACAGGAGACCCAGCAACGTGAGGAACGCGGTGAACTTCAAGTCCACCAAGACCTCGCCAATCTCCTTGAGCTTGCCGAGCAAGGTGGCGTCCGACCGCTCGCGCGGCGGCTCTTCGTAGTACAAGATGGTGATGACCAGCATCGCGGCGACGGCGATGGCGGCCGCGGTGAACACGTGCTGCCACCCCAAGACGCGCAGTTTGCCGGCGACGATGGGTCCGAGAGAACCGCCCACGTTGACCATCGCGTAGAAGATGCCAAACCCGAGGGTCTTGTTGTTTCCCGACGTGACGGCGCGAATCGTGCCCGAGATCAGGGGCTTGAAGATTCCTGCGGCCAACGCGATGGTCAGCATCGCCAACGCGATGGCCGAGAACGACTCGGCGACAATCATCATTAAAATGGCCGGGAGGTACGACAAGTAAGAGACGATCAGTACGCGCTTGAAGCCCAGACGATCGGCCAGGGTACCCGACACGATCGGCACCATGTACGACACGGCGAGCACGAGACTTTGCACCCAACCAAGCTGGCCCTTGCTGAAGCCGAGTTGGTCGAGATAGATGCCCAGCGTGAGATAGATTCCGTAGTACGCGAATCGCTCCAGTAGCTCGATGCCGTTCGCGACCCAAAAGACGGGGGGGAACCCGTCGCGAACGACGGCGCTGGGGGACTCGTGCGTCATAAGGTCGAGATGATGCCTCACGGCCCGCTTGCGGCGCGAGTCAAACCGACGCCCGGTGGCCCGAGAAGCTCGCCGCCGAGCGACCCGCGCCCAACGGCATCATGCCCAGCTGTGCCGCCGGCACCGGCAGGAACGGAGAAGCGAACGGGCGTCACGGGCCGCGGCCAACTCGCGCCCCGTCGCGTCCGTCAAGCGAACGTGACGCTGCGCCGGGTCGGCTAGCTCTGAGAGCGTCCGGTGAGCACGTTGAAGGCGGGGAGCAGGGCGAACCAGAAACCCGATGCCGGCAGGAGCAATCCCCCGCCGAGGCCCAAGGCGGCGAGGTGGAGTCCGACAAACCGCGGCAACTCTCGCTCTCGCTCCACGTGTCGCATCAGTGCGCCGAATGGGGCGAGCGCGAACCCGAAAAACAGGAACCAAAACAGCGTGAGGGTCACGAAGTCTGCGCTGGACCCCATCAGCAGCTGGAGGTCGAACAAGATCACGCGATCGCCCACCCGCGCTTGTAGCTGGGGGTCGGGCAGGACGCGGGCGCCCAGCAGCACCCCGAGGAGGGTATGGACGGCGGCGATGGCCAGTACCGCCGTGCCGGCCCAGCGTTTGCGCGCGCGAGGGGGCTCGTCGAGGGGAATGCTCATGTCCGGGACCGTACCATACGGTTGCGTATGGGCCATACGGTTGCGTATGGTGGCGTCGATCTCGCGAGACCCATGGCTGATCTGAGTGAACGGGACTGGGCACGGGCCGCACTGGTGGCGTGGGGGCGCGGTGGCCTGCCGGCCGTCGCGGTCGAACCGCTCGCGGCCGAGCTAGGCGTCACCAAAGGCAGCTTCTACTGGCACTTCTCCAACCGCGCAGCCCTCGTCCTGCGCACGGTCGAGCTTTGGGAACGGCTCGCCACCGACGACGTGATCGCCCGGCTCGAGACGATCGACGACCCAGCCGACCGGCTGCGGGCACTGTTTCGTGAGGCTTGGGATCGCATCGACTTTCTGCGGGCTGAGGCCGCCATCGGGGCCTCCGCGGCTACGGGCGATCCCGTGGTGCGCCCCGTGTACGAGCGAGTGCAGTCCAAGCGTCTCGACTACGTCACGCGCTTGTATCGAGAGTTGGGAGCACCGCGCGCTCGGGCGCGACGCTTGGCCATTGCGGCCTACGGTGCGTTTCTCGGCAGTGTCCAGATTGTGCTGCTCGGCGCAGCGGGTCTGCGGACCGATGGTGAGCTCCGCGCTCAGGTGCGGGTCTTCGACGAGCTGTTGATTCCACGCGGCACCGACGGAGTCGGTGGGGCTGGCTAGGCGCGGGGGTCGGCGACGGCCTCGCCGCGGATGTGCACGATGGCGGTCACACCGTTTTTGACCGCGCAAAAACAAGCAGAAGTTCACCCCGGGCGGCCGCAAATCATTCGCAGTCTCTTTCGGCTGGGCTCGCCGGCGGCGTCGACCCGGGATCCCGAATTCGTACGCGCACAGGCGTTTAGCGTCGGTTCTCCGCTCGGCTGGATGCTCGGCTGAGCCCACGAGGGGCCGGCCGAAAAGCGACCAGCGTGGTTCGCCGCGTAGTTTCGCCTTCATTGCTTGCGGCGCATCGCCGCCGGCTCCACTGGATCACGACTTCAAGCGTCGCGGACGTCAGCCGATGGTCGCCACAGGTTCAAGGGCCGCTTGGCCGCGTCGCCGTCTTCGGGCGATGTGATGCCGGCCCGCGCAAGGAAGGGCCACGATGAGTCGAGTTGAGAACATGAATCGCGTACTTCGGACCCTGCAAAGCAGTTCGCCCGATGTCGAGGCAAGTGCGCTGATTTCCGAAGACGGTCTAATGATTGCGAGTGCGTTGCCTCAGCACATTGAAGAGGCGCGAGTGGGCGCCATGAGTTCCAGCATTCTCAGCCTGGGCAGTCGCGCGGCGCGCGAACTCGAGCGCGGAAATCTCAAGGAAGTTCTGGTGCGCGGGGACCAAGGCTTTGCGGTGCTGATGTCCGCCGGTTCGGGATCGTTGCTGCTGGCTTTGGCCACCGAGTCGGCCAAACTCGGCTTGTTGTTTCTCGACACGCGACGCGCCGCCGAGGAGATCAAGCGGGTCTTGTAGGGCTTGGGAGATGTCGGCCGTATCCATCGTTCCTCCGCCGGTGTCAGGATCGTCACCGGCCATCGTCGTCGTACCGATCGGGCCAGCGTACCGATTGTTCGGGGAGACCCAACCGTGGCCAATCGGGGTGTTGCTCAGCTTGCTCGGGCTGGCTTGCGCCGCGGCGGCGGTGCACCGAATCGACCGGGTCGAGACGGCCTACGCGGTGGCGCGGGCTGGCGTGGACGCGGGCTCGTCGGAACCTGGCGTGCGCCAGTGGGGCCCTGCCGCAGCGACGCCTGGCGCTTCCCCGCCAGTCATCGCAGCGCAAGGCCCATCCGTCGGCGCCGATTCGCCCCTGGCGGCCCCGTCGGCTTCCACTCAGCAACAGGCGCTGTCGCCGTGTGAGCCGGCCGCCAGCTTGACCTACGCGAAGGGAAGCTTGCACCCTCAACAACCCCTTCGCGCCAGCCTCGACTCGACCGCGGCGCTTGCACGAGCGCAGGTTGAGACTCGAGTTCTCATCGACGCGCACTCAGACGCGAGCGGAACCCCGGCGTTCAATCTTCAACTCAGTCACGACCGTGGCGAGCGCATCGCGGGCTGGTTGCGTCGCGCGGGCGTGGCGGCTGACCGGATCACGGTGCGGGCGTTTGGGGAGTACCAGCCCAGCACGCACCACGATCCGGACGCACCCGAGCAGCGGCGAGTGCAAGTTCGGATCGAACAGCATGGTCGCTGCTTGACTCCCCACGACCCCAAAGAGATTCGCTGATGATCACGTGGACGCTTGGCACACTCGCCGCCGCCTGCCTGTGGACGGGCGGCTATTTGCTCGCAGCTCGGCGAGCTCGTCGGCAGCGAGAACAGCTCGTGTGGGAGATGGCCGAGCCCTCGGCGAGCGGCGGGGCGCACGGTGGCGTTGAGCCGGAACTCGCCCGGGTCAGCCGGGTGGCGGAGGAGCTGCGCGACGCGATGGGCAACCTCAGCGCCGGTGGAGATGCGATTGAGGACATGCGGCGTCAGCTCGACGTCGTCTCCCACCGGCTCGCGGAAAGCGACGCCAAAGGCGACCATCTGGGGGCGGAGATTCGTCGAGCCCTGGCCCCGCGCGGCGACGATGCGAGTGCGTTCAAAAAGGAACTCCAGGGACTCTTGGCGCCGTTGCTTGCCCGCGAGGGGGAGGCCGACGCAGTCAAGCGCGCGATCGCGACGGCACTCGACCCGGTCGTGTCCCAAGAACGGCTCGCCCAGGCGCTGCGGGACTTGCCAGCCGGTCGAAGCCGCACGGACCTTCCCCGGCTGCTGGACGCCATTGTCGCTCGAGCCGGCCTGGTCCACGTGGTCCTCAGCGATGCCGAGGGGCTAGCGGTCGCCCACAGCTCGCGCGCCGCCAACGACGCCGAGGCCCTTGCGGCCATCGCATCGGCTTACATCTCCCTGAGCGAGCGCTACCCCCAGTTCGACCAACCGGCCCCCCAAGCGTTCGTCGCGACAGATACGAACAACCAGACGGTGATGCATCGAATGTTCACTGTGGCCGGCGAACGATACTTGCTGTCGGCGACCTCGAAGAGTCGGTCGCTCGCGCCGTTGGCCCTGGATGCGGCCCTCGACAAGATCGAGCCGCTGATGAGCAAAGAGCATTGGGAGGACTAGCGACCTTGGAACGCGGCGGGCACCGAAGGGGAGACGCTCGGCAGTTGGTGCCGTTGGAGTGTTTGCCCGGCGGGGTTTTGGTCACCGATTCTACGGGCTGTCTCGCGGGCATCAACGACGCTGCCGTGGCGATGCTGGCCAAGGCGCGAGAGGAACTCATGGGTGCACCGCTCGAGCGTGTGCTGCCGGGCATCGTACAGGCCGCTCAGTTCGAGCCCATGCGTGACTCGAGAAAGGAGTTCGAGTTGCGACTGCCGGACGCTCGAGACGGGATCCACTGGGTGCAGTGCTGCCTGTCGTCGACGAACCCCGCCGCAGCTGGCCGGAGCCTGTGCGCAGATCGACTGGTCTCGTTTTACGATATTGGTCCGGTGGTGGAGCTGCGCGAGGAACGTCGACGGTTGCTGCAGCTCGCCGGTGTCCGCGAGTTGCTGCCCACTTTGTTGCACGAGCTGCGCAATCCGTTGGCTTCGATTCGCGCCGCTGTCGAGGTCTTGCTCGAAGACGATCAAGCGAGCCCGGTTCACGCGGAACTCGAGGCGATTTTGGCCGAGGTTCATCGGCTGGGCCTGACGTTGCAGGGGCTCGGGGTCGCCGAGCAAGAACTCAGGAGCCCGCGCGCCGAGGACATCGAGCAAGCCGTCGCCGAGACTTGCTGCGTCATGCAACCCGTTGCGCGCAAGTCTGGCGTCGAGTTGCGGACGGAGATCGAGTCACTGGGCCGTTTGCCCTTCTCTGCCAACGCGATCAAGGCCCTGATTTTCAACTTGGTCAGCAATGCGGTCGCCGCGTGCCGGGACGGGGACCGGGTCTGCGTGCGCGCCCGCATGGAACGGCAGGGGCGGGTGTTGTTACTCGCGGTGGCGGACACCGGCGCCGGGATGACCTCCGACGTCGTGGGGCGCTGCACTGAGTTGTTCTACACCACCAAACCCCGCGGGAGCGGGATCGGACTCGCCTTGTGCCGTCGGGCCACGGAGTCGGTGTTCGGCGCGCTCACGATTGTGAGCAAGCCCGGCGAGGGAACCACCGTTTACATCCGTCTTCCGTTGGAGCGCCCCCGCAAGGCAACGGCGGCGGACGAGGCCCTGACCGGCAGCTGATCGTCGACCAACGCAAGGAGCCATATGCCCAATACGATTCTGTTTGAGAGCGAAACCCACAAAAACGTCCTTCTCGAGGACTTCAACTCGGCCAGTATCGCCGTGCAGGCGAACCAGCACGTCATCGTGGACAACAAAGAGGCCATGATCTTGGACCCCGGCGGGCATAAAATCTACAATCAGGTGTTCTCCGAGACGATGTCACTGCTCAACGGTGGCCGACTGCGGCACTTGTTCTTGTCGCACCAAGATCCGGATATCGTCGCGGCGGCGAACGGGTGGCTGATGACGACCGACGCCGAGGCCTGGTGCTCGGCCCTGTGGACCCGATTCGTGCCCCATTTCGGTCTCGACCACCTCGTGGCCGACCGGCTGCATCCGGTTCCCGACGAGGGGATGTACCTCCCGCTCGGGGGGTGCGAGCTCGCTCTGCTGCCTGCCCACTTTTTGCACTCATGCGGCAATATTCAGGTCTACGACCCGATCGCCAAGATTCTGTACACCGGAGATCTGGGCGCTTCGATCGGAAATGACGATATCTATGTCGACGACTTCGACGCTCACGTGCAGTACATGGACGGCTTTCATCGCCGCTACATGGCATCGAAGCGAGTCTTGCAGACCTGGGCGGCGATGGCTCGCCAGCTCGACATCGAGATCATCGCTCCGCAGCACGGGGGCTTGTTCAAGGGCAAGGCGATGGTGGAGCGGTTCGTCGAGTGGGTCAGTGAGCTCGAGTGTGGCATCGATCTGATGACGAGGTTTGAGCTTCCTTCGCGCAAGAGCCCCGCGGCCTAGGCCGCGGGGGGGGGCGCTTGGATGACAAGGAGCGGGACGTGACGCAGCGCGTACTGGTCGTCGAGGATGAGGCGGTCCTACGCTCGGCCATTGTGCGGAGTTTGGCCAAGCTGTCCGGCGTGGAGGCCGACGGCGCCGGCACGGTAGCGGACGCGCTCGCATTGATCGCCTCCGCCCCGCCGAGTCTTCTCGTGACAGACCTCGATTTGCCCGATGGTTCCGGGTTGGAAATTCTCGGGTCTTTGGACCGCGCCAAGATCGAGATCCCGGTGATCGTAATCTCCGCGTATCTGGGTACCTTGGGGAGCCAGATTCCCGCTCGCGCGAATGTGACGGTCTACGAGAAACCAGTGGCGATGACCGAGCTTCGGGCGGCGGTCGGGGCGAAGCTGGCGCGCGACGAGACGGAGGAAGCGATGCCGTTCTCGCTCGACGAGTACGTTCAGCTGGCTTGCATCGGTCGGCATTCCGTGGTGATCGAGGTACGCGGGTTGGGGGCCGAGGGGCGGATTATCGTGTGGCAAGGCGATGTGCATTGCGCCCAGGATGATGAGGGGGGAGGGGACACGGCGTTTGTGCGCCTGGCTCGATTGGCTTTGGCCGGCGACACCACCGTGGCGTGCCGCGGGGTCACGGCGTGTGAGGAGCCGCGCAACATCTCGCCAGGGGCGTGGCAGTCCCTGTTGATGGATTCGGCGCGAGCGCACGACGAAGACCACCGCGACGAGACCGGTGCATGTTCCAAGGTCGTCGCCCCCGCCCAGCCGTCGGCGATGTCCGTGGCGGCAGACGAGACGACCGAAGACGTGTTCGCGCAGATGTTTGACGACGACGACGCCGACGCGGCGCGCACCTTGGGCCCAACGGGGACCGTGCCCGCGGCTGCCAACGGGCCGACGCCGGGCGAAGGTGACGGTCCCGCCCCGGGGGGTCCCACCCGGCGGTCGGATTCACCGATACGCGAGGTGGTTTCGGAATCGACCCACGCCGCGTTCGCGGACGCGTGTGAGCGGGGTATCGAGGCGCTGTTGGCCAAGGACTACCCGCGGGCGTTGTCGCAATTTCTGGCCGCGGAGCAGCTGTGTCCGGGAGATCCACTCGTCCGCGGGAACATCGAACGGCTCACCGACTTGGGTTTTCTCCGCGAGGCTGGCTAAGACTCGCGTCGGTGTCGATGGCGGGGCTCTCGCGGGGACCGGGCAGCGCGACCGCTCTGGTTGGCACACGCCGAATCGCCCCGAAGGCCGCGAGGCGGCGGCAAAAAACGCGTCGCGCCGGGAGACGAGGAAACGCGCTGCGGAGAACCGTCCGGGTTTGGTCGCCATGCTGCGGGCGTCGAAACGACACCGAAATGTCAACGATTTGCTCTTTCACTGAAGAACCGGCGGGCCACGCTCACGGCGAGTCGATGACACACTGCTACCCGCATTCCTTCAAACTTGGTTCTGTACGGCGCCTTCGCGCCTTGGCTTTTCCCGCTTTCACTGCAATCGCGTTGCTTGCCGCCTGCGGCGACGATGACGACGACGACGACAAGGCGGACGACACCGGCATGATGGGTGACGGCGACGGCGACGGTGATGGCGACGGCGACGGTGATGGCGACGGTGATGGCGACGGCGATGGTGATGGCGACGGCGACGGTGACGGCGACGGCGACGGCGACGGTGATGGCGACGGCGATGGTGATGGCGACGGCGATGGTGATGGCGACGGCGATGGTGATGGCGACGGTGACGGGGACGGCGACACTGGCGACGACAGCGACACCGGCGACGACAGCGACACCGGCGACGACAGCGGCACCGGCGAGGATAGCGGCACGGGCGATGGCGTGGATCCGGACGACCCGCTCGTCTTCGAGGCGGTGGAGTTCCCCGCCACCGACGAGCAGAAGCGGGCCATCTTGGCCTCGGAGCGCACGCGCGTCGACGGCGAGTGGTACGACATCGGCTACCACACGATTTTGCGCAGCGGAGACCGGCCCGGAATCGCCGACGACGACACGGCGGACAACGGGACGTTCGGCCTGATGCGCGACCAAAACGGCGACCCGGTGCTCGACTCCGGGGACGGCTCGCACTTCATCGCCAACTCGGCCGACTACAACTCGATTCTCACGGTCGGCGACAAGCTCCACATGGTCACGCACTTCGAGTCTTTGCCCGGTGGTGCGTATCTGACCGAAGTGGCTCAGGACGCCAAGACCGGAGCGCTGACGGCCGTCTCGACCGAAAACATCGACTTCTCGGCATGGGGTGGGCTGTGGAACCCCTGTGCGGGCAGCGTGACCCCGTGGGGAACTCACCTCGGTGGCGAGGAGTACCCGCCGGAAGCTCGCGGATGGTCCGCCGTGACGTCCATTGAAGAGCTCCACGAAGACTACGCGCGCCCGATGCTGCGTTACTTCAACATCGATGTCAGCGATCCATCGGCCGTGGAGATGGAGGCCGTGCGAGCGGTCTACACCCCGTACGACTACGGCTGGGCCTGGGAGTTCGCGCTCGACAGCGAGGGCGCACAAACCCTCGAGAAACACTACGTCATGGGGCGTATCAGCTTTGAGCTGGCCTACGTCATGCCGGACCAGAAGACGGTCTACCTGACCGACGACGGAACCAACGTTGGATTGTTCATGTTCGTGGCCGACGAGGCGGGAGCGTTGGACGCCGGTACGCTCTACGCGATGAAGTGGAATCAAACCTCCGACGAAGGCGCGGGCGAAGCCGAGATCGAGTGGGTTGATCTCGGCCACGCCACCAACGCTGACATTCGGGCCTACCTCGATCGTGAGGAAGGGATCGCCTTCGAGGACATCTTTGAAGTGGCTGATGGCCTGACGGAGGGGGAAGGCGACGACGCGACGCTCACCGGCGAGTGCCCAGAGGGCTTTCAGTCGACGAATGCCGGCGACCCCCTGTTCGAATGTCTCAAGCTCAAAGAGGGCATGGAGACCGCCGCATCTCGCTTCGAGACTCGCCGGTACGCCGCCTACCTCGGGGCCACCACCGAGCTGCGCAAAGAAGAGGGTCTGACGTTCGATCCAGATGCGAGCCGCATGTTCGTGGCCATGAGCGCGGTCGAGCGGGGCATGGAAGACAACAAGAAGAACGGAGAGGACAACCCCCAGTACGACATCGGGGGCCCCAACGATATTCGCCTCAATGCGAACACCTGTGGTGCGGTGTACGGGCTTGACGTCGACAGCGACGAAACGATCGGCAGCGACTTCGTCGCCATCAACTGGTACGGAATTGTGGAGGGCATCGAGAAGACGTATGCCGACGATAGCCCTGAGGCTGGAAACAGCTGCGATGTGGACGGGATTGCCAACCCGGACAACGTGACGTTCATCACCGGCTACAACACGCTGATTATCGGCGAGGATACGGCCAAGCACCAAAACGACGTGATCTGGGAGTACGACCTCGAGCGTGAGGAGCTTGTCCGCATTCAGACGACGCCCTACGGTTCGGAGACGACCTCGCCGTACTGGTACGCCAACATCGGCGGCTACGGGTACATCACCAGTGTGGTGCAGCATCCGTACGGCGAAAGCGACCAGGATCAGGTCCAAGACCCGACGGACGAGCTTGCGTACGTCGGCGTCGTCGGTCCGTTCCCATCCATGGACGAGTAGCGTCGGTCGGGCTCACCGACCTTGAGCCAAGCTTCTTCGTGAAGCTGGCTCGCGTGCCCGAAGCGAGGACGACCTCGCTTCGGGTTTCGCGTTCACGGGGACGACGTCCGCGGGCCCGCCCCCGCAAGCCCGGCCGGCCCTCGACGCCGCGGCCCGAAAACAATTCGGATCTGGCGCGACTCGGTCTCCGCTAGGGTTGGTGAGGTGAACCGCGGGGGCGGCCCTATGAAACGTCATATCTTGGTGTTGGGCGGTACCGGTATGCTGGGCCGCCCGGTTGTGAACCGCTTGGTCGATGAAGGCCATCGTGTTCGCGTTCTCACCCGCCGTGCCGCAAAGACGCGGGCGCGACTCGGCGACGCCGTCGAACTCGCCGAGGGGACCGTCGAACGTGAGTCTGACCTTCGCGCCGCGATGGTGGGTTGTGACGCGGTCCACATCAACTTGACTCCGACGGCTGAGTACGCGGCGATGCGGGCCGTCATCGCGTTGGCGCAGGGGCAGCTTGATCGCATCAGCTACGTCTCGGCGACGACGCTCAGCGAAGAGAACCGATGGTTCGCGCGATGCGACATCAAGATGCGCACCGAGGAGCTGTTGCGGGGCAGCGGCATTCCGCACGTCATCTTCCGGCCCACCTGGGTCATGGAGACCTTGCACAACTTCATTCGGGGAAAGTGGGCGATCGTCTTGCTGGGCAACAACCCGCCGCCGTTGCACTTCTTCGCGGCGGCGGACTTCGGGCGGATCGTCGCGGCGTCGTACGACGACGATCGCGGGGTCGGCAAAGCACTGTACGTGTACGGACCGGAGGCCGTCACGCTGTCGGACGCGACGCAGCGGTTCATCGCGGCCTGTCACCCGGACGTCAGCACTGTGCGAATGAAACCGTGGTTGGCACGAATCGCCGCGAGACTGCTGCGCAACCCGGATTTTCGCGACGTGACCGAGTTGGTTGCGTATCTCGACGTCGCTGGAGAGCATGGCGATCCCTCAGAGGCCAACGCTTTGTACGGCGCGCCGTCGATTACGCTGGACCAGTGGTTCCGCACGCCGATGGACAGCCGCCAGGGCATGCCTCACTAGCCTAAGCCTAACTGGGGGATCCACTACCGTGAGCTACCGCGAACGACTCGAGCGCTGGTTCGGTCACCTCCCGTTGGAGGTCGACGACCTGTTCCTCTTGGAGCGGTTCCAACTTCTGGCACTACCCAGTCGTGCGCCGTTGCCCGCCCTGGGCGCGACGTTGGCGGCTGACCCACGGCTGCGGCGGTTTCTCGTGGCTCGTTGTCCGGAGCTCGAGCCGTGGCTGGGCGCCCTTGTCGACGGCTTGGACCGGCCGACCGTCGACCTGGAGCAACGTCGCCGCACGCTGGTGTGGGAGCTCGCGGACTGGCTGGTGTATCAACGCTTCCCCGAGGCCTACGACCAGATCGAGGAGCTGCGCTGGGGTACCGACCAGTTGGGCGAGATCTGCGAGCTGGAAGGCCGCACCGTGGTCGATGCTGGCTCGGGCACGGGCTGGCTCAGCGTGGAGCTAGCGCGGGTCGCCGATACCGTGTTCGCCGTAGAGCCGGTCACCCGGCTTCGGGAGTACATCCGGGGTCGGGCGCGGGAGGTCGGACTGAACAACCTCTACCCGCTCGACGGGTTCCTCCATCGCGTGCCGCTCCCGGTTGACTCGGTCGATGTGCTCGTCACATCGCGGGCCATCGGATGGGAGCTCGGGGCCGAGTTGACCGAGATCGAACGCGTGGTCTCGCCCGGAGGATGGGCGGTCCATTTCGTGGGGACACCTTGCGATGCGCCCCGGACGATGGTCGACGACACGCTGGAGTCTCGAGGCTACACGCCATCCCGATACCGCGACGGGGGTGGGTGGCGACGGCGATACACGAAGCGGATGAGCTGAGCGTGCCCGTGGGGCGGAGCGGGAGACGGGATTCGAACCCGCGACATTCAGCTTGGGAAGCTGACACTCTACCAACTGAGCTACTCCCGCGAGCGTTCGAGTTGGATATCACGCGGCGATCGGCATCGCAAGAGGCAGACGCCTTGGCGATGCGGTGGCACGATGCATCTATGGATGATGTCGAGACGCGCGAGCGCAAGGACGCCATGCGCCGCGAAGCGCTGGCTCGCCGGACCAGCCTCGGTTCGGCGGGTCGAGCCGCCGCGTCCGCAGCCATCGCCGAACATGTGCAGGCGAGTTCGTGGTGGTCTCGCGCCCGGACTTTGTCGGCGTTCGTCGGGGTGCGTGACGAACCGGATACCTCGGCGCTATTGCGTCACGCCCTGCACAACGGCAAGCGGGTTGTGGTGCCGAGGATCGCGTCTCGGAACCAGTTGGTGTTTGCCGACATCACCGACGTTGCGCAGCTTCAGCCGTCGACCTTTGGGCTCCTCGAACCGCCGGCGGATCGCGGGGGCACACCGTTGGTGGACGCGGCGGTAGACCTCGTGCTCGTTCCGGGCCTGTTGTTCGACCGCGGCGGTCACCGGGTCGGTTACGGCCGAGGCTACTACGACCGTGCCCTGCAGCCTCTCCCCCCCACGGACGTCCTGCGCGTCGGTCTGGTGTTCGCGGCTTGTCTCCAGCCGGTTGGAGAGTCCGTCCCACGCGGTCCGAACGACGTCGCCGTGCAGCACGTGGTCACCGAGCACGGCGTGCACAACGTTGGCCACTGACCGGGCACGGTGGGTCGCAGACGGTCGGCCCGCGATGACGCGCGAGGTTGCGTTGCTCACCATTGACGGACACCGCCCGTGACCGCACGCGATGTCTTGTCGTCGGCGATGTTCTTCTAGAACGGACGCGAACGCGGCGTCGCATCGACGGCGACGCGTTCACGAGACGGCGTCATCCCACCGCGTCGGCGACCGTCGCGGCGCGGCTCCCTCGACCGCGGGACCGTCGGTCGACTACGACGCCCCGGTCAGCATCTCTTGCATGCCGGGGATATCCCCGAGTCGCGGCATCAAGATGATCTCGATGCGGCGATTCTCCGCGCGACCGTCCTCATCGCCGTTGTCCCCGACCGGGTCGAACTCGCCGAATCCGGCGGCGCCGAGGTGAATCGGGTTCATCCCCTGTGCCACGAGGTAGTTGACCACCTCCACCGCTCGCGCGGTGCTCAACGACCAGTTGCTATTGAAGCGTGCGTTGCGGATCGGCACGTTGTCGGTGTGCCCCGCGATGAGAAAGTCGCGATCGCCGACGGTCGCCAGCGCTTGGGCCAGTTCGCCCAAGGCCGCTTGGCCTTCCTCTTTGAGCTTCGTGCGCCCCGAGTCGAACAAGATGCTGTTCGACAGCTTCACCACCATGCGACCTTTGCGAAACTCGATGCTGATCGTGCCCGCGTCGACCAGCCGGCGCAGGCGCCCGATCAGGTCTTTGTACACACGCAGCTCCGCCTCGCGTTTCCGTTTCTCTTCTCGCAGTTCCGCGAGTTCTTGGGCTGTGCTGCCCGCCTTCTCCGCCAAGTCTTCGATCTGTCCCTGCAGCTGAGCGATCTGGGCTTCGACTTCCGCGATGCGATCTTGCAGCGACTTGTTCTCCTGACGAAGCTGATCGTTGGACTGACGCTCGGCGTCGAGCTCGCCGCGGGTCTGGGTCAGCGCGGCATTCGCCTCGTCGAGCGCGGCCTGCAGCTCGTCTTTTTTGCAGCCCGCGGGGGCCAGTAGGAAAAGTGCCAGGGGCAGTACGGCAGTCTTCATAGGCCGCGAGCCTAACCTGACCCGCCCGCTGCTGCGACAAATTTGCCGACATTTGCGCACACGTACGACAACGTAGTCTGCCAGTCGTCTGCGTCCCTTCACCGCCCGCGAAAGTCTCAGAAATGGCCAAGAAACCCGGAAAACGAGGCAGTCAGCAACCCGCCGCGGGGATCCCCCGGCGCTGGGCCGAGTTTCTTGGCGTCGCGTTGTTTGCGATCGGCGCTCTCGTGCTCGGCGGCTTGGTGTCGCATCAGTTCGGGGACGGGACCTTGATGGGCCCCGTCGGCGGCATCGTGGCCAGCGCGTTGTACGCGGGATTCGGGATGGCGTCGTACCTGGTGGTGGTCGGCATCTTCGGCGTGGGCATCAAGAGCCTGCGTGGCGTCGACATGGAGTTGCGTTTGGGCGAAGGGGTCGGCTTCACCTTGGCGACCATCGGCGGGTGCGTGCTGCTTCACGTACTGTTTCCTCACTACCGCGTCCATGCCTACACGGCGGGCGGGCTGGTGGGCGAGCTTGTGGGCGAAGTGAGCCTGGGCCTATTCGATGTGGCGGGGACGTATCTGATCGCCGGGGCGATCATCTGCGTCGGCTTGGTGGCGTCCACTCCCTTGTCCACGCGGCACCTGGTTGAGCTGGGCCGAGGCTGCGGGCACCTGCTCGCGCGCAGCGGCCGATACCTCTGGCACGGGATCGGCGAGCTCGTCGCCACTCAGCGTGAAAAGGCGGTGGCCCGGTCGGCCGCGAGAGCGGAAGACAACAGCGATGGCCTGGACCCAGCGGAGTTCACCGACGACCCCGAGCATGACCCGAACGCGACGACGCTCGACGCCGATGCGGATGAGGAGGAGTGGGAGTATGAGGACGAGGCCGAAGACGGGGCCGTAGCCGACGAGGACGGTGGGGAGTGGAGCGACGAGGACGAGGCCGAACCCGCGGCCTCACCCGTGTCGCCGGAACCCGTTCGTGGGCCCTCCCGAGGGCGTGGGGCGAGGGCCGAACCGAAGGCGACCTCAGAGCTCGATCCCCCGACTGCCGGCAACCCGACTGCCCGCAAGCCGACGAAGCGCAAGTCGACCAAGGGCGAGTCGACCAAGGGCGAGTCGACCAAGGGCGAGTCGACCAAGGGCAAGTCGTCCAAGGGCAGCTCGCGTGGCGATCCGCCGGCACGCGCGGTCAAAGAACCTCCCCCCGACGGGGCGCCGCACGATGCGAGAGCCCCGGGGGCCGACCGCCCCGAAATTGTGCTGTCACGCCAGGGGGACGATGCCGTCGTTTCCGCCAACCCGTCGGGCAAAAAACCCCCGCCGCGCGCGTCTGAACTGGCCCAAGCCGCCGGCGAGGGCGTGGCCAAGGCCGCTGCTCGCAAACCAGCGAGCGAAGAAGCAGCCACGCCGACGAGTTGTCACCAACGCGTGGAGTACCTGACGGACCGGTACGAGCTGCCGCCGTTGCAGCTATTCGAGGCCCAGCGGCAAAAGGAATCCAAGCTCGACCGCGACTTCGTCTACGCGCAAGCGGACAAGATCGTACACACGCTGGCTCAATTTCGCATCCGCGGCAAAGTGACCAAAGTCCACCCGGGGCCGGTTATCACCCGCTATGAGTTCAAACCCGAGGCGGGGGTCAAGCTGTCGAAGATCGAAACCCTGGAGAACGATCTGGCAATGGCGTTGGAGGCCATTCGCATCCGGATCCTCGCGCCAATTCCCGGCAAAGCCACCGTGGGCTTCGAGGTGCCCAACAAGACCCGCGAGATGGTGACGATTCACGAGATCCTCGACGAGGAGGACTTGCGCGCCCAGCCGAGCGGGATTCACTTGTCGCTCGGCAAGGACATCACGGGCAAGCCGGTGGCCATCAACCTGGCCAAAGCACCGCACCTGCTCGTCGCCGGGGCGACCGGGGCTGGCAAGTCGGTGGGCGTCAATTCGATGATCTGCTCGATCCTCTACACGTGCACCCCCGACGAGGTGCGCATGATCCTGATCGACCCCAAGATGCTCGAGTTTAGCATCTACGCCGATATTCCCCATCTGCTGCTGCCGGTCATCACCGACGCGGAGCGGGCCAACAACGCGTTGCGCTGGACGGTGAACGAGATGGAACGCCGCTACGCCATGCTCAGCGAGGCCAAGGTGCGCGACATTCGGGGCTACAACGACAAACTGCCCCAGCTGCAGTCCGAGTGGGACGCGGAGAAGCGAGCGCTCGAGCAAGCCCACGCCGCACAAACCGCGATCGCCGATGTGGACGGAGAAGCGTCGGGCGATGGCAGCAAGATGTCGGGAATCGCCGTGGACGAGCAGGGCAACTTGTCGCCGGTCACCGGCGGGGTCGAGCTCGGGGAGCGGCCCGAGGGGCTGGCCTACATCGTGGTCATCATCGACGAGTTCGCGGATCTCATGATGGTGGCCAGCAAGGAAGTCGAAGCCAACGTCGCGCGCATTGCTGCGAAAGCCCGTGCCGCGGGGATTCACCTCATCGTGGCGACCCAGCGTCCGAGCGTGGACGTGATCACGGGTACGATCAAGAACAACTTCCCGTCACGTATTGCGTTTCAGGTCACCAGCGATGTCGACTCGCGCACCATTTTGGATCAAAAAGGCGCCAAGCAGCTGCTCGGCATGGGCGACATGCTCTACATGGATCGTGGCCGCGAGCCGCGACGGATCCACGGCTGCTTCGTGTCCGAGCACGAGATCGAGAAGGTCGTGGCTCACACGCGCAAGCATGCACGCCCCGCCTACGATCTTTCCATCGCGCGCGAATCAGATGGGGGCGATGCGGGCGAGGAAGAACAGCGGCCCGTCGATGAGCTGTACGACAAGGCGGTGCAGATCGTGGCCGAGGCCCAAAAGGTGTCGACCAGCATGATCCAGCGGCGATTGGGCATCGGCTACAACCGAGCGGCCAAGATCGTCGAGTGCATGGAGCAAGACGGCGTGATCGGGCCTGCGCGGGGCACGAAACCCCGCGAGGTCTACGTGTCGGCCGCGTAGCCACGGGATGTGACGACGTGCGACCAGTCGGGTTCGCACGTCGATGGCCGCGGCTTCGCGGGGGAAACCCGGGGCCTCGCGCCCAGCGCCGGCGAGCCGGCGAATAAACGCCGCGCAAGGCCCGTCGACTCCAGTACCCGCTACACTGGGGAGTCCCACATGTCCAACCTCGTCGCCAGCGTTTTTGCCTTGTCCCTCGTCTCCACTCCCGCGGTGGTGCCGTCGTGGTCGACATACTGGTCGAGCCTCGCCGAGTCGGCCCAATCGTGGTCCGCTTACTTCGCGCCGGCTGCCGCCGCGAAGCGCCCGGCGTATCGGCCGAAGGCGTCCGAGGTGCTGCTGATGGTGCAAGCCTTCTACGACGCGACCACCGACTTGCAGGCCAACTTCACCCAGACCTACTACAACTCCACGTTTCGTACCGAAACCGTCACCGGCGGCCAGCTGAAGCTCAAAAAGCCGGGGATGATGCTGTGGGACTACGCGGGCCAGGCGGAGCACGACTTCTACGCCGACGGGAAGAAGCTGTGGATCGTCGAACACGACACGCGCCAGGTCACGACCTCGTCGATGGACGAAAACCCGGACCTCAACGCGGCCATGCAGTTTTTGTTCGGCGGCGACCGACTCGTGCGAGAGTTTCTCGTGCGATACGCGAAAGACGATCGCATCCAAAAATACGGCGACGCCGATCATCACGTACTCGAGCTCAAGCCGAAGAAGAAGCAGTCGCGCTACAAGGGGCTGGTGCTGGTGGTGCACGCCACCACGGGGCGTGTCGACGGGTTCACCGTGTACAATCACGACGGCAGCACGAACTACTTTCGGCTCGACGGTGTGGCCACCAATCGGGGCCTCGACGCCAAAACCTTCAAGTTTGAGGTGCCCAACGGGTACGTGAAGTCGACGGTCGCCGCCGAAGGCTAGTAGGCCGCACTGTTGAGCGGGGCGGCGATCCGGCTCAGCGCGTACGGTGGACTCGACGGTGCCGTTCGTGGGGCGGCATGGCATCGCCCCGGTCGGCGATGCTGCGTCGTCGATCCGGTCCGGCGCGTTGTCGTCGGGCGGCGTGGCTCCGGTTGGGGCTCACGCTGCGCGGCGCTCGACCGCTTCGGCGTCGGACGCCTCGCGCGCGGGGTCGACGCTGCGTAGCTTCGGGTCGTTGTACATCTTGTACTGCCGATACAGCTTCGGGGTTTGCCGTCCTTCGCACAAGCTGATCCACAGCGTTGCGAGCTCGGCCGCGAGGTCGTCTCGCTGCTCGCGGATGACGACAAGTCGTTGGCGACATTCGTCTTTGATCGCGTCGTGGACCGTCGGGTCGTAGATGAGCTCGAGCGTGTGCCAGATTCGCAGCTCGGCGATGCTCACCTTGTCGACGAGCGAACCGATCGTTTCGGCCATCAGCTCGCCTTGCGCAGCGGAAGCGCAGCCATCACCACATCGTCGATTCGCTCGATGAGATCGTTGCGCTGTTGATTGAGCGCGTCGATCTCACGTTTGGCGCGCGCGACTTCGGTGTCGTCCTCGCTGCGTGCATCGTCTTCTCGATGCCAAAGTCGGCAGTTCGTCTCAGCCAAGGCGGATACGAGTTCGCCGATGGCCGAGGGGGCGGGCGCCGGCGGCTTGGACCGACGGCGGGCGGTTGTTTTGCGGCGTCGTTTGATCTTGTTCATCGTAGCTACAGGTGTTCGAGCGCGAGGAAGACTCGCGCGAGGTTGATGTATTGCGCCGCCGGGGAGCCGCGCGGCGGGGTGTCGTGTTCGGGCAGCGTGGCCGCGACGTCTCGGTACGTCGGGGCCTCTGGCAGCCGGTTGGACCGGAGGGCCTCGGCCGTGACGTGCAGACCTAGGTCCTGCGCGATCTCGGCGAGGCCGGTGTTTTGGACCGGACATAGGTACGCCCGGAGTCGTCGGGCCAATCGACGCGTTTCCGGCCCGGCGTCGGGGGCGGTCGCCACCTGGCAGCCCTCGGCTCGCAGTTGACGGGCCTCGGGGGGAAGGGTGTCGGCGAGCCACATGCGGGCGGTCAGCGACGAGATGGCACAGGTGGCTTCGTGCTCGGGGGGCGGGGAGGACTCGCCGACGTACACCACGTGGGCGGCCGGGACCCGCGTCGCCGACTTCATGCCCCAACCTTTCGCAGTTCGGAGGCGGCGCGTAGCGCCGCGCCCAGCGGGGAGGGGAGCCCCAACACGCGGTCGAGCCGGCGTTGCTCGAGTTCCGACTCGGGGCTCAGCAGCCGCGCCACCAGGCTGCGATCCAGCTCCCCTGGTTCAACGAAACTGCTCCACCAAGCGCAGCGCCAGCGATCGTCGCTGGCTTCAACGCGTTGGTCCGCGACCGGGGCCGGGAACCACGTCGGCGTGACCAAACGGCGCAGTCCCGAGCGGCTGTGCTCACACACTCGTACACGCACACGGGCCGCGATGCGACGCGAAGCGAAGGCCGAGAGCGGGCGGTCAAAGAGATGCGCGTGGGCGAGTTCGGCGAGGTCGCCCACATGCAGATCGCGATGACAAGCCAGCTTCGGCTCCGTATCGCACTGCGCTTGGCGACATGGATGGCAGTCCCGACGGGGATCGACGACGAGCGCGCCGTCACCGGGCACGAAGGCCGCGCCGCCGGCCGGCCCCAGGCGCAAGATCACCGACCGACAACGGACGAGGGCGGCCAGGTGAATGGTCACCGTATCCACGCTGATCAGTCCGCTACAGCGTTGCAGGAGTTCGGCCGTGGCCCCCAGTGAGCACGTCGCGGCGACGGCCCGACCCGGGCAGCTTTCGGCCAGGGCTTGTAACACGGGAGCTTCGCGAGGATGGCCGAGCAGCACCACGCCGCCGTCTTGGCGCCGCGCCAAGGCGTTGAGCAAGCCTCGCCAACCCGAAAACGACATCGGATTGCTCCAGTCTTTGCGGATGTCGCTCGAGTGAACGTGGACGGCGATGGGCGGCGTGGCGTGGCGAGCCAGCGACCCCAACGCGTCGATCGCCTCTCGCCGCGCCTCAGGGTCGTGGAGCGGGAGGCGACCAGGGCCGGGATCCACGGTGCCCGCGGCGGCGTACAAGTCCTGATGGGCGAAGACGTTGAGGTCGGGGTCGGTCCCGATTTCGTTGAGGTACGCGGAGAACGGGTCGTGCGTGATGAGCTCGCCCCGTTCACTCAAGGCCGGGCCGAAGCAACGCCCGCGTTTGGCCAGCAGTGCTGGCGCGAGGGCGGCAGCAAAGCCGGTCGACGTGAGGTTGACGACGCTGTCGAAGCCGCGGCGGTCGTACACCGACCCCAGCGCTTCGCGCAGTCGTGTGGGCGCGGCGAACACGTGAAGGTGACGCAGCTGTTTGAGGGCGTTGTAGTCGAGTTGGTGGCGGCGGGAGACCCCGGGCAGGAGTCGGGCCGCGGCGTCCGTTGGCGAGAAGTGCAGCAGCTCGACCCGGTCAACCTCATCACGCTGCGACAGCTCGCCGGTCACGCGTGCGGCCGTCAACAGATCGCCGAGCCGTTGCAGGCTGATCACCAAGACCCGCCCGCGTGGTCGAGGGTACGAAGCATCGGGGCGAACAAGGCCCATCTGTGCTCATGTGCGCTGGGGGCCCGGCGCGAGCAAGGTGTGGTCCCCAGACCGCGCGTACTGTTGTCGGACACATCGGGCCGGCGGGTTCAGACCCGCCGGAGGTGGTCGATGGGGACGCAGGTGAGTGTCCCGGGACAGCGGCCCCCTGTGGTCCAGTTCGCGCTCCACGTGCTCGAGGCCCGCGATCGTCAGGCGCTGTTGCAACGCTGCGTAGAGGATTTCGTGGCCTTGTTCGCGGTCGCCTCGGCGCAGGTCGTCGATGACGACGGCGAGACCTTGGCCCAGTGCGCGACAGACGCGGGAGACCTCGGTCCGCTGGTGCACTGGCGCTTTCGCCTCTCACGTCGCGACGACGAGCGTCTGGAGATGCGGATCGCGCTCGCGCAGACCGAAGACTTGTTCATCATCCGGCAGCAATTCATCGACTTGATGGCGGTCGTGCGCGGCGGGCTCAATCATCATCGGGTGGTGGAGCAGCGCGAGCGTGAGGCGCATCAAGACGAGCTGACCGGACTCGAGAACCGACGGTCGATCGCGCGGTGTCTGCAGGAGGAAGTCGAGCGCTGCTCCGCCGATGGGTCGTCGCTGTGCGTGATGCTGGTCGATCTCGATGGCTTCAAGGAGGTCAACGACGAGCACGGGCATCTCGCCGGTGATGGCGTGTTGCGAGCCGCCGCCGAGGTGATGCGCCAGCACTTGCGGGCTCGGGATCGGGTGGCCCGATGGGGAGGCGACGAGTTTTTGGCCGTGTTTCCGGGCTTGGAAGCCGACCAGGTGTTGCCCTTGGCCGATCGCCTGCGCGCCGCGTTCGCCGAGGATTCGCGCGCCCAGGGCACCACGATGAGCATTGGCATCGCCGACACGGCCATGGCCCGCGCCACCGGTTCCTTGACCTTGGAGACCTTGGTCGCGCGGGCCGACGAGTTGCTCTACCAGAGCAAACGCGGGGGGCGCAATCGCGTGGCCTCGCGGATGTCTTCCTCGCTGCGCGACGTCGGATAGCGCACGGCTCCACCGTCGCGAACGCGTGGCCACCCCGACGACCACTGCCCGTCGTTTTACGGCTTGGGCGGATCGTCGATGCGTAGGCGTCCGAAGTTCCAGCGCAGGTGGACGTGATCGCGATGTGGCGGCCAATAGCCGCGGTTTTTGGCGTGGAGGAAGCGTCGGCCGCGGCGGCGGGCTTGCGCCGCCGTGTCGAACGGCTGGAGCACTCGGGGGTCGTCGTGCACGAAGTACACAATGTTGTCGTTGCCGAGCGCCGTCTCGGCGAGGGTGCGCAGCTTGTGGGCCGTCGGCGTGTCCCCTTGATCGTCGCGAGACGCTTCCACGCGCCCGTTTCCGTCCGGATCCGACGACCAGACCGCGCCGTCGGGGGTGAGCGTATGCCACATCATGCCCGGCTCGGTGCGTTGGGACGAGGTCGAGTACGTAAGTAGGTACATGTCGACGTCCACGCCGGTTTTATGGGTCCAATGCCCGGGCAGCTTGCCGCCGGCCAGACGACTGATGTCGCCCACGCCGATCGGTTCGCCGACGCGTTCGCGATAGGTGCGCGCGATGCTGACAACGTCTTCGATCACGGACTCGCGGCCCCATTGGTGCGCGATCGATTGCGTGCCGTCGCGTTTGTACAACACGTACTCTTCGCCAAGCTTGAGCCGGTCGGAGAGCAACACCCAGGGCTGACCGTTGTCGACGCATCGATGGTTGCCCACCCCGTCGAGCGGCGCGAACCCGTAGCTTGGCACCACAACGTGGAGCCAGGCTTGGTCGTCGTGCCCGGGCACGAGAAACAGATCAAATGGATGCAGCGGGCCTCGTCGTCGGGTGCGGCCCGGTTCGGCGGTGCCGAATTTCGCCCGGCTAAACCAGGTTCGCACCTGATCGAGCGAGCCGGAGTAGTTGAGGGCTCGCCTCTCTTGGTACGCCCGTTTCAACCGCAGGGACGGCGGCAGTCGACCCCGGGGGGACAGGCTCGGCCGGCGACGCACACCCAGGCGATGAAGATCGTCGTTGGCGTCCTGGAGCAAGCCCGCGATCTCGCGTTTGGTCAGCGGTCGAGGGGGCATCGGCGGCGGTTGCTGCAGATTCTCGACCCGCGCGATGGCTTCGGCCGCCGCTCGACGGCGACGGTCGTCTTCGTCCGATGGCGAGGTGAGCGAGGGCTCGGGCGGGCTCATCGCGCATCGGACGAAGCCCCACAGCAACCCGGCGGGCACGAGCACGCGCGCCGCGATGCGGCGAAGATGTCGATGGGACCGCACTGGTTCCGCGATTGTACTGTCGCTTGACAGAGCGCGGATTCCGTCGGTCGCTTGTCGCGCGGCCGGGCGGGCCGCGAACCGATTCCGCCGCGCCTGCACCTGCATGGTAGGGCTGACTTCGTGTCCTGCACCCGCATCGAGGTGGCCGGCTTGCCCCGGTGGCTTCGCTGGCGACGTCTGCTGGGCGGCGGCGCCTGGCAGCTCGAGGACGAGGAAGGGGACCTCGGGGGCCGAAGACGGTTCGTCGCCGAGCTGTCGCGCACCGAAGCGGCCGCCGTGGCCACCCGGCTCCGCGGTCTCGCGTTCGACGGTCAGGCGATCATCGTGACCTGCCAACCCTCGTTGCCGAGATCCGCCGTGCGCCAAGCTCGACTGCACGAGGCTCGGCTGCGGCGCGACGGCTCGTTGGGGTTCGCCCGTCGCGGCGCCTGGCTCGATGAGGAGGCGCGGTACTCGTTGACGCCCGAGGTGCTGGCGTACCGAATCGGACGGCTTGCGCGACGGGCCGACGTGGTGGATGCCGCGTGTGGTGCGGGGGGCAACGCGATCGGGTTTGCTCGGGCCGGTTGCCGCGTCCTCGCGATCGAACGCGACCGCGAGCGCGCCGAGATGGCACGGCACAACCTGCGGTTGTACGGCGTGCAGCACCGAGTGCGGGTCCGGTGCGGGGACGCGTTGGAACACGTTGCGCGGCTATCGGTGCCGCTGGTGTTCGTGGATCCGCCTTGGGGCCGCGAGTACGACCCTGAGCGAGTCACGGTCGACGATCTCCCGCTGTTGCGAGACTTGCTCGAGCAGGTTCCCGCGAACGCAGCGGTCTGGGCCAAGGTACCGAGCTCGTTCGACACTCGCGGCTGTCCCGCGCGCGTGCTTGCGTGTTTTGGCGCCGGGTCCGGCGATCGCAGGCGGGTGAAGTTCCTGCTGCTTCGGTTTCCTCCCCGAGGGCGCACGTGAAGTGGAGCGGGTCGGTGGCCGCCTCGCGGCAGGTTCGCATCGCGGCCCCAAGCGACGGGCTCGGGTTCCCCGAGCCGTCTGACTGGCGATCTGACTCGACGCCACACTAGTCCCAATCGACGTGGAGGATGCCGATAACGCCCTCGTCTGCAATCTCGCTGGAGGTCGTGACCACCACGCCCGTGACGCGGGCCAGATCCAGCGCCAACGAGGCCACGCCTTCCCAGAATACGAAGGCCGCGGGTGTGACGTGCTGGAGCCATTCGTATCGGACGCCCAGTTCGCCACGGCGAGGACCCAGGCGTCGGGAGGTCAGCGTGATGCCGCGCAGGTGTGGCGTGACGCCACGACAAAGCCCGCTGAGCAGTGCGTGCGGGTCTCGCCGGGTCGCGGCGACGCTCGCCCGGATGGCGGGCAGGGCCCAACGCAGCGGACCCAGCGTCACGGTGTCGAGCCCGATGCGCTGCATCTGCGTGGCGTCCGTGACCTGCTCCAACGCCCACAGGACGTGTTGGAAAGCGAGCGCGGGCGCCCACCGCCACATCGTGGGCGGTCGACGTAGCAGCTGCGCGGCCGAGGGCGGCACGGCCGCTTGCACTTGGTCCAGTCGACCGGCGTGGGCCAGCGCGGCTCGCAGCCCATGGTAGGCGACGGCGCGAACCTGAAACCGTTGCTGCAGTTCGTCGACGCTGAGGGTCGACACCCGAATCGGCCACCGCGTCGTCTCGTCGCTGTCGAGGGGGCGCACGTGACCCGGACGCGCTCGGGGGGTCTGCGCAGTTTGTGTCGTGTCCTCGATCGAGGCCGGCCTCGGGGCCAAGGACGACTCCGCCGGCGGGGTGCGAGAGGCGGTCCTCATGTCGGGTCTAGATCGGGTACGGAAGGCCAACGGGTTCGTCTTGTGGGCTGGCGAGAGGAGGGCGGTGTGCCGTTTTGCGTCCTCGCAGCAGGCAGCGGCGCTCGGCGTACTCCGCATCTTCGACCCATAGCCGTCGGGCTCGAGCCACCAGGCGCTGTCGCAACACGCGACGAAATAGCCCGCTCGAGGACAGCGGGCGAAACAGCGGGTGATCAGACGTGGCCGACATCGTCTCCAGAACCCGGGTGCGCCCGGGGGCGATCGGCGTGGCGTGAGTTTCGAGTACGGAACCTTTCCCCACGCCGTCGACGATACTCATCACAATGGAGCGTGCCGTCGGGCAGTGAAACGTGACCCGCGCTCGGGTAGTCAGCGACCAACCGACTTTGACTTCGACGTCGAGACCAAACGCTTCGTCGTCGCCGTCGACCACCGCGAGTTGGGAAAAGCTGTGGGGGTGGAGATGGGCGCCATGCCAGGGGTCCAAGCGGTTGGCGATCACGTCTTGCGGATCGCAGGCCAAGTCGAGTTGGTGTCCGGCAGAAATGCGTCGGGTGGGACGCTCGACCAGGATCGGGCGCGGCAACGCTTCGTCCCCCGCCGGCATTTGCACCCAGACGAGCTGCCCATCGTCGTGTACCGGGTACGGACGCCAGCCGGTCCGGCCTCGAGCTGGCAAGGCCAGGCCGTGCCAGGGGCACACCAGCTTGCCGCGACACACCCGACCGGTGGCCAGGTCGGCCCCCATATGCGGGCAAGCGGCGGGCGAGACGACGAGCTCGCCTTCGCTGCGCCACATCACGAGCTCGTGGCCGTCGACTTGGTAGCGCTTGGGGTCCGTTGGGGCGCGCTCGCTGAATTCGAGGGCGAACCAGCCACCCGTGCCGCGTCGTTGTGTCGCCTCAAGCGCTTGTTCGATGCGTTGGGGGGAGGCGAGGGCCCAGTCGGGTTGTTGGGTGTTCATCGGTTGACTCCGCGAGAGGG
Source organism: Myxococcales bacterium FL481 (assembly GCA_006508105.1). Classification (GTDB taxonomy): domain Bacteria; phylum Myxococcota_A; class Polyangia; order Nannocystales; family Nannocystaceae; genus FL481. Next base: position 24,568 of record QKPP01000279.1, on the reverse strand, counting down.
AACGAAAGGCGTGGTTGCGGCGCCAGACAGGACTTCGAGCTGGGTGAGCCCACGGGACCCGGTACCCGCGCTCGTCGCGGTCGGCGCTTGTCAAGCCGGTCGGTCCGGTCCCGCTGTCCGTTGGCGACCCACGCGGCCATACCTCAGGTGGACGAGTTTTGCACAAACGAACTCTAGCTCGGGAATCAAGATGAACAAGTTATGAACAATGCGAGTGGGATGGCGCACGAGCGAGCTCCGCTAGCGGCGGCCGCGGGTTCACGCTTTCTCCGCAACCGGCGTCCACGACGCTCGCCCGGATCGCAGCTTGGTCGGTTTCGTGCCACGGCGAGAACCGCGGCCACCGTGGGGGGGGCCGATCGCGCGTCACTGGATGTTCGCCGGATTGTCCCCAGACGACCTCCAGGCCAGCGGTCCGAGGTCGGCGCGGGAGCGTTTCCGGCCCCGGCCCCGGCCAACCGCCGCCATCGCGGTCTTAGCGCTCGGTGGTTAGCGGATCCGACGTCGCTGGCCGCGGCGCTTGCCCGCATCTGGCGCAGCCGCCGGCTCCGGAGCGACCGGGCGGGGGGCTGCCACGGCCGGCTGGGATGGCACTGCGTCCGGGAGTTGCGTGTCCCCGAGCTGCTGAGCCAAAAGCGCGCCTAAGCTCCCGACGCGTGGCCCTTTGGGGTTGGACTTCGCCTGGCTCTTGGCCGCAAACGCGGCGAACGCCGAGCGCTCTTCTGCATCGGCCACGCGCTTCATGGAGAACCGCACGCGCCCGTCCGAGTCACCCGGCAGCTGGATGACTTGCACCTTCTTGCCGATCGGGTAGGCGCGACGCGGGTCGCCGCCCGGCGGCAGATCGAGCTCGCGGGTGGGGACGAGGCCGGCGCTGGCTTCGGTTGCGACGAACACGCCGAACGACTCGACCTTCGTCACCTCGGCGTCGAGAACCTCGGCGGCTGGGGCTTGTGCGGCGCCAGCGACCATCGCCTTGAGCGACAGACGGATGCGGGGCTTGCTCGCGGTGGCCTGGTCGCCGTCGGTTTCGATGGCTAAGACCTTGGCTTTGACTTGCTCGCCCACGGAGACCGCGTCTTCCACTTTGGCCACCCGGCCGTGGCCCAGCTCGGAGATGTGCACGAGGCCCTGCACGCCCCCGAGGTCCACGAAGGCTCCGTACGGTTGGACCGACCGCACCACGCCCTCGACCTCGTCCCCGACTTTGAGCCGTTCCAGCGTAGCCCGGGACTCTTCAGCCCGCCGAGCTTCGAGCAGTGCCCGACGCGACAGCACCACCGAGCGCCCGCCGTCGCGGATGTCGATCACGCGAAACTCGTGCTGCTGGCCCTCGAATACGGAGAGATCGGGGGTGTAGCTGAGGTCGAACTGCGAGCCGGGGCAAAACGCTGACACCTTGCCGACCGTCACCGTCAGGCCGCCTTTCACCGCTTTGTCCACGGTGCCGCTGACGGGGGCCCCGGACTCGAGCGCCAGCTGGAGGTCGTCGACGCCGCCGCCCGTGAAGCTGATGGTGAGCGTCGGTCGATCGCCGGCGGTCACCAGCGTGGCGCGAACCAGATCGCCCGGGCGCACGCGGACCTTGCCGTCGCCGTCTTCGAGTTGGCTGCGCGGGATCTGGCCTTCCGAGCGGGTGCCCACGTCGACGAACACCGTGTCCCGCCCGATCTCGACGACCTTGCCCTCCACCGCCTGCCCGGGCCGCAGACGCTGGCGCTGGCGCTGGCGTTGGCCTTGGTCGGCAAGTGAAGCGTCGAGCAGAGCGGCGAAGTCCTCGTCCTGGTTGGACATTGGCGCGAGAGTGGCAGAGCGACTCGTCATCGGCAAGACGCTCGCAGCGCCAGTGGAGATGGCTGGCGGCGTAGACCAGCACTGACCGGGTGCGAGCGGTCACCCACGGGGCCTCGGGATCCGTTTCGTCCACCGAGGTCCACGACCGCGACCAGCCGGCGGTGGAGCGGGCCTTGTCAGGAGCGGCGGCGCGGGTCCACGTTCGATGTTCGCTTCGAGCGACCGCGAGGCTACTGCCCGGGTTTCGCGGTGCCCTGCTCCGAAAGGCGCAGATCCGGGAGCTCCGGTGGGTCTTCGGTCACGCTCTTGGGCTGCCACCGTTGAATGACCTCGACGTACCCGGCCTTGGTCAGTCGCAGTTCGTGCGCGACCCCGTCGCCCACCGGCACCTCGATATGGCACGGCGTCTCGCATTGTTCGACGTCGTCCAGGTGGACTTTCGCTTTGTCGACGTTGGTGACGATCAGCGCGCGGTTGCGGGGCAGCTTGTCGATCGCCACGCCCGAGTCCGATCGATCTTCGTGCGGCTTGTTGACCGTGGTGGCGGCCTTGGCGACCGATTCTTCGGGCTCGGGTTTGGCCAAAAACAGATACCCCAGCACCCCGATGAACGCGAGGCCGAGACCCGCGCCGGCGAGTCGCCCGGGCCCCGTCGACAGCCAGCGGGTGGTCTCTGGCGCGGCCACGGGCTCCTCGGCCGTGGTGCGCCCGGTCACGGTATGGCGGTCGGTGGCTTCCGCCGCCAGTTCCGGCGGCAAGTTGGGCTCGACACCCATCTCGCGATCGCGCACGGCACCAATGCAACCGCCGATGAGCTCCGCGAAGCGTCCCGCTTTTTGGATGCGTTTGTTGCGATCCTTGCGGAGCGCCAGCAGGAGGACCCGCGCCGTCTCGCGCGAGCAGTGCTTGGGCATGGGCACTTTGGCGCGCACATGCTTGAGCATGGTCGCCATCGGTTCCTCCGCTCGAAAGGGCGGGTCCCCTTCGAGCATTTCGTAGAGGACGCAGCCGAGCGAGTAGATGTCGGTGCGGTGGTCCAGGGCTTGACCGTTGCACTGTTCGGGCGACATGTACTGCGGCGTACCGAACACCTCGCCGGCCCGTGTCAGACGGTTGGCATCAATGCCGCCCGCGATGCCGAAGTCGAGGACTTTGATCACGGTGGTGACACCCACCGTCTCGATGTAGATGTTGTCGGGCTTGAGATCGCGGTGAAAAATCCCGCGATCGTGAGCCTCGCTGAGGCTCTCGGCGATCTGCCGCGCGAACTGGAGGGCCTGCAGCTCGTCGATGCGTCCCTCTTCGAGCACGTCTGCCAGGCAGCGGCCCGTGAGCAGCTCCATGACCATGTACGGGCGGCCGTCTTTGGTCTCGCCGTGCTCGAACACGCGAACGGTCGAGGGGTGGCGCAAGCTGGCGGTGACCTCGAGTTCTCGCCGAAACCGGGTCATGTACTTCGCGTCAGACAGCGAGCCGCGGCGCACGAGCTTGATGGCGACTTGGCGTTCGACTTGGCGGTCGAAGGCCTCGTACACGACGCCCATCCCGCCTTCGCCGATCACCCGCGTCACGCGGTATCGATTGGCGATGGTCGTGCCAACGTCCGTGTCGGAGACCACGGAGAGCGGGGCTTTGGCGTCGTCGTCGCTGGGCACGTCGCGAGTCCCGGAGGTCGAAGGCATGGTCGTTCGCAAGCCAGCGTCGGCGAGCCCGACGGCCAGCTCGCTTAGCGACATAGCTTAAAGCGTGACGCCTTGGCCAACTCGACCGCAAAAAAAGTCCGCTGCATCGATGTCGGTACGCGAACGTTTTGGTCGCGGATGAAGGACGAGATCCGTCGATTGGCGGGATCGGGCGTTTCGACCCGGCTGAACCCCAACGCAACCAGCGCCAAGGTCGCTGCGGCCGCTGGAGCGCGAGGGGCCGATCTGGTCTGGGCGACCAAGACAGCGCCTAGTTCCGATCACCTGGACCCACGATCGCGCTCGGGCCGAGTCCGGGCCGGTTCGTCAGGCCGAGATTGACGGCATGCTTGCGAGCGTCGGTTGGGGCGCGCCCCGATCGACTCCATGGAGGCTGGCGAACGACGGTCTGGGTCTCGCGCGTGGGTGGCCTGACTCCCCGGCGGGGACGCATCCGGGTGGTACCCGGCTGTGGTAAACCTCGGCCGTTCATGCGCGTAGCGCTAGATACGCACGGCTGCCGTCTCAACCAGTTCGAGTCTGAGGCGATCGCTCGGGCGCTGGATCGAGCCGGTCATCGCCTAGTCGAGGGACCGTCCGCGGCGGATGTCTACGTGCTGAATACGTGCACCGTGACCGGCAGCGCGGATGCGGACGCACGCAAGGCCATTCGACGCGCCCGTCGCACGAATCCGGGGCTCGCGGTGGTCGTGACCGGCTGTTACGCGACGCGGGCCGCTGACGAGATCGCCGCCTTGGACGGCGTGGAAATGGTACTCGGCAACGTCGACAAAGACGGGCTCGTCGGCCAACTGGAAGCGGTGTTCGGCCGGTCGGGCCCCGCCGCCCGCCCGCCCGCGGCCGGAGCCAGATCAGGTCCGGTCGTGTCTGTGGAGGCGCTCACTCGTTTTGCTCACCTGCCACCCGCCCTGGATGCCACCGCACGCACGCGGGCGTATCTCAAGGTTCAAGACGGTTGCGACTATCGCTGTAGTTTTTGCATTGTACCGCGCGTTCGCGGCCCGAGTCGCAGCCTCACCGTGACGCAAGCGGTCGGGCAGCTGCGAGCGCTGGTCGCGGCGGGGCGCCCCGAGGTCGTGCTCACCGGCGTGCATCTGGGCACGTACGGCCGAGATCTCGCGGACGCTTCCCATCGCGTGCGCTTCAGCGACCTGGTCGAGGCGCTGCTGCCCCATCTCGGGCGCGCGCGGCTTCGGCTGAGTTCGCTCGATCCCCACGAGGTCGATAACCGTTTGCTCGACCTCCTCCGGCACAACTCTGCGCGCTTGTGCCCTCACCTGCACCTGCCGATGCAAAGCGGCGACGACGAGGTCTTGCGACGGATGCGACGGGCCCATACTGTCGCCGACTTGGCCGAGCTGGCGCCGCGAGCCGTCGCGGCGGTCGAGGGACTCGCTATCGGATCCGACATCATCGTGGGGTTCCCCGGCGAGACCGAAGAGTCGTTCGCGCGAACCTGTGCCTTGCTCGAGGCGTTGCCGCTGGCCTACCTGCACGTGTTCACCTACTCCGATCGCGACGGAACCCACGCGACGACCCTGCCGGACCCGGTGCCCATCGCGGAACGGCGGCGACGCAATGCGGTATTGCGAGAACTATCTCAGCGCAAATGGACGGCGTTTCGTCACATGTGCATGGGTCAAATCCGTTCGGCCGTGGTCGAGCGGGCCACCGCGGATGGCCGGCTGGAGGCAGTGACCGACAACTACGTCCGCGTTTGGTTCGACGGACCAACGACACTCATCGGTCAGCGGGTCAACGTCGAGTTGACCGGTGTGGAAGCGCAGGGCGCCGTCGGTCGATTCGCGTCGTCTACCGGGGCGGCGCCGCGACCCTGAGCGAGTTACAGTCCTCGTTGCGGAGAACGCATTTGTGGCACTGAAAATCTACAACACCCGAACCCGAAGCAAAGAGCGCTTCGAGTCGCTGCACCCGAACGTTGTGCGCCTGTACACTTGTGGGTTGACCGTGTACTCCCAGATGCACATCGGCCATGCCCGAACCTATCTGTTCTGGGACTTCTTGCGCCGTTACCTGGAGTACCGCTACTACCAGGTGATCAGCGTCGTCAACTACACCGACATCGACGACCGGATCATGGGGCGTGCCGACGACGAGACCGGTTGTGTGGATCTAGCCGAGTCGATCATCGCCAGCTTCCGTCGCGATTGTCGCGCGCTTCGGATCAAAGACTACTCGGCGTACACCCGGGCCACGGACTACATCGACGCGCAGGTTTCCGCCGTCGCGGCCCTGATTGAACGGGGCCACGCCTACGTCGTCGACGGCGAGGTGTTTTACTCGGTCGAGAGTTTTCCCCGCTACGGTCAGCTCTCAGGGATGTGTGTCCACCAGCAGCAAGCGGGAGCCAGCGGTCGCCTCAGCGAGGACGCGTCGCGCAAACGCAATCCCGCGGACTTCACGTTGTGGAAGCCCAGCGGCGAGGGACAGCCGAGCTGGTCGACCGGTCAACCCACCTGGCCCAGCGGGCGCCCGGGCTGGCACATTGAGTGCACGGTGATGGCAACCGCCCTACTCGGTGAGAAGTTCGACATCCACGGCGGCGCGATCGACAACCTCTTTCCCCATCACGAAAACGAGATCGCCCAAGCCGAGCCGCTTTGTGGGTCCCCTTGGGTGCGTTACTGGATGCACCCCGAGCACCTCGATCTGCGCGGCGAGAAAATGAGCAAGTCGCTGGGCAATGTCGTCGCCATTCCCGAGCTGCTGGCGCAGTTCGGTTATGATGAGGTTCGCTGGTTTCTGGCCAGCACGCACTACCGTACGAAGTTGCAGTTTTCGCCCGATTTGGTGGCGGCAGCGGCGGAGGGCTACAAGAAGATCACCCGCTTGTTTCGTCGATTGGAATCCCGGCTCGAAGCGCTGCCCGACGACCAACTGAACGTGCCAATTGCCGGGGATTACGCCACGTTGCGTGACGAACCGGAATGCTTGCCGCGAGATCGGCATCGCCTGGTCCACGGACAGTATGGCGAGGCAAGCACTCGGTTCATCGATCGGTTCATTGCGGCCTGCGACGATGACCTCGGGACGCCGACCGCGACCGCTGCGGTGTTCGACTACGTCAACGAACTCAATGCCGGCGGCATTGACGTTTGCGAAGACGCGCCTTCGCTGCTTGCCGTCTACCGCACCCTCGCGCGGCACCTCCACGTGCTCGGAATCGAGTATCCCAACGAACGGCTTTACCCCGAGTTGGCGGTGGACTGCCAACCGCTCGCCGAAGCGAGCAGTGAGCAAGGTGGCGCCGACGTGGCGATCGATCGGCTCGTCGCGTTGCGCCAGGCCGCACGCAAGGCCAAACAGTTCGATCGGGCGGACCAGCTACGCGACGTGCTCAGCGAGATCGGAGTGAGCGTGGAGGACACTCCGGACGGTCCGCGTTGGTCCGTGGACGCTTAGTCGCAGCCGTCGGGCGTGTCCTCAGACTCGGCGGCGGCTCGTTCGCCGAGTCCGTGTGTGTCCGGACGCCGGCGGGGTTCGGTCGCACCGGGGGGCGGCCAGCGATGTCGGTCGACAGCCCGCCTACCCGTCGAGCGGCGCCAAGGCGGCGATCAGGTCCCCGACAGTGAGCGTTTCGGGCACACGCAGCGACGCGAGCTCGTTCCATAGCGGGATGAGGTTTTCGCTGCGGTCGTGCGCGTCCACGACCTCACGTACGGCAGCCTGAGTGGCGCGACGCTTGCCTCGTTCGAGCGCGTCAAACAAGGCTTGCGCCACCGGCTCCTCTGGTCGGCGCTTGTCGGCGAGCGCGACCACGGACTCGGGCGTGGCGTCGAACGTGGCTGCCACGGGACTGGGGGATGCCGCGGGTGTCGCGGGCGGCGTCAGCTCGGTGCTCGCTGACGCGGGGCTGGGTGCGGCTCGCCCGTTCGTCGCCGGCGAAGCGCCGCGTCCTCCCGCTCGCTCGATGACCACCGGTCGGGTGGGGTCGCGGCGCCAGCGTCGGCGAGGCGGATCCCAACGGTCTCCGCCGTCGTCGCGGTCGCGGTCGGTCGCTCGCTCACGTTCGCGAGCGCTGTCGCTGCCGTACGTGGCCGCTGGCACGCGGTCGCCATTGGCGACTTTTTCCTCCAACGCTTGACCGCGCTGGAGGATCTCTTGGCCGTGTGCTTGAGGAAGCACCGTCACCACCGTGTCTTCTTTGATGATGGCGTAGAGCAACTCGCCGAAGGTATCGACCGGGATCAGAACTTGCGGCTCGCCGAGCATGGCGTCGAGGGTACGCACGGCTTTTTGGGCGTCTTCGGCCGTGCCCAAGGTTTCATCGAGCCGGTCGCGCAGCGCCTCGTCATCGAGGTCCTCCATCGTCGGGACCAGCTCGCGCAGGCGCTGGACGGCGCGGTGCGTGATGCTGTAACGACGATGACCGGGAAACGAACCGCGCAACATGGTGCCGCGGTCTTTAGCGTAGCTTCGCGCGAAACACCAGGCTCGGCGAGGGCCGGGCCCGGCCTCGCGCGACGAGCGGCGGGTTCGAAACTTGCGTAGCTGCCCCGCCTCAAGCGACCCTGCCGACGTGCTCTCTCACTGGTCGCGGTTCGTTCTCGCGTCGGCGCTGGTCCTCGCGACGCCCACGACCGCCCGCGCCGCTCCTTTCGTTGGGGAAGCTCGTGCCGAGCGAGGAGACGACGCAAACGGAGCGGCGAGAGCTCAAGCCGTGCTTGAGGCTCGTCGCGCCGCGTTGCGTGCCGCCATTTCCGATCTCGCGTTGGAGCGCTCCGCCGTGGCCGAGCAGGTCCTCGCACGGCCGCAGCCGTGGACTGCAGCGTATCGCGTGTTGGAACAGCGAGTCGAGGCGGGCCAGGTGCTCGTCCGGCTCGAGGTCGACATCGATCTCCCGCGCCTGGCGAAACGACTACATCCACCCCCTCCGGGGTCGCAGCCGGCGTATCGCCTGGGCCGTATCGACGGACTCGAGCGCTGCCCGGGCGTGGATCGTCAACGCGTGGTCGAACCGTTGGCGGCAGTCGGGCTGGTGGTGCGCGAGGTCGGACCGGCCACGGCTCCGCCCGCGTCCGATTCGCGTGAGCTTGCGTTGGAGTTATCCTGCCGGGTGCTCGGCAAGGTGGCGTTTACCTATTTGCACGCGGCGACGGTGACGGCCCGGGTGACGGGTCCGGCGGGGGTGATGGCTCGTCACGCCGACACGGCGTTCGCCGACGATGGCGATGGGGCAGTCGCGGCCGCGATGCACGGAGCCTTGTCGGATATCGCGGCGCGACTGGCGACGCGCCGCAACGAGAGCTTGGTCGTGATCGTGGAGGAGCCGTGGCCTGCGCAAAACGTGCGGCGCTTCCAAACCGCGTTGGCTGAGGCCGTGTTGGGCGTCCGTCAGGTAACGCTGGATGGCCTAGAGCAAACCGGTGCCGTGCGGCTGCGGGTCGACGGCGATCTCGACGCACGGGCCCTCGTTCGCCAGCTTCGCGAACTTCAGTTTCCCGGCTTCGAACTCGCCGACTTCACCTTGGAATCTTCGCATGCCGTTCATGTTCGCTTGGAGTAATTTGACGAAGGCTGTCCGCGTTCGAGTCGCGCGGTGGTGTCTCGCCGCGGTGGTCGTCGCGTTGCTGTCGCCCGGTTGCCGGGGCGGCGCCACGAACTCGCCGCAAGCGGCGGCGGTCTTGCGAATCGAGGTTGTAGAGGCCGATCAGGACGCGGACGTCTATGTCGACGGCAACTACGTGGGGCAGGTGCGGGGAGTCAACGCAGCGGATGCCCCGATTCAATTGGCCGAAGGCACGCACCGCGTGGAGATCCGCAAGCCGGGGCGTTTTCCGGTGCAGCGCACGGTCGACGTGCGAGCCGGTGGCCCGGCGACGGTCTCCGTCCGTGCCGAGCTGCTCGGCGATCCGCGGTAGCGCGCTGCGTCCGCCTAGCTTTGGCCGAGCCGCTTGAATACCCGGGGCACCATGAACGGGGGCAGTCCGCCGATAGCGTGCTCTTCGATGTCGTCGACTTCCGTCTCTCCCGTGGCGCGGTACTCCACGGTGAGTAGCGCTTCTCCATCGCTACTGGTCTCGACTCTGGGTTTCGCCCAAGTGATCCGGCGGTGTTGGAGCAAGCGCCGTTCGACTCCGGCCAGGCAGGTGCGGCGACCCTCGATGTTCACCAGGCCGTCTTCACGGCCGAAGACCCGCGCGAGCTGGTCTCCCACGAACTCGCCCACGTAGCCGGTGTGCAGCCACGTCGCTTGCGGATCGACGGGGGTACCCGGCTGCCCGGGCGGCGGTTCCGGGGCGATGCGGGCCCGCTGCGAGGTCTGAACCAACACTTCGCGGCCGTTCCCCAATGGCTTGCCCGCACGAACCGTGACGTTTGTCGGCGGGCGAAATCGTTGTCCTCGGGCCATCGTTCGCGCCGCGATGAGACCACACTCTTCGAGCACGAGCAGCTGGATCGGGTCGACGCCGAAGCAGCGCTTCAGCGGTCGCAGGGGCTCGATCGGGATCGTCGCCTCGGGCATCACGGGGGTGATGGCCAAGGTCTCCCCGCGCGCAGTTACACTCCGACGAAGGTCCAACAGTCCACGAATGGAGCTGACCACGACGATCCGTTCGGCCCCTCGCGCCATGGTGAGGGCGTGTTCGAGACCGTCGCCGTCGGACATCGCCAGCTGCGACGGCGAGGCGAGCCAGCCCAGCATCACGGGGTCGAAGAAGCGGGGCGACGTGAGCGGTTCGACGCACAGCAGCCTCGAGTCGGCGTCGAGCGCCAAGAGCTCTGCGGCCGCCTCCCCGATGGCCTTGAGCTCTGCTCCGGTGCGCAGCACGTCGCGGGTCACGGTGTCGCCGGCCACGGCGCCAAAAATCAGCTCGATTCCCGCTGGGATCGCGGGGGGATCGGCGTGTTCCAACATATCGATGCTGGTCATCGACCCGGGCAGCTTGCGGCTAGAGACCAGCCGGTACCCCGGTGGGTAGGCGATTTGGACGCTGTCTTGTCCGCGCGGCCGTCGTACGACCGCGCGGGTGGTCACTCGAGTCAGCGCCTCGCAGAGCACCCGATCGCCGTTGGCCGCGTCGACGGGCATCGCGATGGCGCCGAGCTTGCTCAGCGCCATCAGCAGCACGAGAAACTCCGCGGAGTTGCCGAGTGAGATCGTGACCACGTCGCCGGCGCCGAGTCCCATGCCGGCGAGCTCCCGCGCGCGTCGATCGGCTCGGGTCAGCAGCCCGCGCCGGCTGAGCGTGGTCTCTGGGGTGTAGATCGAACGCTGGCTACCGCGCTCACGAACCGCGGCTTGCAGCCAGGAGTAAAACTGACCCGACCTAGTCGTCATCGATGGGATCCTGGTAAACCTCGTCGTCAGCGTCGACCGGACGTTCGCTCGGCTGGTCTGCAGGGACGTTCGACGGGCGGTGATAGTTCACGGCGGCGGGGCCCGCCCGCACCGGCAGCCCGCGGAGGACGGGGAAACCGCGAATCATCGGTGTCGGCGACGGCCGAGTAGCACGACCGCCAATCGAGGTAAAGCGGGCCTTGCCGTGCCGTGGGCGGGTCCGAGCGGAAGCGGACCTGGGCGGGGGCGGGGTCTCTGGGTACGAGTCCGCCGGAAAATGCCCACTTCGGAATTGGTACTGGGCGCCTTCGGTTGGGGATCCGGATCAAAACTGCGGCGCGGCGTAGGACATCGGCGAGCGGTTGCTCTCACGCATCGTCCGTCGGACCCCACGAGGGGAGCTGGGGAGCTGGGGAGCTGGGGAGCTGGGGTCCCGCTCGACGGATCGCGACCAGGGGAACGCTTGCTCGCGAGGCGGGATGGGGGAGACCCCCGCACCGCTTGGGGAGGGCGAGGCGGGATGGGGGCGACCCGGCTCCGCTTGGGGAGGGCGAGGCGGGATGGGGGCGACCCGGCTCCGCTTGGGAAGTCGAGGCGGGATGGGGGCGACCCGGCTCCGCTTGGGAAGGCGAGGCGGGATTGTCGGGCGACCCGGCTCAGCTTGGGAAGGCGAGGCGGGATTGTCGGGCGACCCGGCTCAGCTTGGGGAGGGCGAGGGGGATTGTCGGGCGACCCGGCTCAGCTTGGGGAGGGCGAGGCAGGTGTGGGGCTCGGCAGGGGGCCAGGGACCGGAGGCAGGGCCGCGGTTGGGTCGGGCAGGTCTTCGAGTTCGGCACCGGCGCCGACCGTCTCCGCGCCGGTTTCTGCGCCGCTGTGGCCGCCCTCAGGCCGGGCCTTGGCCACAATCGCCCCGGTCTTGCGATCTCGCCGGGGCTGGACGACGCCGAGTCGTGTCAGCCGGGCGCTGCGATGACCGGTGATCGCCTCGCGTCGTCCTAGATACACCTGCACGATCCGCCGGCCGACGTAGTGGGCCTTGATACGCCACTTGGGCTCGTTTGCGAGCACCACCGCGAAGGCCACCTCGGGTGCGTCCGCGGGGGCGTAGCCGACGAACCAGTTGTAGTTGAGCGCGGGCGGGCGTTTCCCGGTCAGGCTACCGGTCTTCCCCGCGACATCGACTTGGTTGATGAATCGTCGGCCTTTGCGATCGACAAAACTGTCCTTCGCCGTCCCGCGGAGCGTGACGTTGACCATCATCGGGCGCAGAGCACGAGCAACATCCGCTGCGATGACGCGGCGCGCCGCGGCGGGGGCGGGGGTCAGGTCTTCGTCTTGCGGTCCGAGGATATGCGCGAGAGCGTGCGGCGGCTGGTACAGCCCGTCGCGCGCCAAGATGCTCGCGAGCAGGGCCGCGTGGATCGGACTGAGGTCCACGTGCCAAAACCCGGCCGCCACCTTGGCCCGTTCCTTGGGTTCTTCGGGCAGATGGGCGGGACTTGGCTCCACGCGAAACTCGAACGGGATGTCCTGTTCGAACTGGAGTGCGTGGGCTGTCCTGCGCAGGGTCGCTTCGTCGAGATGCGACAGCGCGAGCTTGGCAATGACCACGTTGAGACTCCGAGTCACTGCAGTCGACAGCGTATTGCAGCGAGTATCGAGCTTCGGATTGTCGACCAGCAGGTCGTCTGTGATCCCGCGCAGGCCGTCGTGAAAGCACTTCTTGCTCGACGGCGAAACCTCATGGGTGCCCAGCAAGGCGGCCGTGGTCACGAGTTTGAACACCGATGCGGCCGGGGCCCAGGCGGTGGTGACGACCTCGAGGGGGTCGACCTGGGGGTCGTGAGTCGAGTGGCCCACCATCGCGAGCACCGCGTTGTCGCGCAGATCCAATGCAACCGCGCCGGCGTACGGCACCTCGCGGTTGCGAAAGATCTGCTCGATGGAGTCTTGGAGCACTGGATCGAGCGTGTACAGCAGTCGGTGGCCGTCCCCGAGATCTTGTACGTACAGCCCGCTGGTGGGTTCAGCGGGGTCGGTGGCGACCGCGGCGCGACCGTTGACCGTCGGCAACGACGGCTGGTCAACCGCGACGAGCGTACGAGCCGACAAGTCGAGACGATCCTTCCAAGGAAGTGCCGGCACGATCGGCTCTGGTTCGGCCGGGGCTGCCGCGACGTGGGTGACCGGCTTGCGCAGCGGCTGATTGACGTCGGGCAGGGTCTGTCGTTGCACGTAGAACGAGATCACTCCCAAGGTCGTGAGGAAAAACAGCGCGCCGATGCCTCCCAACCGTTTCGGGGACGAGCTCATCTGCTCTGGGCTATAGCAACCGGTTCGACGCGCGGTCAAAAACGCGGCTGCTCGCCGTGTCGTCGTGACCGATGCTGCGCCCCGACCGACCCCGTTGGCGCCGAGGACCGTCGGTTTCGGGACACCAGCAAAAACAGGTCGGAGTAGAGATCTGGGACGCCTCCGCGGATGCGGCGGAGATCGCGGCTGCGTGCCGGTTCGGTGGGCGAGACGGGGGTCCAAATGGTGATGCTCCGGTCCCGGACGATCGACTGGCCCTGGCCGCCCAAGCGCCGGGTCTTCGGGCTCGCACCGCGACGCCTAGCTGCATCTACGGCCCGGCTCGCCGTGACGGGCTCAGCTTTGGCGAGCCGACAGCGACTCGTCTCGATCACGGGCGGTGTCGCGGATGGGGCGCGAATGCAGCCCACAAGCGCCGATGTGCGTGAAAGACTCACCCGCAGTCGTGTTTTTCACCCAAAAGCGCCTCTGCTAACCTATTCAAGCTTGCTGCGGACACGCGGCATATCGCAATGCGCGACGAAACCATCGTCACTGTCATCCGCCCCAAACTCGACGATTCTCAGTCGGGGCGTCGCCGCAAAGAGGCGTGTTTCGTCGTCATCTACGGGACGTCGGAGCTCGGTCGCAAGTACAATATCGAAGGGTCGGAGCTCAACTTTGGTCGGGGCACCGGCAACGACATCATCTTGGCGCAAGACGCCGTTTCACGGCAGCATGCGACGGTGACCCTCGACGAGTCGGGGGTCAAGATTCGCGACAACGATTCGACCAACGGCACCTACGTCAACGATATTCGGGTGCGCAGCGAGACCTATCTCCAAGACGGAGACTTGCTCAAAATCGGCCGATCGATCTTTAAGTTTTTGTCGGGAGACAACATCGAAAGCTCGTATCACGAAGAGATCTTTCGCTTGTCGACGATGGACGGACTCACCGGCGTCTACAACCGGCGCTACTTCATGGAAACACTCGAGCGTGAGTTGAGCCGGGCTCGGCGATACCAGCGACCGCTCGCATTGATGCTGTTCGACATCGATCACTTCAAGCTGTGCAACGATCGGTTTGGCCATCGGGCGGGTGACTACGTGCTGCAACGGCTGGCGGCCCTGGTGCAGTCCCGGGCGCGCAAGGTCGATGTGGTGGCGAGGTACGGCGGCGAGGAGTTCGCAGTGATCCTGCCGGAGATCGGCCTCGAGGGCGCCGCTCGGTTCGCCGAGGAGCTGCGGGGGCTCATCGAGGAAGAGCCGTTTGTCTTCGAGCGCGAGCGGATCCCGGTCACCGTGTCGCTCGGCGTGGCGGAGCTTGACTCGCAGTGCTCGAACGCCGACGATCTGATCGCCCTTGCCGATCGACGGCTCTATGGTGCCAAGCAGTCCGGCCGAAACCGCGTCGTCGCGCACGACTGAACGCATCGCGGTGCTCGACGCCGCGCTCGCGGATCAAATCGCCGCCGGCGAGGTGGTCGAACGGCCGGCGTCCGTCGTCAAAGAACTCGTGGAAAACGCGTTGGATGCCGGGGCGACCCGCGTGGAAGTCCAGCTTGAAGCTGGGGGCAGCCGACTGATCCGAGTGGTCGACAACGGGCGTGGCATGGTGGCTGACGATCTGCCGTTGGCGCTGATGCGCCACGCCACGTCGAAGATCCGCGACGCTTCGGAGCTGCTGGACGTCGGCACATTGGGCTTCCGTGGCGAGGCGTTGGCCAGCATCGCGGCCGTGGCGCGGGTCCGGGTTCGCAGCCGACCCGTCAGCGAGGACATCGGTCACGAACTCGACGCCATCCCGGGGAGCAGCCGCGAGGTCGTGCCGGTCGGGATGCCACTGGGCACGGTGGTGGAGGTTCACCAGCTGTTCGCGGCGATCCCCGCCCGTCGCAAGTTCTTGCGCTCAGAAGCCACCGAAGTCGGCCATTGCAGCGAAGCGATCTTACGCGCCGCCTTGGTCCACCCCCACGTCGCGTTCACGCTGCGTCATGGAGAGCGCACGCTGGTGCAGTTCGCGAGCGGGGACATCGACGCGCGCGTCGAGCAGATCCTCGCGCGGCGCGGCGGGCGAGAGATGACGAAGATTCGCGGCGAGGCCGGCGGCATCTCACTGCAAGCTTGGTTCGCACGCTCGTCGGGCTCGGCCCGGGGTCGCTCGGGGATCAGCGTGGTGGTGCGCAAGCGAGTTGTCCGTGAACGGGCCCTGGTGCAAATCGTGACCCGGGCGCTCGCGGCGAAACTCGCGGACGATGAGGTGCCGGTCGCTTGTGTGCGTCTCGATCTTCCCCCCGGGTCGGTCGATGTCAATGTCCATCCCCAAAAGAGTGAGGTTCGGTTTGCCGATGCCCAGCGGGTGTACGCAGCGGTGCGTGAGGTCTTGGCCCGGCTGTGGGACGCGCCAGACCCGGGGGCCGAATCGGACAGCGCGCTCGAGACGTCGCTCGAGGCGTCGCGCGCCGCAGTCGTCGTCCCTGCCGTCGGACCGGCCCATGCGCTGGATCGCTGGAGCCGATCGTCCGGCGCCAACCCACCGTCGACGCCGGTCGCGTCCGGTGAGCCGGCTCCTAGTCGGGCGGCGGACCAGTCCACGCGACCCTACCGTCTGACGACGCGGGCGGTCGCCACCGGGTACGGCGAGCACAAGCGGGCCACGGCCGCCAAAGTGGCCTCGATCCGTGACGTCACGACGGCGACGAGCGGGGTGGCGACGCCGTCCACCAGCCGCGCCGCGATGGCGAAGGCCGCCGCGCACGAGCGGTCCTCGACGACTCGCGCCGAGGCGACGGCGGAACCGCCGGTCGAGTCGCCCCAGCTGCTCTCCGTGCTGGCTGGAGCGGTGGCGCTATTCGAGTCCCGCGGCGAGCTGTTGGCGGTTGACTTGCGACGAGTCCGGACTCATTTGGTCTTTCGGCGTTTGCAGGTGGCATTGGCCGGGGGCGAGGCCGCGTCGCAGGGGCTGCTTTCGCCGGTGGTGCTGAACCGTCCCCGCGAAGACGTAGCCGCTTGCGTCGCGGCACGGCCGGCGCTGGCCCAGCTGGGTCTCGATGTCGAGCGGGTCGGCGACGACACCGTGATCGTGCGGGCCGTGCCAGCCCCACTGCGTCACTGCGTCTCGGCGGACGCCGTGGGTGACCTCCTAGACCGAGTGCTGCCGTGGGCGCGTCTGCATCGGACCACGGCGGATGAAGACGTCGTCGTGGCGCTGGCCGGCACCGACGATGGCAGCGATCCAACCCCTCGGTTGGCTCGCGCTTGGATCCGGGAGCTGATGGCGGAGCACGCCGACTTATCCGCCGTGCCGGGCATCGAACGGTGGTCGTCACGCGAGCTGCTGCGACCCTCGTCATGAGTGAGCCGGGCCCTTTGTTGCCCCGCGCCATCGCGTTGGTGGGACCGACGGCCAGTGGCAAAAGCGCATTGGGCCTGCAGGTCGCCCGCCGGTTGGGGCTCGCGATTTGGTGTTGTGACTCGGTGCAGGTCTATCGGGGGCTCGACATCGGCTCGGCTAAGCCCACCCCGGAGGATCGGGCGGCCGTGCCCCACCACCTGCTCGACCTCGTCGACCCGAGTCAGACCTTCAGCGCGGGCATGTACGGGCGCCTCGCACGACAACGCCTCGCCCAGTCGGCCGGATTGTTTGTCGGCGGCACGGGGTTTTACCTGCGTGCCGCGATCTGGACCCACAGCGGTGACGACGGGCAGGATCTAGCTCGGGACGATCCGCAGCGCGGCGCGATGGAGGCGATTTGGCAAGAGCGCGAACGCGGCGAGCCGGGATGCACCCATGCTCGCCTCGTGGAACTCGATCCCGAAACGGCCGCTTCGATTCACCCGCGCAACTTCGTTCGCGCCGTGCGGGCCGTGTGGCTGTGCGAACGGCACGGCGAACCGGTTAGCGCCGTTCGCCGCCGCGACCCACCGCGGCGTGATGCGCGGGTCTTGGCCGTCGTGCTCGATCCGGGGGTGGAGGCGGTCGACGCCGCCGTGGACGCACGCGCCGATGCCATGCTCGCGGCCGGCTGGGTCGACGAGGTCCAGCGGCTGCGATCAGCGGGGTACGACGCGCGCTACGAGGCGATGCGCACCCTCGGCTACCGCCAGCTGCTCGACCATCTTGAGGGGCGAATCTCGCTCGAGGAGGCCTGCGCCGCGATCAAGCTCGCTACGCGCCGTTACGCTCGCCGCCAACGCACCTGGTTTCGCAACCAGGCGCTCGCCGATGAGATAGTGTATATCAGCCGCCCCGAGAGCTTCCCCTACGCGCGGGTCGAAGCGTTCATGCGTGGAGAGTCGGTTTGACGACCAAAGTATTAGATTTTGAGCGCCCCCTGGCCGAACTCGAGGACAAGATCCGCGAGCTCAAGACCCTGACTGTCGGCAGCCCGCTGATGGTCACCGAGATCGAGCGACTCGAGGAGAAGGCCTCTCAGCTCAAGCAACAGCGCTTGGCGTCGCTGACCCCCTGGGAACAGGTGCAGCTGGCCAAGCATCCCGATCGTCCGTATACCCTCGACTACATCGATCAACTCACGACCGAGTTCGTGGAGCTGCGCGGCGATCGAGCGTATCGCGACGATCCGGCGATCGTCGGCGGCCTCGCGCGGTTCGACGGGCGGCCGGTGGTCGTCCTCGGCCACCAAAAGGGGCGCAATACCAAGGAAAATGTCCACCGCAACTTCGGCATGGCGCGGCCCGAGGGCTATCGCAAGTCGCAGCGGCTGATGAAACTCGCCGAGCAGTTTCGGCTGCCGCTCATCACGTTCATCGATACGGCGGGGGCGTACCCGGGCATCGGTGCCGAAGAGCGAGGGCAGGCCGAGGCCATTGCGGCGAGCCTCGAAGTCATGGCGACGTTGCGCGTGCCGACCATCTCCCTGGTGATCGGCGAGGGGGGCTCGGGGGGGGCGCTGGCGATCGGCGTGACGGATCGCATCTTGATGCTCGAGCACAGCGTGTACTCGGTGATCTCACCGAGGGGTTGTGCGTCGATTTTGTGGCGCGATAGCGAGGCCGAACAAGAAGCGGCCGCCCAGCTGCGCATGACGGCGCACGATCTGCTCAACTTGGGCATCTGCGACGAGGTCGTCCCCGAGGCGATCGGCGGGGCCCACAGTGGCTTGGAGCAAACGGCGGGCTGTGTCGCAGAGGCATTGCGCACGCATCTCGAGCAGCTCGACGCGCTCGATCCGAAGGCCCTGGTCGCACAGCGTTACGAGAAGTACCGGCGTATCGGCCATCTCGAGCGGGCGTAGGTCGTGTTCGAACAGCTAGTCTTCGTCTGCCTGTTGCTGTTGGCAGTCACGTTGGCGCGTCTGCTCCGGCGGGGGGGGCAGTGGGGCTACGCGCTGGTGGTCGCGGGGTCCTTCGTGGCCGGCGTCGTCGGTTTCGGGCAAGATAGTCGCTTTTGGGGCGCCATCGCCGTGTGCATGACGGCGCTGACCGTCGTCGCGCCGTGGATGCTCGACGGGTTGTCGCGTTGGGCTCACGGCCGCGGACGGCTCGCCTGGGCCGTGCGCCTGATGGGCATCAAGAGTCTGCTGATGCCGGGAGCCGGCCTATCGCGCCAGCAACAGATCCTGCGGGGGGTGATCTTGCTTGAGCAGCAGGGCGTCGATGCCGCGATTGCGTACCTTCGAGACTTGGCCGAGGCCTCCGAGCATGAGGGCGAGTTGGCGCTGATTCACGAGCAGATGGTCTCGATGCTGTTTTATGGGCTGCGCTGGGACGAGGGGATCGCTCAGTACGAGCGTCGCTTCCATCCCGGGTACGCCGCCGTTCGGCCGATGCTCGCCTTGGGACTGCTGCGGGCGTACGGCGAGTCCGGCCGGCTCGAACGCGCCGCAGGTCTGCTGCGGGCCCTGGAAGAAGGCCCGGTCGGGGCCGATCCGCGATCGGCCGAGCTACTGGGGCAGGCTCGATTCACGTTCTTGGCCTACGCGGGCCAAAGTGCGGTCGTGGATCAGGTCGTGGCGCAGGACCGCTGCGCTGATCTGGGTCTGACGCGCGCTGTCGGGGCGTTGTTCCACGGCATCTCCCTGGCTCGCGCCGGCGACTCGGGGCGCGCCGCGGTGGCCTTGCGTCGGGTGGAGGCCGTGGCCGGGCCCCGGGATGCCCGGATCATCGAGGCGAGCCGACAAACCCTCGGCCAGTTGCCCGCCGGCGACCTCGAGATCGCACCGGAGGTCCGTACGTACGCCCGCAACGTGGCCGAGCGATTGGTCCGGTTTCTCCAGGGTGCCACCACCTTGCGACACCGGGGGCGGGCGACGGTGACCTACGCGCTCATCGTCGTTGCGGCCGCAGTGTATGGCGTCACCGTGCTGCGCGGCGAGGGCGGGTTGGGTTTGCTCCAGATGGGGGCGCTCTCCCCCGCCTTGTCGGCCACGCAGGGGTGGCGAGCGTTCACGTCGATCTGGTTGCACGCGAGCTTGTCGAGTCTGCTGTTCGACGCGTACGCCATCTGGCTCGCGGGGCACGTCGTGGAGCGTTTGTACGGCGGGGCGCGGCTGATCCTCATTGTGGTCGGCAGCGCGATCGCGGGTCAGGTGGCCACGCTTGCGCTTGACGGCTCACCCGTGGTGCTCGCCGGCGGGGGGCATCTGCTGGCATGCGGGGCATTGGTCGCCGGTCTATGGTCGCTGTTGCCATCGCGGATGCCCGAGCTGGCGGCTTCGGCCCGTCGCAGCTTGCTGCTGACGTTCGGGTTGTTGATGACCGCCAACTTGTTCTCCGTCGTGCCCGGCACGTGGGGCTTTGACACGTCGCCGATCGGCTACGGCGCGACGGTCGTGGTGGCGAGTCTGCTCGCGTCGGGGCCCCGGCTGGGCGTCGATCCGAGGTCCGGTCGACTCGCTACGGCCTGTGCGGCCGCGGCTGTCGTCGTGGCGGGGGCGACCCTCGTCGCCGCGGCTGTCGTGGCGCGAGACGATGTCGCGGGATCGCTTGCCGCCTCGCGCGACCACGTATGCCGCACCGGATCCGTGAGCGTCGACGTGCCGGCTCATTTCCGGGCGACTCCGGCCGAAACGCAGCGGCCGGGTTGGTTCGTGCTTGGCGGCGTCGTCGACAGCGTGGAGCTTCGGGCGGGCCGCATCGTCGAGTTCGTCGCGCTCCCAGCGACGACCGAACGGAGCGACGGTGACCCGCCCAGTCTCGAGGCACCTGCGTTGTTACAGGCCCGGCCCGAGCTGCGCCATGTCTTCGCGGTCGACCGCGCGGAGTTGCCGGAGTCGTTCGCGGTCGCGGCCGGTTCGAAAGCCACCGCATGGTCCGCCTGGGAGCTGCGTGAGGGCGCCGAGGCGACGACGCTCCTCGTCGAGCGCGAGCTGCCAGACGGTCGCGGCCACGTGCTGCTACTCGCGTCTCCGCCAGCGGTGCTCGCGGCTCAACCGGATTTGTACGCCGCGATCCTTCGGGACGCGGTGGTTGGCGGCGCGGCGGTGGACCGCACCACGTGCGACGAGTGACGGCCGGACCCCGGGGTCATGAGCGCTCGGCTGGCCCTGCGGTCGCGCTCACCCCCGCAAAACTTGCATAGGCGCGTGCGACCTTGCTTCGGCTTGCGGGCGTGAGCGTTCGGGCGGCGGATTCCCCCACCCGTAGCCCGGGGTGGGCGAGGGGCGACCGTGAAAGCCGTCGTTGCGGACCGCGGTGAGCCGGTCAGACCCGTGTCACGCGGCCACGACGGGTCCAACGACCGCAGCATTTTGTCGGCGGCAACGCATTCACTGCGCGGCACCGATTCGCGGGTGCTACCGCAGCTTCATGGCCTCGCCTTGTTGGTCGCGCGCCGCCGAGTCCTCGGCCACGCTGTGCGACACTTCGCCGGTCGAAAGCAGACGACACGATGAACGGCGACCAGATCCAACAAATCGACGCATACTGGCGCGCGGCCAACTACTTGTCCGTCGGTCAGATCTATTTGTACGACAACCCGTTGCTGCGGGTTCCCTTATCGCCGGCCCACATCAAACCCCGCTTGTTGGGACACTGGGGCACCACTCCCGGGCTGAACTTCATCTACGCTCATCTGAATCGCGCGATCGCGGAGCGGTCGTTGTCGTGCATGTTCATCACCGGACCCGGCCACGGTGGGCCCGCTTTGCTCGCCAACACCTGGCTCGAGGGCACCTACACCCAGCAGTATCCAGACGTCACCCAAGACAGCGACGGCATGAAGCGGCTGTTCAAGCAGTTCTCGTTTCCGGGCGGTGTGCCGAGTCACGTGGCACCCGAAACGCCGGGATCGATTCACGAGGGCGGCGAGCTGGGCTACGCATTGAGTCACGCCTACGGAGCGGTGTTCGACAACTCCAATCTGGTCGCGATCTGTGTCGTCGGCGACGGTGAGGCGGAGACCGGGCCCCTTGCCACCAGTTGGCACTCGAACAAGTTCATCAGCCCCGACCGCGATGGGACAGTCTTGCCGATCTTGCACCTAAACGGCTACAAGATCGCCAATCCGTCGCTGCTGGCTCGCATCTCTCCGGGTGAACTCGACCACCTGCTGCGCGGCTACGGGCACACCCCGTACTACGTCGAGGGCGACGATCCCGACGTCTTGCACGGCAAGATGATGGAAGTCCTCGACCAGGTCTTCGACGAGATCCGTCGCATTCGAGCCCATGCGGCTACCACCGGGGACACCACGCGGCCGAGTTGGCCGATGATCGTGCTGCGCACGCCAAAGGGGTGGACCGGTCCCGCCGAGGTCAACGGGAAGCGGGTTGAAGGCAGCTGGCGATCCCACCAGGTTCCCCTCAAGAAAGTGCGTCGAGACCCAGACCAGCTGCGATTGCTCGAGTCGTGGATGAAAAGCTACCGTCCCGAGGAATTGTTCGATTCGCGTGGTCGGATTTCGGCCTCGGTCGCGGCGACCGTGCCTCCCCCGGAGTTGCGCATGGGGGCTTGCTTGCACACAAATGGTGGCAAGCTGTTGCGGGATCTCCGGCTGCCCGACTACCGTTCCTTCGCAGTCACGGTGCCACAACCCGGAGAGACGGACGCTGAGGCGACGCGGGTCATGGGTCGCTACCTGGCGGATACGATGAGTCGCAATCGAGAGGCCGCGAACTTTCGCATTTTCAGCCCCGATGAAAATGACTCGAATCGCTGGCGGGATGTGCTCTCCGTGACCGACCGCGCGTGGAATGCCAGCCTGGTCGAGGGCGACGACGCCCTTTCGCCGCACGGCCGGGTCATGGAGATGCTTTCGGAGCACCAGTGCCAAGGTTGGCTCGAGGGGTATCTGCTCACGGGGCGGCACGGCTTCTTCTCGTGCTACGAGGCGTTCATCCACATCGTCGATTCGATGTTCAATCAGCACGCCAAGTGGCTCAAGGTGTGCAATGAGATCCCGTGGCGGCGGCCCATCGCCTCGCTGAACTATCTGCTGTCCAGCCACGTGTGGCGCCAGGACCACAATGGGTTTAGCCATCAGGACCCCGGGTTCATCGACCACGTGGTCAACAAGAAGGCCGAGGTGGTTCGTGTGTACCTCCCGCCGGACGCGAACTGTCTGCTGTGGGTCACCGATCAGTGCTTGCGTAGCCGTAATCTAATCAACGTAGTGGTGGCGGGAAAACAGCCGTCGCCGCAATGGCTCACCATGGACGAGGCCGTCAAGCACTGTACGGCTGGATTGGGAATCTGGTCGTGGGCCAGCTCCGACCACGATGGCGAGCCCGATGTGGTCATGGCCTGTTGCGGCGATGTGCCCACGCTCGAGACGCTGGCCGCCGTCGAGTTTTGCCGAGAGTACCTGCCGGAACTCAAGGTTCGCGTCATCAACGTGGTCAATCTGATGAAGCTGCAACCCGCGGAGGAACACCCCGAGGGGCTTTCGCATCGTGAGTTCGACATCCTTTTCACGCGCGACAAGCCGATCATCTTCGCGTTCCACGGGTACCCGTGGCTGATTCACCGGCTGGCCTATCGTCGGACGAACCATCCGAATCTTCACGTGCGTGGCTACAAAGAGGAAGGCACGACGACGACGCCGTTCGACATGTGCGTGCTCAACGATATCGATCGCTTCCACTTGTTCGAGGACGTAATCGAGCGGGTGCCGCACCTGGGGCCGCGGGCGGCCTACGCCAAGCAGGCCGTCCGCGACCGGCTCATCGAGCACCGTGAGTTCATTTCCACCCACGGCGCCGACCAACCGGAGATCGCCGATTGGCGTTGGCGGGCCGGCGGTGACCGCCTCGCAGCTGGAGCTCGTCACCCCATTTCGAGGGAACCGGGGGCGGGGGCCTCCTCCGGGCCGCCGGGGCCGCGACGACCCGGCGAATCGGCTCTGGACCGCGAGCGCACTCCGCAAGAGGAAGGTCGCAGCGCTTCGCTTGCGCGCAACCGGGCGGACGAAACCGTGTGAACATTCTCGTCCTGAACTGCGGTTCGTCTTCCCTGCGACTCGATCTTCGTGAGTGTGCGGAGGCGAGCAATGCTTGCGGGCCATCGCGGGCGAAGGTTTCGGTCGAAAACGTGGGTGGACTCGCGACTGTTCATCTATCACGGGAGGACGGCGAACCACACGTCGCTCGCGTTCGTCTGGTCGACCACGCCGCGGCGGTGGCTGATGCGTTCGCGCGTCTGGCTGACGTCGCACGAATCCAGCGCCGGTCGATCGATGCGGTGGCCCACCGAGTCGTGCACGGTGGCCCCGATCTCACCACCGCCGTACGGGTCACGCCGGCGGTCGAGGACGAAATCCGCCGCTACGCCCGTTTCGCTCCCGGGCACAACCCCGCCGCGTTGGCGGGCATGGCCGCCGCACGAGCGAACTTCGGGCCCTCGCTCCCTCAGGTGGCGGTGTTCGACACCGCCTTTCATGCCTCGCTCCCTTGGGTGACCAAGCTGTACCCCCTCCCGCTCGAGCTTTCGCGCGAGTACGGGCTGCGACGCTTCGGCTTCCACGGTCTGGCGCATCGTCACATGGTCGAACGTTACGCCGAGTTGACGGGGCGTTCGGAGCAGGAGGCGAATCTGGTCACGGTCCAGCTTGGCAACGGCTGTTCGGCTTGCGCGGTCCGGCGCGGCCAGTCGTTCGACACTTCCATGGGGATGACGCCCCTTGAGGGGCTTATGATGGGAACCCGAGCCGGCGACCTGGACCCCTCAATTGTCGCCGACTTGCCCGGCATCGCCGGTCTCAGCCCGGCCCAGGTCGCACACTGTCTTCACGAAGCGTCGGGGTTGCTCGGCGTCTCGCAAGTCAGTCGTGACGTTCGCGACCTGCTTCGTTTGGCCGGCGCCGATGACTGCCCCCCCCAAGTGGGTGAACCCGTCAACGACGGCTACCCCGAGACCCCGGCGACTCGCGCTCAGCTTGCACTCGATATGTTCTGCTTTCGAGTCGCAAAGTACATCGGGGCGTATCTCGCCGCGCTCGGCGGAGCCGAGGCCATCGTTTTCGGCGGCGGCATTGGAGAAAACTCGGCGATCTTGCGCGCGCGGATTCTCAAGCA
>QKPP01000228.1 GCA_006508105.1 Myxococcales bacterium FL481 | reverse complement strand
CACCGCGGCCAGGAACGGCGCCTCCAGCGACATCATCAGCCAGGTGCCGGCCATCGGTAGCCAGAAGGCCAGGATGCGGGTCGGCGGGATGCTGGTCGGCGGGATGCTGGTCGGCGGGATGCGGGTCGGCGGGATGCGGGTCCGCGGGCGGCTGGATCCCATACACCGTGTCGGCCCGCTGCTGACCTCCGCGAGCCGTACCGCGATGCGAAGGCGCTCCGGACTGAGCCGGCGGCTGCTCCCGCGATTGTCCAACGTGGCCGGGGTCGACGGGCGGAGGCGTGGCCGCGGCGAGCGAGGGGACACCGCCCGCTAGCAAGACGACAAGGCCAGACAGCACCGCGAGAAGGACGGGGCGTGCATGCAACATGAGCTAGATCTTCGCCGGCCGGGTCGACCGAGGTTCGAGTTGTGATTGCAGGCGACGGGCGCGCCCCCGACGACTGCGTCCGAGAGCGGCCAGCATCAGTAGCGGGATTATGGGCCCGAGAATCGCGGCGATCAGTCCCCACGAAACCTCGTCGGCCGCGAGATCGACCCAGAACGTCAACGATACGCGTTGGGGCTGTCCCCCGACGTCGAATGTGGCCCGCAGTTCGTACTCGCCACTTTCCGGCAGTGTCTCGCGGGTCGAGTACACTGTCTCCTCGTCCGCCCGATCGCGCCGAAAGCTGGCGACAATCTCGTCGTTCCGCAGGATGTCGAACGCCACGGGGCCTTCGTAGTTGGTGTCCCCGACGAGATCGTATAGGTAGACGAAGAACTTGACGTCATTGGGCGTGTCAGCCGTGCGACGATCAAGTCCTTGAAAGTTGAAGATGGTCGTCCCCATCTCCCACCGGCCATCGACGACAATGGATTCGTCGAATGGCACTTGCGGATAGTTGCTGTAGTAGCCGTAGTGCGGAAGTCCCTTGTTGTGGTGGGCGCCGGCCATAGACGGAACGGCACCCAAGGCGACGAGCACGGCCGCGATCACTGGCAGTCGCAGGCGTCGAGATAGCTTGCGCTCGGGGCAGACCGGCACACACTGGCCACAGCTGTTGCACGCAGGCCGGTGGGTCCCCTCACGCGGAGACAGGCCGAACGGACAAGCCAAGGTGCAGGTGCGACACGGGCGGGGGCAGGGTCGGGCGTCATCGCGAGACAGCCGCAGCCACGCCCGGCGACCGAGCTGCTCAAGCAAAAACCCCTGGGGGCACACGTTGTGGCAAAACAGACCCGGGGCCATGGCGACGTCGACGAAGAGCCACAGCCCGACGATCGCGATCAAGCCCGACGCCAGCCCGGACGTCACAGCCAAAAAGACCGCCGCGACGAGGCTGAGATAGGGCAAAAGAAAGAACCACACCGTCACTGCAGTCCCGGTGCTGGCGATCAGCCCGCCCAGCAGCACCCAGCCACCGAGCCGCGGCTCGACCCGCAGATGCGGCAACGGCACCCCGAGAAACAACAAACCGCCGCGCAGTGCCTGCCCCACGTCGAACAACGTCCGCATGGGACACAAGTGCGAACAAAAGAACTTGCCCAAAACGACCGCGACCGCGACCGCCACCAAACTGCCAAGCCACAGTCGCGGCGAGGCAGCCCCGGTGGCCGCGGCATGAGACAGGGCGAGAATCGGGTCGGCGGTCTCGATCCCAAACAGCGTGCCGGACCAGGTCATGCCCAGAAAATCGAAGCTCGCGCGATAGGTGTCCTCGTCGATGAGGGACACCGCGGCTTCATTGGCCGCGTACGCGCCGGCCCACGCGTCGCCGTGCATCAGGCCGACCAAGCGCGAACTATTATGAGCCACCTTGTAGTTGCGCCAGATCCCGTTGATTGCGGCATAGCTGACAAACACCAGCACGGCCGTCTGCAAAGACCGGCGCAACAGGGCCGGAGCGAGCGTGGACCAGCGATGCTTCACGACCGCGCCTTTTTGTACACATCCCGCGGAAGCACGCGAATGGCCTGCGGCAGATGCAAACACGCTTGCTCGCACAGTCCGCAGCCAACGCACGCCGCTGGGTCGACGTGCGGCGTCTCCATGAGACCGATTTTGATCGCCTGCCCGGCCAGCGGACACGCGCGATAGCAGGCCCCGCAGGTCCGTCCCGCGAAGCTGTAACAAAGGCCCTTGTTGACGCGCGCGGTACCCATGTCCACGTGAGCGAGCCAACTCTCCTTCGTCGCCTCGAACGGCTCGAGCGCCCCGGTGGGACAAACCTTGCCACACTCCCCGCACAATGTGCACCCGCGCTCGCGCGCGTGGATGTAGGGGGTGTACGCCTTGTCGACGCCGTCGCGCAGGCCGTAGAATTGAATGCAGCCATTTGGACAGGCGTTGCCGCATTTGAAGCAGCGGGCGCACGCCGACTCGAATGCTCCAGTCGGCCGGGCTCCGGGAGGGCGCAGATCGGACGCCGATCGGCGCGATTTCTTGGTGCTGACCGCGCGTCCGACGGCGCCGACAACTCCCGCCACCGACAGCCCCAACAGCCCCCGACGAGATACGCTCACGCTGCCGCTCCTTCGCGGGCGTACCCGAAGCCGCCAGGGGTCCCGGGTACTCGTTCAACGACGCTCGCCGGGCGCCGCCTTCGAATCCCGGTCGGGATAAGGCCAGCGGCTGGCGGCCACACCGACCGCTCACGCTGCCCCCGGCTTGTCGCCGTGGGGCAGGCGGAGAACGTGGCGATGCACGACTGATCCGCAGTCATGACTAGATCTTCTCGATGCGGCCGGCGAGTTTTTTGAAGTCCACCTGGCCGCTAACCGGGTCGAACGCGCGGTGGCTAACCCCGTTGACGAGCCACTTATTGTCCTTCGGATCGGCCGAGTCTGCGACCGACAGATTCCACGGGCTGAACATGTAGCCTTTGGGCACGGTGTTGCGGGCCGGCTTGACCTTCGAGTCGAGGCCGATCGACGCCCGCGCCTCGTAGCTTCCACGTCGTGTGACCACCCGCACCCAATCTCCGTCGGCGACTCCTAGCTCCTTGGCGTCCTCGGGGTGCATCTCGAGGTACATCTCGGGCACCAAGCGCCGCGTGGTGCCCGACCGGATGGTCTTGGCGGTATGAAAATGCTCGTACACCACTCCCAGCCCGACCCAAAACGGGTACTTGTCCTTGGGGACCTCACCCCACTTGCGCCCGCGAAAGTCCTCATCGGGGAGTTCCGGGGTCAGGCCCATGTCTCGCGCCGCCACCAACAGGTCTTGGTTGTCAATGGCGTAGAAGTCCTTGTCCACGCCGAATCGCATCAACTGGTCGGTAATCGCCTTGCGCTTGGAGTAGTCCTGCTCGCACAGGTGAATATGAAGCTTACCGTCCCCCGTGCGAAACATGCCATACGGTTTGTCTTTCCAGCCTTCCTGGCCCATGTAGCGGCGCTTGGTCCCGCCTTGCTTCGCGATCTCGTACGTGGGCGCGGGCCATTGAATTCCCCGATGGTTGCGAATCTGGTCGTACAAACCCGTGCCGTCCCGCTGTTCGACCTCGAGCATACCGCTCAGGTCGGCGTCCGACCCCTTCGATGCCTTGACGATGTCGCGAAACACGTCCTCGGGGTTGTAAAACCCGTTCTTCATGCGCTTGTAGGGAAAGATCGCATCACCGTCCAGACCGAGCTTGTTCGCGATGGCCTTGCCTTTGTCGATGACCATGTCCATGTCCGGCATGGTGCCCGGAATCGGATTGGCGGTGCCGTCGCACACGTAGAATCGGCGCTCCGACTGAATGTAGGTGCCTCCGACCCACTCTCCCCAAGTCGCTGCCGGCAAGATCACGTCGGCAAACAGGTTGTTGGGAGCGTGTCGGTAGATCTCCTGCACCACATTAAATGTCTTGCTCAGTGCGGGGCGGACCAGGTTGTGCTGGTCGGGCAGATCGATGTGCGTCGCGTAGATGAGGAACATGGCCTTCACGTCGCCCTTGAGCGCCCGTTCCATCATGCCGATGGCCATGCCCGGGTTGCCCGCCGAGGGCACGCCTTTGAGTCGATCCCGCGGCACCCGCCAGGCGTCCGCGATGTGGTCGCGCCACGCCGCGTTGTTGAGTCCCTGATTGAACGGGAGCCGCGAGGTCAGGCCGCCGGTGAGACGCTCTCCCATCGCGTTGGGTTGGCCGGTCATCGAGAACGGCCCACAGCCCGGACGGCCGATGTTACCCGACAACGCCATCAGGTTGATCAGACTCACCGTGTTGTTTTGTCCGTGGAGGTGTTGGTTGTAGCCGATTCCCCAAAACGACAGCACCCCCCCCTTCCCGCGCTTTCTGCCCTTGAGCGATGCCTCGGCCCACAACGCCGCGACCTCTCGCAGGTACTTGGGATCGATCATCGTGATGTCCGCGACCCGCTCGGGCGAGTACCGTTCGGTCACGCCTTTGACGTACTTTTCCCAACCGGTCGTGTGGTTTTTGAGCAAGTCCCAATTGACCGCGTCTTCGTGTTTGGTCAACAGCGTGTGCGCAATAGCATTGTGGATCGAGATGTCTCCGTTGATGGTGGAGAAGTGGTGCGCGTTGGCGGCGTGGACCTCTTCGTAACCCTGCACCGTGCCCGTGCGTCGGGGATCGACCACCAATGTGGGAATTTTGGTTTTGGCCTTGTGGTCGGCGATCCGCCAAAACACGATCGGGTGGGCCCCTCTGGGATTGTGACCCCAGTGCGTGACCATATCCGATAGCTCGATATCTTCGTACGAGGTCGGTGGCGTGTCGCTTCCCAGTGACTTAAAGTAGCCGGTTACAGCCGAGGTCATGCACATCCGTGCGTTCGCCTCGATCGTGTTGGACCCCAAGACGCCCTTCATGAACAGGTTCTCGAGCCATTGCCCCTCCACCGGCAGCTGGCCCGAACCGTAGAGCCCGACCGCGTTGCCACCGTGCTTGTTCACGATGCCCGCGATCTGGTTCACGATGATCTCTTCGGCCTCTTCCCAAGAGGCCTCGCGAAACACGTCGTTGTCAAAGCGCCCCTTGGTCGAGCTCTCCTTGCCGGCTACGATGTCCGTCATGTCCTTGCGAACCAACGGCTTGGTCAGACGATCGACATAGATGGCTTCGGCCGAGCTAAGCCCCTTGATGCACTGTAAGCCCTTATTGGTGGGGTGCTTGGGATCGGGCATCATGCCGACAATTTTGCCGTTCTCGGTTTGGATCAACGTGCCGCAGCCAACGCCGCAGTATGGACATTGTGCCAGGATATTCGATTGAACCTCCAGCTTGGGCGGGGGATTCACGCTCTCGGTGGCCGCTGGTTTCTCCCCGTGCGCCACCGCCTCGCCTTGATCGGTCGCCTTTTTCTTGCTGCGACCACAGGCCGCGGCCGCGGCCGCGCCGGCCAGTGCGGCCTCGGCCATAAACAGCCGCCGTGTCTTGCCCGTGGGGTCCGGGTTCGCGGGGGGGCGCGAGAGGACCTCGTGGTCGCGCCCACCGTAGTGGGACTCTTTGTTGTTGTTCTTCATGAGATTCCTCCAAGTCCGCTACCAGGCCTTGCTGCGCAGGTAGGCAATGACGTCTTCGATTTCTTGGTCGTTGAGATTGGCGACGGCCGTCGGGGCTTTCTCCTCGAAAGCTCGCATCTTGGTGCCGCTCTTCCCGTTTTTGATGATGTGGCGCATGAACCCGTCGCTGACGGTATCGAGAAATGCCTTGCGACCGATGCCGGTGCCGCTGCTCGACTCTTGGTACCCCGCGCCGTGCTTACCGTGGCAGGTCGAACAAATGCGTGCGTACACATCTTGACCGCGGGTGACATCGCCGCTAAGCGGACTTTCGTTCAGCGCCGCGGGCTCGTGCGGAGCGAGGCTGCGCAAGTACCCGACCAGCGCGTGAACCTGCTTTGTCTGCATCGTGGCCCCCCAGGGAGCCATCGTCGTTCCGGGCCGACCGGAGGTGATTGTGTTGACCAGCATTTCATCGCTGGCCGCGGCCAAAAAAGTCGCGCTCGCGAGTTTGGGCCCGATGCCCACCATCCCCTCGCCGCTGGGCCCGTGACAGCCGATGCACGTCACCGCATAGAGCTTCTCGCCCTCTGCTTTGACAGCATCGTAGTCAATGTTCAGCTTGTCTCCGGACAAGCCAGGGTCGCCGTCGGCTTTAGCCGAGCCGGCTTTGGCGACGCTGCGTTTGCTCTCGTCAGGCTTGCCCGGTCGCTCGTAGGTCTCGCAGCTGGCGGCGCCGCCGAGGAGCACTACGCAGACGAATCGGATCAAAGCTCGGTTTCGATGAGCCACATGCCTGGTCACGTTCTAGCCTTTCTCGTTCACGGCCCGAACCATTCGGGTCCGCGGGCCATGGTCTCGCTGCCCATAGCGACATCAGCGAGCAATGAATGCCGGCCTGGCAGCAAACATTTCTGGCGAAGGCGAGAAGGCGGCTTGAGCCGCATCGTGACATTCGAGCGATTTCGATCCGAAAGGGGCGGATGGCGTATTTGAGCAGTCTTGCTGCTCCTCCTTTTCCCGGTAGAGGAACGACGTTACGCAGGGGCTAGTGTGAGTATCCTCGCGCCGTCATGGGCAACCGCGATGACTGATCCGATGTGAAAGGCGGAGCACTTTGCCGCGCGGAAACGAAGTAGGTCGCCAAAGTACCTACATAGTCGCAGTCAAGGGAACGCGAGCCTGGCGCTCGAACCGGGAGATCGTCTCCGTCGGGAGTCAGTCGTCGCACTCGGATGGAGGGGCAAAACCGACGTGGGTTTCAACCGGCACGTCGCACGCCCTTGCGGTTACTTGTGGTCTGCCGCCTCGGCGTGGGTGCGTGCGGCGTGGGCTCGGGCCGCCGCTTGGTCAAGCGGCGGAAGAGCGGTCACGAAGTCTTGTCCTGCCTCGTGTTGCAGCTTCTCGATGAGTTGGCGGCCGGACATGGCGGCTGGCGGCAACCCCCCGCCCGGACAAACCCACTGGCCCACCATATGAAAGCTAGCGAGTCCGGGAAGGGTGTCCGAGTATCCTTGTTGCAGCAGCGAGTCGTGGTCGACGAGCCAGCCCTCCGGCGAGCCCTCCCAGTTGCCGGTGTAGCGCTCGTAGGTGACGGGCGTGGCCACATCGACGACCTCGACTTGCTCGCGGAAACCAGGCCAGCGGTGTTCCAAGGCCGAGATCACCGCGTCCGCAAGGTTCCGCTTCTCGGTCGCATACGCGGCCGGGTCCGAGTGCAGGTTTTTCCACCACTGAAATGAGGTGCCGAAGGCGGCCACGACGGAGGACGCCCCCGCGGGGGACATACTCGGATCGAAACTGTAGAGGAGAATGCCCATTCTCGTCTCGGTCACTCCAGCGACGGAAATGGGCTCTTTGAGGTGCATGCTGACCGAGTGCGCTTCGCCGGCGAGATCACGTCGGACGCCGATGGAGACGCGGACGAGCGGCTGAAATCGCGGCTGTTCGGCGTAGCGGCGACGGATCTCGTTGTCCACGTACTTGCCGTCGAGCATATCGAAGATTGTGCTGCGCCCATCGGCCGCAGAGACGACGACGTCTGCACGATGCTCCGTGCCATCGGTCAGGCGAACGCCGACGGCACGATCGCGTTCGACGAGCACGGTCTGTACGCGCCGATCGTAGTGAATCTTGCCGTCCAGGTCGAGAAACCGACGCTCGATCGCGCGGGCGAACGCCCGAGAGCCACCCAGGGGATAGCCGGACACTCGCGTCGATAGCCAAGCGAGCGTACACAGAAGTGCGAGTACGGGGAACTCGTCGATGTCGATCACACCGACGAGCGCTTCTCGCAGGAACGGATCTTCGAAGTCGGCGACAAAGTCCTTGACCGAGGTGTTCCGATAGCGAGCGAACTCGGGCACACCGGGGAGCATCTTGGCCAAGTCGGCGACGTAGTGCGCCAGTCCGGACAGTCCCGTTCGGTGCTCGCGGGACGGGAACTGGAAATCTTGCAGGTGCCGGATCGCCTGGGTAAAGCGATGAATGTGGGCTCGGTCGGCCGGGGAGAGCTCAAGCATATGCTGTTCGAGGCGATCGGGGTCGTTGTAGACGATCAGCGTCTTCCCGTTCTTGCCTTCGTAGCGTGTAAACTCGTCGTGGTAGACGAATTGCCGACCCTGGACTGCTCCGAGTTCCTCCCAGATCTGATAGAAACGATTGCGAGGGCTGGAGCCAACGAGCCACTGGACACAGTTGTCGAAGGTGTAGCCGTCGCGGGACCAAGCCGTACACAAGCCGCCCGGTTTGTCATGCAGTTCGAAAATCTGCGTCTCGTAACCATTCATGCGCGCGTAACAGCCGGTGGAGAGACCGGCGATGCCGGCTCCGATAACAAGCATGGACTTGGCCATGGCCGTCACGATGAGATGTCAGTGGTGCCAAGCCCAGCGCAAATCGTACGCGGGGTCGGTAGGTTTGTGCGCCGAACTCGAAGCCATTGGACGTGAGTGCTGTGGGCGGGAGACGAACGAGACCGGGTTTCGTGACGAACGAGGGGCCTTTGGCCGGAAGAGTGCGCGGCGTTACTCGCTCAGCCGCCGCCTGCTCGCGGGGCCCGAAATAGGCTGTGAAAGAACTTGGCCGTGAGAAAGTACAGCAACAGCCCGATCAGTGCGCCGCTGTAGAGGCCAGGTTCGCCAAGACCCGACGGCCCGTATCGGTAGGTGAACGGGGCGAGCGAACCCATGACGTTCAACAGCCCGTAGCCGCTGTTGGCCCGGGGGCTGAAGCCGAGCCCACTCAGCATACGGGCTTTCCACACGCCGAGCAGTAAGTGGGGCATGGCGTTCATCAACAGAAAGCCCGTCAGCAGGTCCAACGGAAAAAAGCGGCCGCGACGGGGGCGTCGTCCAAGCCTCGCGATGGCGGCGCCCAAGTCGAGCCCGATGACGCATGATGCACGGCGACAACGACCCGTCTCGCTCACACGCGTGCATGTGTGCAAGTCTTGTTGGCGATCTGACCTGTCTGTCTTCTCGCGCCAAGTGGAACTCAAGAGGCTCGAGCTGTGGGCTGGTATCGCCACCAGGCGCGTTCGCGCTTGTCTGCCTCGCGTGATAACTAGGCCCTCGTCGCTACGGGAGAATTCGATGTCTGTACAACTATCGGCGAACGAAACTGCGCGGGATCATGCAACGGCCCGAGACGCTTGCGCCCCTGCCCCTTCTTTACAAATAGCGGGGCTCTTGGGTTGCCTGTTGCTCGCGGCTTGTTCTGACCAGAACGACGAGACGAATCCGGCGGGGGGCGGAGATGGAGACGGAGACCAAGACACCGAAACCGATCACGGAGAGAGCGGAGACGAGGAGACGGGGGTAGGGGAGACGGGTGTCGACGAGACGGGAGGCGACGAGACGGGAGGCGACGAGACGGGAGGCGATGAGACGGGAGGCGATGAGACGGGAGGCGACGAGACGGGAGGCGACGAGACGGGAGGCGACGAGACGGGAGGCGATGAGACGGGAGGCGATGAGACGGGAGGCGATGAGACGGGAGGCGATGAGACCGGCGATGGCAACGATGAACCGGAGCCCGCGATCTACTCGGAAGGGCACGGGGACATCGCCTTTGAGTTCGATGAGGTGAACGATGAGATCCTCGTCTCGCTCAACTTGGGGAACGCAACCGTGGACGGGGTCTCCGGGGTCGACGGGAGCTTCACTCCCGACGAGCTAGTCGTGTGGTCCAGCGCGAGCTACCGTCGGCCGAACCCGGACGACGGGTTTTTCGAGGCGCTGTGTGTGCAGCCCGACGAGTCGGTGGGCTGGCTGCCCCAGGGCAACGGCGACGCAAGCAGTGAGTCCGTCCCCTTTTTGGGCATCGCCAACCGAGTGCCCAGCGGTGTCTTCGAGTCCGACGAGGTTGAGTTGGAGCTCGTCGGCATGGATTCTCCCAGCGACAGTGGGCACTACTCGTTGTGGCAAGATGGCTTCCCGCCGGACTTTGCGTTGTCCAGCTGCGACGGCGTGGGCGACGAAGATCGACTTGTGGTGCCTCGCGGGCACGACCACTTCAACATGGGCTTCGCGGACGAGCCTGGGGATTGGGAGGTGCACTATCGGGTGAGTGGGCGCAAGAGCGGGGGAGCGGAAGCCGTGACCGAATTTCGCCTGCGTTACCGTCTCGCGGAGTGACGGGGCCGGGCCACGTCCGACTCCCGGTGGGGCCGACTCGTCTGTCTGCACTGGATCGCGAGTCGTCCCAACCTCCCACTCGTTCCCCGCTCAACTCCTGGCGTGTCGGGATTCACGTCGCGGGCCTCGTCCCGCGCGGCAACGTATGACCCACCGGAATGCCACGCCGGCCGGGGCGGGATCGCCCCGGCCGGCGTGTTGGCGGCGAACGCTGCCGGGCTGCTCTCGTTACAGCGCGCACGAAGATGTCGCAACAATCGACATGCACTCGTCGCGAAACTCCCCGGTCGCGTGCCGAGTCCATGGCCCGACCCGGTCGAGCTGTCCGAGTCCCGTAGGATGGCTGTCGTGAGCGAGCTCTCCCGATGGGAGAGGCGCGTTTGCTCGGTGGTTTCGATCGCGCGTCGAGGAGTACTATGCACAAAACAGCAACATCAACGAAACTGTGGCACAAGGCCGCCTGGCTCGGCCTGGCCACTGCATTTTCATTTGCACTGTCGCCTCAAGCGTTGGCGTGGGGCAAGAGCGGCGACCCGATCAAAACTGTCGATATTCTCGAGCTTTCGACCGAAACCGACGCCTTTACGCGGTTGTCCGGCCCGTCTGGGCCCACCACCTTCGGGTATTTGGGCACACCGGTCAGTGGCGGTTTCGATCTCGACGGAGACGGCAACAATGACCTCGCGGTCGGACATCTAACCAGCACGAGTGCAGCGGGCCGCCCGTTCGCGGGGGAGGTCAACGTCGTGTTCGGCGACGGCGCGTTGGGAAACGCGATCGATCTCGACACGCCCGGGTCGCACACGCTCAAGGTCATCGGCGATGGCGACTTTGAAGCGACGGGCAACGAGGTTTGGATGGGAGACATCACCGGCGACGGGCTCGGCGATCTGTTGATCTGTCGCCAAAACTACGACCCTGGCGGGCGTATCGGCGCGGGGGCGGTGACCGTTGTCCCGGGGTCTCCCGTGCTGCGCGACATGGCGGAGGACGGCGAGGTCTTGGACCTGCGCTCACCACCTGAAGATCTAGAGGTGCTGACGTTCGCCGGCGCGGCGGAACACGATCGGCTCGGTATCTGGGTGAGGACCGGCGACGTGGATGGTGACGGGGTCGATGAGCTACTGATGGCGGCCGACCAAGTGAGTAGCGATACCGCGACATTCGCGGGGGCCGTGTTCGTCGTGCGAGGCGGCGAACATCTCCATGCCTCGGGCCTGATCGACCTCGCCGACTTTGGATCGACCGATTTGGCGGGCAACTTGGCGAAGATCTCGGCTCCTCCCGGAGCCGAGGATTTTCATCTGGGTGCGACGCTGCAAGCGGGCGATCTAGACCGCAACGGGCGCGACGAGGTGATGATTGCTGCGGCGCTCAATCGTGCGGGGGCAGTCCTGAGTCCTGATGGACAATTCACGGGCGACGCGATCGGTGGCCCGGACCACGGGCGCTTGTACGTGCTGTGGGACGACAACTTCCCGGCGATTTGGCCGCCCGGACTGGAGATTGATCTCGCATGTCCGCACGGGTCTCTGAGCGTGCTCAACGGCGGCGAGCAGAATCTTACATTCGGCGAGGAGGTGCTCGGTGGCAGCGATTACAACGGGGACGGAAAGCCCGATTTGTTTGTCGGTGACCTCACAGGAGACGGCACGAAAGCGCAAGATCGACCATTTTCTGGAGTGGGATACGTATTTTATCACGCCCGCAAGCTGAAAAATCGCGTGATCAATATGGACAAAGTCCCGCGGAAGATCCGATACAGCAAGATTCTCGGTCCGGTGACGGGCGCCATCGGCTCGGACACAGTGGCCGATGGCGACTTCAACGGCGATGGGGTCGACGACTTGGCGATCGGGAATCCACACGACAACCCGCTCGGGCGCGTGCACGCGGGGACGCTTCACGTGCTGTGGGGCAAAAAGCACCGTCGCTGGCCGCGGCTGATCGACACCGCACCCGGGCAGCTGCCGCCGTCGAGTCGGGTGAAGATCACGCTCGTGGTCGGGGCGCTGGGGGACGACCCGACGGGGGATCCTCCGTCGGGCGGGGATACGCTGTGCTACAGCGCGGCCGCGGGAGACATCAACGACGATGGACTTGTCGACCTCATCACCAATGAGATGGTGGGGAACGGGGTAGCACCCGAGGCGGTCGACGTGGGGAATCTCGTGGCTTTTGGGGGCGACGTACTCAGCCCGTAGGGCGCAGTCCTACCAGCCGCTGCTCGAGATGCAGCTCGAGCACCGGCTGGCATTCGCGGAGGCCAGCGGCGCGGGCCGGGTCGACTGCCGTTCCCGCCTCGGGTTCGCTGGCGCAAGTTTCGCGCAAAACGCGAACCGATGATCTTCGCTGATGTCGGCGGTTGTCGACGGGTCCCGATCTTGGTCGCGCTTTTGCCTTGGCCGCGCGGGGCAGTTTCGGGATGCTGTGAAACGCATGTCGCTCTGCGTGACCGTCTATCTCCCGGGGCAACCCGGTGAACAGTTTGTGTTTGACCGCGGCGATGTCAGCATCGGTCGCGCGGACGACAACGATCTCGTGTTGGGCGAGCGCGGGGTGTCGGGTCGTCACGCCCGACTGTTGGTCACCGGAGACGAGATCACCGTGGTCGATCTTGAATCGACGAATGGGACCTATGTCAACGGCGAGCGCATCGTTGGCCCGGTCGTGCTCGCGGCGGACCACGAGATTGCACTGTGCGACTACCGGCTGCAGGTCTCGTTGGGCGAGGGGGCCGGTTCGTCGCCATCACCGACGCCGCCGGATCTTCACGCGGGCCAGGGCGCGGGGCCGAGCATGACGGCTCCGCCGGCGATGCTGGCCGGTCCCGAGGCGGGAGAGCGCGTCTCCGTCGCCCACGACGTGGCTCTAGAGGCGACGGGGACGGCGGACCGATCCATGCCTCCGGCGCCGGTCGAGCTGCAGTCGACCGCGGCCCCGGCCATGCTCGATGATCAGGGGCGATTGGGTCCCGCGGCGTCGTTCCTCGCCAACGCTGACGACGCGGCTCCACCAGCGACGGCGAATCCGCCGGCGGTCATGGAGCCCCCGGCCGCGCTGGATCCTCCCCGGGGCGCGCCGGCGAGTCCGGCGGTCGAATCGCCGGCAACCGCGGAGCCGCCCGCCGCGTCGCAGTCCGGCCCCCACGGAGCGGTCGACCGCGCAGACACGGTCGAGCCCCCGGCGGTGTTCGGGTCGCCCCGTGCAGTTTCACCGACGGCCGGCGAACCCCCGGCCGTCGAGTCGTCTCGTTCGGGGCCGACGCCTCGCGGCGGGATCGAGCCGCCCGTCGTTGAGCCTCCCGTGATCGAACCGCCCGCCGCGGTTGAACCCGCTGCGGCGCCGGCTGGGCCCGCCGTCTCGGCGTCCGCCGAGCCACCCCGGCGGTCCGGCGCCGAGAGACCGCCAACCGCCCCGGAGCCGCTCGGGCTCGCGCGGTCTCGGCCCACGAACGGACGCCACGACGCGATGGTTCCGTCCGTTCACGCGTCCACCCCGGGTGCGAGTGCTGCCGCCCCGCCGCCCATGCTCGAGTCGTCGGCGGTCCCGGCCGTGCCGCCCCGCGACTCGATGGTCGCCCGGTCTTCGGCGCGGACCGGATCCTTGCGCGCGGATGGACCGCCCGCCGGGAGCAGCCCGTTCTCGATGCAGGGGGTGTGGGGCGAGCCGACGCCGCCGGAGCCGTCCCCGGCGGCAGCGCCGGTGGCGACGCCCACGCGGGCGTTGTCCCCCGATTTCCCCGAGTCGGTGACGAGTCTCGACGGACTGTTTGTGAGGTTGCTCGACGATCCTCGTCAGGCGAGTGATGCTGCGTCACTGCGACAAACCCTCGCGCAGATGGGGCTTTCGGACTCCCAAGAGACACTTTCGGTGCAGATCCAACGTGAACTGGCGGGTGGGGATCCGATCGCCGTCGCCGTGGAGGACCCCGAACTGACGGAGTTGTGGCTTCACGGCAATGGGCAGCTGGTGGTGCGCCGGGGGGGCGCCGTACAAACGGTGGCGAGTCCGTACTCGTGTCCGGCGGCGTTGCACCATTGTATCGCTCGATTGACCGGCCGGCGGTTCACGGTGGACGAACCGTTCGTCGATGCCTTCACCCCGGGTGGCGTGCACCTGCGTGCGGTCCACGGACGATGGACCCAATCGGCGACCGTCGTCATGGCGAACCGGGCGGACGTCGCCACGGCCACACTCGATGATCTCGTTGGCGCGGGGGAGATGTCCCGGGAGATCGCCGATCTGTTGGCCTTGTGCGTCGAGCAGGGGTTGCGCTTGCTCGTGTGCGGGGGGCCCGATGTGTCCACGGCCCCGTTGCTGCACGCTTTGGCCGCGGCCGCGCCGGACCACATGCGCCAGGTGGTCGTGTGCTGCGGGCACAGCATGCCCGATGCGTCGCGGTACGCCCTGGTGCTCAATGCCCCCCAGCTCGCCGCGCTCCCGCGGTTGATCGATACCGCGCTGCAATTCGACCCGGCGCGACTGCTGGTCCACGGGGTCGGGGGATCGGAAGCAGCCCATGGGCTGTTGGCGTTGAACCGGCTCGCGGCCGGTGGCGTTGTGTCGCTGCAGGCCGGCACGGCGTCGGACGGGCTGCGTCGCCTTGGCACCATGTTTCGGCTGTCCGAGGGATGCAGCCAGGACGTGGCTGCTTCGTACATCGCGGGGGCCATCGACCTCATCTTGGGCGTGGGCAAGCTCGCTGACGGTCGCCAGCGATTGCTCGAGGTCGCCGAACCCAGTCTCGGTTCTGCCGGCAAGCCGGCCGGCGGCGCCACACCCGTTGCGGTCTACGATATGGAACAAGGCGCATGGGTGGCCACGGGATCCACTCCTCGGTTTTTCTCCGATCTGCGACGTCGCGGAGCGCATCGCTCGTAGCCTTGGATTCAAACGACGGCGCTCGGACGACGCGACGACGCGAGCCTCGAGGCGACTGAGCCCAGTCGCCTCCCCATCGAGCTTGTGGCCCGGTTCGACCTCAGCCGCACCGACCTTTAGTGCGGGGCTGCGCCCCCGCGAGACGGCCTCAGGCCCGCTCTCGCGGGCCCTTCAGCTCCGCGACGATGGGGTGACGCGCCGGCGAACGCCGGGCAGACGCGCCGGCACGGACCGGCTTTCGGGCCGCTTCGCGCTCCATGGGCGCACTCCGGCGACGCGCCGCAACGCAATCCGCCGGCCACCCCGCGTCGTCGTAGCGCGCCCTTGAACATGCTCCATACCGTGTGGGAACTTCTGGCCTTCGAGATGAGGCCATCTTTGTTGACCGAGACTTCGCCCCACCGCCGCCCCGGGACCGCCGGAGGCGGCATGTTCTTGCTGCTCGCCGGATGGGTCGCAGCCACGGCCGGCGGTTGCAAACCCAAAGAGCCCACTTGCCAGCCCGACGCGGTCGCGTACGTCGTTCACGTGCTCATTCAGGGCACGACGTCACAAAACCAAGACGAAGCGGGGGACGCGTTGCCGCTGGACGTCCGACTGTTCGAACTTGGCGACGGGAGCGGACTCGAAGCGCTCGATTTCGGGCTGATGTGGGAAAACCCGGGCGAGGCGCTCGGCAGCTCCATGATCTCACAGGATGAATTCACGTTGTTCCCAGGCCAGACCGCACGCCGGGAAATTGAGGCAAATCCCAAGACCACGCACTTGCTGGTGATGGGGGTCTTTCGCGAACATATCGGCGACACTTGGTATCGGGTGTACGAAATGCCGAAGTATCACGGCCACGATCACTGCGCCGCCGAACGGAAGGGCCAAACCATCGCCGACCCGTGCTTTCAGGTGCTTGTCGACGGCTACCAGATCGACGGCGGGCCCACGTCGCCGCCGGGATTTGATTTGGGACCGTTCGCCCAAACCTGCGCGCCGCCGCCATCGAAGAACCCACCGCCGCCACCGGACGACGGCAAGAAAAAGCGACGCAAAAAGCGAGGCCTCGGCAAAAAGGCCAAAGATGCGGCGAAGGATCCACCCAAGGCGCCGCAGAAGCCGAGCGCCCCGAGTGCGCCAAGTGTGCCGCAGGCGAGCGTTTCGACCTGGGGAACGAGGAACTAGTTATGTCTTCACGACAGCCGGAACGGGTGGTGTGGCGCCAGGGCATGCTCGTGTCGCCCCAGCATCTACAACGCGCGGACGCGTTTCACGAATCTTTGCTGGATGTTCGGGTGGACATGCTCGGCGGCGCGACGTGGGGGTTGTGTCGCATGGTGGTCGACGACGGGTCCCTCAAATCGGGGCAGTTCAAACTTCGCTCGTTGTCCGCGGTGTTTCCCGACGGGTTGTGCGTGCAGTTCGGGGCCGAAGACCCCGGGGCTCCTGCGGCGCGCTCGCTCGATGACTACCTGACCTCGACGACGGCCGTGCTCGACGTGTACGTCGGCGTGCGCACGGCTCGAGCCAACGTGACGCTCTACGGCGACGCCAGCGACGAGGTGCGCACGCGCTACGCGGTGACGGAGCGGCTGGTGACCGACACCACCAATCCCGAGGCCGATCTGACGGTCTCCCTGGCGCGGCCCAATCTGACGGTGTTCCTGGGCGACGAGCCGGAAGATGGGGTGGCCGCGATCAAGGTCGCGGAACTCGTCCGTGACTCCAGCGGAACCCCCCAGCTATCTCGCACGTACGTCCCACCGTGCATGCAAATCGGCGCGGCTCAGTATTTGACCTCATCGGTGACCGAACTGCTGAGCATCATGGTCGTCAAAGCCCGGGCCCTCAGCGAAGGGCGGCGGCAACGCGACGCGTCGAACGTCGAGTTCGCCGCGCGCGACGTCACCCGCTACCTACTGCTGAGCGCGCTGAGTCAAAAGATTCCGGTTGTTTCACACCTTGCGGCGGCGGGCGACACGTCGCCCATCGTGCTGTATCTGCAACTGTGCGAGTTCGCCGGCATGCTTTCGAGCTTTGACGCCTCGCTCGACCCGTCGCAATTGCCGAAGTTTCAGCCCACCGATCTGCGCGCGACCTTCGAACCGCTCTTTGGCGAGATCAAGCGCATGCTCGGCGCGGCGGTGCGTGACCAGTGCGTGAACGTGCCCCTCGATGCTCGGCAAGACGGCATGTTGCTCGGCAAGCTCAAAGACGAACGGCTGGCAGACTGCAACCTCTACGTACTCGCGGTCGAAAGCGATGCGCCCGAGCAACGGGTGGCCAACGACCTGCCGCCGATGTCGAAGATCGCCTCGTGGCGGGATATTGGCAGCATCGTGCGGTCGGCGTTGCCCGGCGTACGTTTAGCCGCAACGCACCGGCCTCCCCCCGAAGTGCCCATTCGTCCCCGCCAAGTCTACTTCTTGCTTAAGCTCGACGGGGCGCATTGGCAAAACATCGCACGCGATCGCAACATCGCCATCTACCTTCCGCCTCCCTACGATCCCGCGCACGCCAAAGTCACGCTGCTTGGGGTACCCAGCCAAAACTGAGGAGTTCTCTGACGTGTCTGCCCCCGCCGAAGCGGCCAGTGCCGAGTTGATTCGAGATTGCGCGACCGCTTTGCTGTCGCTGCGATGTGTGCAGGAGGGAAATGCTGTCGATGCCGAGTCGTTGCGCTCACGCATCGTAGAGCTGGTCGACGCGGTGACCGAGCGGGCGCGCAAAGTGGGGTTGACCCAACGCGACGCGGTCGACATGCAGTACGCCGTGGTCGCCACGGCTGATGAGACCGCGGCTCGCCGCGGTGGTGCCGTCGCGCAGGTGTGGATGCAGCGGCCACTGCAGATGCAGTACTTCAACGAAAACGTCGCGGGCGACAAGTTCTTCTCCCGGCTCGAGGTGTTGCTGGGCGACTCGAGGCGGTTGGCCGTACTCCGCGTCTACTACGTGTGCTTGCTGCTCGGTTTCGAAGGCCGGCACGCCCATGCGGGCACGCGGATGGAACTTGACAGCATCACCGCCAAGGTTCGCGAGGCGTTGGGGGAGTGGGCGGACCCGCCAGGCATCTCGTTGCGCGCCGCGACGCCGGTCGAGCCGCGCCTTGCGCCGCGTCGACGCGTGCCGGCGCTGTGGATCGCCGGCTGCGTGGCGCTTTTCGCCGCGAGTGTGTGTGTGACGTTGATGGCGTCGATGGACGACCGTTCCGATGTCTTGCGAGAAACCCTCGACGGCATGGCGCCGCGCTGATCGATTCGCTCCATGATCTGGATCTGGTACATCGTCATCGTTTTGGTCGTTGGTGCGGCGTGGGGCTTGGGTCTCACCCTCGAGTGGCCCATGTGGATCGCGTGGGTGGTGTCGGGCGTCGGCTTGCTGGCGACCGGGCTGGTCGTTTTTTTGCACGTGCGTCGCGTTCGAGCCCGCCGGCGCAAGCAGGGGGGGAAGAAGAAGCGAGAGCCCGCGAAGACCTCGGCGGGCACGGTGGTGGCCGCCGAGTTTCACGGCAACGTGGCCGCCTTGCGGACCGGGTTCGAAAAGACCATCACCGCGCTCGAAGCTTCGAAGCTGGGGAAATCGGGGCGACGCGCGGCAGAAGCCTTGCCGTGGTACGTGATGCTCGGATCGCCGGGCGCCGGGAAGACAGCGGCCTTGGGCGCGAGCGGGGTCCGCTTTCCGTATCGCTCGGCCGGCGACACCAAGTCGGATCGCGTCGACTCGTCGAAAACGCGCAGTTGCGAGTTTTGGATGAGCAACGATGCGGTCGTGCTCGACACCAGCGGGCGCTACATCGCCGATGACGCTTCGCAGCCGGAGTGGAGCGCACTCCTCAAGCTGCTGATCAAACATCGTCCCCGTCGCCCGCTCAATGGTATCGTGGTCGCGGTCAGCATCGACGAGCTGCGGACGATCGATGACGAGGCGTTGTTCGCCCAGGCTCGCCAGATCCGCGCGCGGATCGACGAGGCGATCGAGCAGCTGCACATGATGCTGCCGGTCTACGTGGTGGTCACCAAGTGCGACTTGCTGACCGGATTCGTGGAGCTATTCGGTGATCTCGACGACACCGAGGTCGGTCAAGCTTGGGGCTTTACCAACTCGCGGCGACAAACCGGCTCGGGGGCGGCCACGTTTGCGCCGTACTTCGAGGAGCTCATGGACCTCGCTCGCCGTCGCTCGTTGGTTCGCCTCGAGCACGAGCGCGATCCGGCCGTCGCGGCCCGAGCCTACGCTTTTCCTGAACAACTCGAGCATATGCGGACGCGGTTGTCCGCGTTTGTGGGCGAGGTGTTCTCGGAGAACATCTACCGCGACATGCCGCTGTTTCGCGGGCTGTACCTGACGTCGGCCCAGCAAGACGGCATGCCATTTGATGCTGTGCTCGAGCCGTGTGCCCAGTCGCTGGGAATCGCTCCGGTGCCAGACCCGGGGCGACATGGCCTGCGGCCGCGGGGATACTTCTTGCGCGATGTGTTTGAGCGGGTGGTGTTCCGCGATCGCTTCTTGGCCCACGACACGGCCGGTCACGCCAAGCGTCGGTTGCGGTGGCGCTACGCCGGTGCGGCCGTGGGCTTGCTGGCCGCCGCCGGGCTCGCGTACGCGTCGATCCGGTCCTACGGCGAAAACGAGGCCTTGCTGGCCGAGCTCGGCGCGGCGATCGACGCCGCTGAACCCCACGTCAAAACCGGGGATGCGGCGGTGGTGCCGATGAGCGTGGTCGCGCAATTGCATACCGCCGAGCGGCGACTGGCGGCGTATGAACGCGACGGGGTTCCCTGGCGGATGGGCTGGGGCATGTATCGCGGCGATCAGCTGTTGCCGTCGTTGCGCGGGGTCTACGGCAAAGTGCTGCGTCAAACGCTGCTCGCCGATCTTGTGGCTCGCGATGAGCGCTTGCTCCGAGAGTTC
Organism: Myxococcales bacterium FL481; assembly: GCA_006508105.1. GTDB lineage: Bacteria > Myxococcota_A > Polyangia > Nannocystales > Nannocystaceae > FL481. The sequence goes on along the minus strand of QKPP01000228.1, from coordinate 12,184 downwards.
ACCACCCGCTTCGCGGGGCGAGAAAACTCGCCCAATGACGAAGACTACGGCCATCACCACGTGATCTTGCGTCGCTACCTGCTGGTGACCACGCCCGTCGCGGCCGGAGAGCCGGGAATCGACGCGGTTCAGCGACCGTGGTTGCATGCCCAGTTGCTCAGCCACTGGCAAGGTGCCTCCAGTGAGCCGCTACCAGAGAACGCTGGCGAGATGGTCGATGCCTATCTCGATATGATCGCAGCCGACGCCAGCTTGGCGTTCCCACGCAACGTCGAGCTGGTGGGCGACGTGCGCGGGATTTTGCGTCGCAGCGATCGCACCACGACGATTTTGGTGCAGTTGATCGAAGACATCGAGCGGCAAGAACCATCGTTATCCTTGCGCGATATGTGCAATTCACGGGCGGTTACCAATGGCGATCGCAAGGTGAGGGCCGCGTTCACGCGACGCGGCTGGGAAAAGCATGTCAAGCCGATGCTCGACGAGCCGCTCGACGAGCTCGTGCGTGAAGAATGGGTGGTCGGCGGTGCGGGCGGCGTGGGGCGGGTCTCGCGGGCCGAAGACGACATGGCGAAGCTGCGCTCGCGTTACTTCAAGCGTTACATCGACGAGTGGGATCAGTTTCTCGACCCGCTCCAGGTCGCCTCGCCCAACGAGTCGCTCGAGGCGCTCACCGTTATCCAAGACCTGGTGCGAGGGTCGACCCCACCCCTGGCGTCGCTCATGCAACACGTCGCGTACAACACCCGGTTGACGCAGGTGGGCAAGGCCAAAGGCGGGGTGGAGGGGGTGTTGGACCAGGCCAAAGCCAAGGCCGGTGAGGCCGCGGAGAAGGCGAAGAAGAAGGCGGGCCTGCCATCGCCGCCCGTACGCGATGGGATGACCTCTGAGCGCGATGTCGAGGCTCGCTTCGAGCCGTTCGTGTCGTTCGGCGCGGCGCCACCGGTGGAGCCTCCGGCCGACGGGGCCCCGCCACCTCCGCCGCAGAGCGTCCAGCTCGACGTGTATACCGAACAGCTGGTCGCGCTGCGCGATGCGTTGCAGCAGCAGCTCGACAACCCGCAGGACCGCGACGCCCTGCCCACCCGACTCAAACAAGCCCACATGACCGTTAAAGGTCTGATCGCCGATCGAGAAGTGGGCTGGCACCAGCGCTTCAGCGCCATTTTGGAGCCCCCGATTTTGGGACTGCAGCAGTTGTCTCGCCGGTCGAAGGTCGGCGACTTGGCCCAGGCTTGGTGCAACGACGTGGTCACCCCGTTTGATCGCACGCTGGCGGGCAAGTACCCGTTCAAGCGCTCGTCGCGGTACGACGCGAGTCTGGCCGACTTCGTGGATTTCTACCGGCCCAACGACGGCAAGCTGTGGGGCTTTTATCAAGCCGCGCTGACCTCCATCGTGGTGAGCGAGGGCGATCGGTTTCGTATGCTCGAGCAGGGTTCGTCCAACAAGACGAAGTACAACTCGGGCGTACTGTCGTTTCTTCAGCGATCGCAAGATATTGGTCGCGCCATGTTCCCCAGCGGAGCCACTGCGCCGTTGGTCGTGTGGGAGGTCGATATCCAACCGACGCCGGGCGTGTCGGTCACGGAGTTCACCGTGGACGGCGTCACGATCGACTATCGCAACGGTCCGCCGCGGCCGCAGATGATGAGCTGGCCGGGCGAGGGCGACAAACGCGGGGCCTCGATCCGCGCTCGCGGGCGCGGCATCAACGGGCACGTGGAGCAAGACGGAGATTGGGGGTTTTTGCGGCTGCTCGAGCAGGGCGAGGTTATCGGCAGCGGACGTCAGCAGGTGTTCACGGTGCGTTGGGATCTGAGCGACCAGAACGCGGGGGTGATCACGGTGAAGTTTCGTCCCAAGCGCGGGCCGACGCCGTTTTTTGGCGTGCACGAGCGCCCCATGGGGTTCTTGGGCGTGTTTCGCCACAAGGCGGTGGCCGCTCCGCGCCAGCTGGTACTGGAGCGCGCGCCGTGCCGAGGTGGTGGGACGGATGGTTGATCGCAGCCGCGAGACTCGGCGTCGTCGGTTGGGGGAAGCCCACGATCGCGTCCATATCGTCTACAACGCGGGCGAGGACGGCACGACCACCGAGCTTCCCCTCAAGATCTTGGTGCTTGACGATTTTGGTGCGACGAACATCAAGCCGACGATCGAGCAGCGCAAGCCGGTCGTTGTCGAGCGGCATGTTCTGGCCGAGGTCTTGCGGAAACAGGTGCTCGAGCTCGCGTTTGACGTCGATGACCATCTGCGCGAGGACGCCGAGACGTTCCCGTTTGTACTGCGGCCCCAGGCGCTGTCGGACTTCGAGCCGGCCGGCTTACTGCGTACCGTGCCGCAACTCGCTGAACACGACCGGCAGCGCGCTCGGCTGCAGGCGGCCCGAGAGCGGTGGCTCGCCAGCGGGACGGTGCGAGCGGTGTTTGGTCGCCGCCCGGCCGCAGCGCCCGGCTCGGTCGATGCGCCACCGAGTCTCGTGGCCGAGTTGCTGGCGAACCCTACAGTTGCGCCATCGGACCAGCCGCCCGCGCCGCTCGATCTCGACGAAGAGGCGCGACTGTTGGCCGAGGTGGAAGCGGCCGGTCTCGACGACCGTGAGATCGCCAGCGCGTTCGTCCGCTTCGTGCTCGAGCGTGGCGTGTGGGGCGAAGCGGTGCTCGCCGAACTCGAAGCGACGATCGCCACGATGGCCGGGCAGCTCGCGCGACAGCTCGACGCCGTGTTGCACCACCCCCGGTTTGCTCGGGTCGAGGCGGCCTGGCGGTCCCTGTTTTACCTCGTCGAAAACGTCAATCAGCGTGAAAACACCATCGTGGAGATCCTCCACGTGGGCAAAGATGAGTTGCTGCGTGACTTTGAAGATAGCTCCGAGCTCGCGCAGTCGGGGCTGTACCGGGTGGTTTATTCGGCCGAGTACGGCACGTTCGGGGGCAAGCCGTTCGGCTTGATCTGCGCCAACTACTCGTTCGGACCGTCGGCGCCCGATTTGGCCCTGCTGCGGCACTGTGCCGCAGTGGCGGCAGTGGCTCACGCGCCGTTCATCGCCAACGCCGACCCGAGCTTCTTCGGCGAGACAACGTTCGCTCGCGTGCCCGTCCTCGATTTGCATCACTTGTTTGAAGGGGAGCAGTATCGCCGTTGGCGATCGTTGCGAGAGGCCGAAGACGCCCGATACGTCGGCTTGTGCCTACCTCGATTCTTGTTGCGGCGCCCCTACACCCCCCACACCGCCAAGCTGCGCGGCGTCGCCTATCGCGAGGCCAGCGGGCCCGGGCCCGAGCGCTGCTTGTGGGGGCCGTGCTCGGTCATCTTCGCCGTGCGGGTGGCCCAGGCGTTCGCTAAGTACCGCTGGTGCGTCAACATCATCGGCGATGCGGACGTGGGGGGGAGCATGCGGGTGCACCTGCCCGAGCACCCGGCGATGGGCGAGGTCGGCGTTCACATCCCGGTCGAAGTGCTGCTGTCGGAGCGCAAGGAGTTCGAGTTGGCCGAGCAGGGTTTCGTGCCGCTGATCGGACGCCGGGCCGCGGCTGATGCGTGTCTCTTTTCCGCGAATTCCGTGCGTTCGGTCGGGCACCACCCAAACACCGAAGAGGGCCGGGCGTCGGCCCTCAATCAGCGTTTGGGCACGCAATTCCCGTATCTGTTCATCGTGACTCGACTGGCGCACTACATCAAGGTGATCCAACGTGAGCCCCTCGGCAGCATCAAGGACGCGGCTGAGCTCGAGCGAGCGCTCAATGACTGGATCCGGCAATACGTCGCAGATATGGAGACGGTCTCCGCGAGTGTGCGTTCTCGCAAGCCGTTGCGCCGGGCCTCGATCCGCGTGGAAGAAGTGGCGGGACGTGGCGACTGGTTTCGCTGTCACGTCAAGGTCCGTCCCCACTTTCGCTACATGGGCGCAGCGTTCACTCTCGATATTGGCAGTAAACTCGACAAGAGCAACGCGTGATGGGCTTCGCCTGACGTGAGGAGATCGCCATGAGCAACGAAGATTCGCAGCAAGCCGACGCCGGTGAACCCGATTCCGACGGCGCCAGCGGCGGGGGGGTTGTCGCCAAGGTCCGCTATACGTTCAGTTGCGTGGACTTTCCCGACGTCGTCTTTCGGGTTCGTCACATGCGGTTCGTCGAGTCGCTGTCTCGTCCCTACGAACTCGAGCTCGATGTCGTCACCCGCGATCGGGTCTCCTCGTTCGACGATGTGTTGGGGGCCGCGTGCGAGCTGGTCATCGACCGCGATGTGACGTCCCGGTACGTCTTCGGCGTGATTCACCGCTTCGATTTCTACGGCATCGCGACCGATGATCTGATCGTCCGCATGCACGTCGTGCCGGCCCTGGCGCTGATGGAGCAACGCGTCAACTGTCGAATATGGCAAGAAGTCAGCGCGCGCGACATCATCACCGAGCTACTGGACGAGGGACTGGCGCCGTTCCAGCGCGAGCACCGGTGGGACATCGAACGATCCCTGCGGGTGCGCGACTACTGCGTCCAGTACGGTGAGTCCGACCTCGGGTTCATTCAGCGTTTGCTGGAGGAGGAGGGCATCACGTACTACTTCGAGCACGCGGCGGACAGCGGGGCCGAAGTCGTCGTGTTTGTGGACGCCAACCGGGTGTTTCCCGAGGTGGAGACGGTCGACGGTTCGATCGAGTTGCCGATCGCCGCGACGAGCGAGGGCGGGGCCGACGTCGAGACGCTGACGAACTTCGATGTCTCGTACGCCCTGCATTCGACGTCGGTGACCCACCGCGAGTTCGACTTCGAACGGCCGGCCATGCCGGTCGAGTACGAGCAAAAGGGCCAGGACAACCGAGGGTTTTCGCGCGAGTATTATCGCTACGCGCCCGGTCGTTACCTCGGTGACCCTGGTGCTGCGGCCTCGCGGCAGTTCGCAGAGATGCTCGCCGTCGGTGGCATGACTGGGCGAGGAGCCGGCCACGTGACCGGCCTTGGTGCCGGCAGTGTGTTTGAGGTCGCTTTTCATGGCGAGACAACTCGTTACTTCGTCTCGAGCATCACCCATCTCGGCGACTGCCCCGAGGAGATTGTCGCCGAAGGCATCGCACCGCAGTGGGAGTCGCAACGCTACGAGAACAGCTTCACGTGCGTGCCGTTCGACGTGAGCTACCGACCGGCTCTGGTCAGCCACAAGCCCCGCATTCGTGGCCCGCAGACGGCGACGGTGGTCAGTTCGAACAGCGTCGATGCTGGGGCCGGAGACGACATTCACACCGACGAGCACGGCCGGGTGCGGGTGAAGTTCCACTGGGACCGCCGCAAGGAGGCCGGCGACGACTCGTCGTGCTGGATCCGGGTGCGGCAGACCTGGGCGGGGGCGGGGTTCGGGGCCGTGTTCATTCCTCGCGTGGGGATGGAGGCGGTCGTCGAGTTTCTCGACGGCGACCCAGACCGGCCGTTGATCACCGGCTGTGTCTACAACGGCGCCAACCCGCCGCCGTATCCGCTCCCCGCGGAGAAGACCAAAAGCACTATCAAGACGCAAAGCTCGCCACCGAGTTCCGCCGGACACAACGAGCTCACATTCGAAGACTCGACGGGGGCGGAGCAGATCATCGTGCATGCGCAGCGTGACATGAACGAGACCGTCTTGCGCAATCACACGACGGGGGTGCGGGCGAATCAGTCGATCAGCGTCGGCGTGAACCAAACGACGGCGGTCGGGAAAGACCAAATCGTCACGGTCGAAGGCAATCGCACGGTCGCCGTGACGACGGACCAGGTGACGGTGATCGAAGGCACGCGGATGATGACGGTGTCCCAACCCGATACGGAGGAGTATCTCGACGGGCGCGAAACGACCGTGACGGGGAAGGACCAGCTCCGAGCGACCGAGAAGATCGTCCACAACACCGAGGTGCACGAGGTCGTGGCCGGCAACAGCGCCACAATCGACGCTGGCGGCGAAGGGGGCTCGTGCACGCATATGGACGCGTCGCTCATGGTGCACCGAGCCAAAACCATCTTGGTCACTGGGGATCAAAAGGTCGAGATCAGGGTCGGTGGAAGCACGGTCATCGTGGAGCCGGCGGAGATCAAGCTCGAAAACGGCGCGTCCTCGGTCTCGGTCACGGCTGCGAAGATCTCGGTCGCCCAGGGAGCCAACAGCGTGGACCTGTCGCCGGCTGGGGTGGCGGTCAAGGGCGCGCCGATGATCACGTTGAACTGACTTCGGGGGTCATCGTTGCGCTGCGTTGTGGATCTCGTCATCCGCCGGACGTCACCTGGGCCCATCCGCGCCGGCCGGCCGTTTCATCCGCAAAATTGTCCGGTCTGCCCCGGTGGCTTTCGCCCTCGTCGCCGCTCGGCGGTCCGACTGCGCGCCGGCCGACCAACCGGCCCGGCGGCCGCGAGGCCGGGTAGGCCTATTCCATACTCTCGCCACCTCAGTCCTGCTAGGTTTCGCCTGAGGTCTTTCTCGTGAGCCAACTGCCACCGCAGTCTCCCTCTGGAGACCGAGACAACCATCAGCATCGTCGCGGCGAGGGGTCTGCGTCCCCGCCGGTGCCCGCGCGTGCTCCGGTCGCGCCGAGGGTGGGCGGGGCGAGACGCGGTTCGAGGTCCAGCGTCGCTCCGGATCGTACGGCGTTTGTCGCCGCACCGGTCCCGGGCGTCCAACCACCGAGTCTCGCGCCGAGGCCCGATGAACCACCCCACGCCCCCATGGCGAGCGGCACCCCGGCGGGGGCGGGGCTCCACGGTGGGGGGGATCGGACCGAGTTCGTGCCGGGGCCGAGCGGGGGCGATCGGACCGAGTTTGTGCCGGGGCCGAGCGAGGGCGATCGCACAGCGTTCGTCCCTGGCCCCGATGCAGCGGATCTGCTGGCCGATCTCGGCGCCCCCGCGTCAAGCGGGGACCGCACGGAGTTCGTCCCCGGTCCCGACGCGTTCGAGCAAGCGAGTCTGGACGCTCCCGACCCACGATGGGCCGATGGCGAGGTGGTCCAACGCACCCCGGAGGAGCGCCGGCAGTCGGACGAGCACCGGCGTGCGCTGATGGCGCACGCGGTCGGTCGCGCGACGATCGTGGAGGGACCCGGTTCGGGCACGGCGTTCGCGTTGCTCCCCAAGTCCACGCTGGGTCGTTCCCCGGACTGCACGGTGACCATCGCCGACGGCACGGTGTCGGCCGTGCACGCGGCGATCGTGCGGCGCGGCAACCGGCTGGTTTTGATCGATTGGGACAGCACCGGGGGGACCACGTTGAACGGCAAACGTGTCCTGGAGGCCGCCCTACGGGACGGCGACCGCATCGGCCTGGCCAGCGTCACCGTGCAAGTGGGCACGAAATTGCAGCCCATGTCCAAGTGGATGCTCGCGGCGTGGATCGCACTGGCCTGCGGCACCCTGATGAGCGTGGCCTACCTGACGCGCGATCTTTGGAGCTAGCCGCGTCGTCGCGCACGGTCGGGGCCGGGCGGCGACGCGTTCGGCTCGAGGCTTCGACCCCCTCGACGGCTACGCTCGCGCGCCCAGGCTTTTCTCGCGCAGCACGTACGAGGCCACCAAGACGCCCAAGAACACCAGCGGCGGGGCGACGCCCGCCCAATCCCCGCTGGCGCCGTGCAGATAGGCTGCACCCGTGAGATCGAAGGCGAACCCGGCGTAGGCCCATTCGTTGATCCGCCGCAACTTGGGGCGAGCCAGCGCGACCGCCCCGAGCAGCTTCCAGATGCCGATCAACGTGAGCAAGTAGAACGGCAGCCCGAGTTTCCCAACCTCTTCGAGGACCATCTCCGGCTGGACGATGTCCATGACCCCACTGAACACCATGAAGGCGGAGAACAGGGCGGTGACGACGATGTAGGCGATCTTGGTCTTACGCATGGCGTGAACTCCCTACACGCAGTCTATTTCGTGTCGTTTTCTACACAATATGCATCCGTTGCCATCATCTGATATGAAACGTTACGAATGAGCGCGGCAGAGGGGTTTGAGGAGTTCGTCACCGTCGTGGAGTCGGGTAGCGTCACTGGCGCCGCAGATCGGCTGGGCCTTCCGCGCCCGACGCTCAGCCGCCGGCTGGCCCGGCTCGAGCAGCGCCTGGGCGTGCGGCTCCTCCACCGGACGACTCGCCGGCTGAAGCTGACGCCGCACGGGGAGCGGCTGTACCCGAAGGCGAGTCGGGTTGTGCAAGTGGCACGCGAAGCCCAGGCCGAGGTGCAGCGGCTCGACGGGGTGCCCCGTGGGTCTCTGCGCGTGTCGGTCCCCGACGGCCTGCCATCGCACGTTTTCGCGGGTTGGATGTCGGAGTTCGTTCGGCGGTATCCCGAAGTGAGCCTCGAGATCGTGGCGACCGCGGTGCATGTCGATCTGGTCGCTGACGGGTTCGACGTGGCGTTGCGCGGCGGTGAAGTGGAAGACCCGTCTCTGGTGAGGCGTTCGATCGGTCACGGGGTCCGGATCGCAGTGGCCTCGGCCGCCTATCTCCAGCGTTACGGAACTCCAGCCTCGCTAGAGGATCTGGCTTCTCATCGCTGTATCGTCGGATTCCACGCCGGGACCACGCCAGAAGTGCGGTGGCCGCTGATCACTGGCGCCACGGTCCCGGTCACGGCGTTCATGGCCACGAACGATATGTATCTGCGTTTGGCCCTCGCCAAGCGTGACCTCGGCATCGTCATGGTCATCGACTCCGTGGCCGCGGCTGACCTCGCCACGGGCGAGTTGGTTCGGGTCTTGCCCGGCGTCCTCGGCCGCCGCGAGATGCTGTCGTTGGTCTACGTCGACCGCACCTTTCTTGAGCCCAAAGTGCGAGCGTTCATCGAGTTCGTCTCGGAGCGGATCAACGAGGTGCTGGTCGCCCGCAAGGCGGGCTCGGACGGCCGCTAGGCCGCGCCCGCCGGGAACCGAGCCCGGTTCGTGAGCCAGGCGCCAGCTGGGCGCCCGCGGTGCGCCGAACATCCCACGCGTCTCGGCTACTCGACGATCCCGGGTACGCGCCAGGCGAGTAGTGATCCCGCGAAGGTGATCAAGCCCAGGGGCGCGAGCCAGGTCGCCACTCGCCGCTGGACCCGGGTGGCTCGGCGACCACCGAGCCACGCCACCCCTTGCACCAGGCCGACGAGCCCGGCCGCAGCGATCGCAACAGCCACACGTTCACGCTAGCAGACGTCGCGCCTCACGGCCGGGGTCCGTTCCTCCGTCATCGGCGCGGCCTCGGACCGGCGCCAGCTGGTGGTCGCACGTCGATCCCGTCCTCGCGCCCGGCCGGCGCCACCGGGGGGTCACGCGGTCACGCCGGGGCTCGAGCCCGCGAGGCTTACCGGCATGGACTGGGACGGGCGCGACGGGTGCCCGGAGCGGTTCAGCCGGCCCTTCGAGCCGGGGCGGCTCACGGGCCCGGGCGGCTCACGGGCGGGGGCCGGCTCCCGGGCTCGGGCGGGGGCGTTCCGGCGCCGTTTTTGTGGCGAATCGTTTGCGCGGCGGCCGATGGCCTCCCCGGGGTCCCGAGCTCGTTGGACCGGGAGCCCCGAGTGTCGCGTCCGTGGTGGTGAGCGGCGCGGTTCTCCATGGTCGTTTCGTTTGGGGGTCGGTCGGTCCGAACGATCGGTCGCGCGTGAACTTGGTCGGAGATCTCGGCCGCGCTACAAACGGGACCGTGGTCAGCGGAGAGACCGTGCCCGAGACTGCCCCGGCGGTGCTGGACGTGTGGACCGCCGCGTGGCTCGGGGCGTTGCAGGGGATTGCCGAGTTTTTGCCCATTTCCTCGTCCGGGCACCTGTCGCTGGCCCAAGCCGTGCTCGGCATCGATCCCGAGCAAGGTGGGCATCGGTTCAACGTGGTCGTCCACGCGGCCACGCTGCTGGCCGTCTTGTGGGTCTATCGGGCGGATGTGGCCCGATTGGCCCGTTCACTGGTTCGCGCCGACGATCCAGAGGGCCGCCGCATGGTCGGGGCACTGGTCGTCGGGTCGTCGCCGCTCGGCGTGGTCTTGCTACCCGGCGTACGCGATCAGGTCACGCGAGCCGAGGGCAATCTCGTCGCGATCGGCTGCGCCTTCTTGGTGACCGCCGCGCTGCTACTGGCGTGCCGTCCTCGGCGAGGATCCGACCCACGCCCGGGTTTTGTGGTGCCCAGTTGGCGGCAAGCGGTTCTTATCGGGTTTGCGCAGCTGTTCGCCGTGATGCCCGGGGTCTCTCGCGCGGGGTCGACGATCGCGGCTGGCCTGGCGGTGGGACTCAACCATCGAACGGCCGCACGCTTCTCGTTTCTGTTGAGCTTGCCGGCCGTCGGCGCGGCCGCGTTGCTCGAGGCGCTCGACATGATGCACGAGCCGCACGCGACGGTCTGGGCGGCCCCTTATGTGGTCGGATTTTGCGTCAGTTTGCTGGTCGGACTGCTCGCGTTGCGACTGCTGCTCGCGATCTTGAACCGACGCGGACTCATCCCGTTCGTTCCGTACCTGGTGGTCGTCGCGCTCGTCTCGCTGTGGCTCGCCTAGCGGGCTGTCGCGTTCGAACGGCCGCCAACCCTGGTCCCCGCGGACTGTCACTGTCTGTGGAGGGTCCCCCGCCGTTTCGCCCGTGCACCGGCCGGACGAGAGCCCGCGGCACCCGTTCGCGATCTGCCCGCTCGCCGGTCACGCGGTGCCCTCCTCCCGCCGCGGGTAGGTGCGTGGGGCAAGCCGCTGGGCTAAAGTCCCGCGCGTGCCTGCGGTGACCAACCGGTGTGTGGCGCTGGTGATGGCGGGAGGCGTTGGACGACGGCTGTGGCCGGCGTCGACTCCGACCCGCCCGAAACAGCTGGTGAGCGGCCTCCCTCGAGAGGGGGCGACCTTGCTCGGTGCGACCGTGGCTCGGTTGCAGCGTCTTGCGGCGGTCGACGATATCCATGTCGTGACCACGGGGGCACAAGCTGAAGCGGTGCGCCGCCTTGTGCCGTCGCTGCCGCCCACGAACGTGTTGACCGAGCCGTGCGGACGCAATACCACGGCCTGCATCGCGCTCGCAGTGGCTTCGGTGCGCTCGCGTCTCGCGTCCGCGGGCGATGAGCCGGTGTTGGTGGTGGCACCAGCCGATCACCACGTGCAAGATGACGAAGCCTTTCTCAGCGCCTTGAACCGGGCGGTCGAGGTGGCGAGGCAGCGCGATGCGATCACGTTGTTGGGCATTGAACCGACGGAGCCGAATGTGGGGTTCGGCTACATCGCGACGGGGGCGCCGCTGGTGGAGGGCGCAAGAGAAGCGGGCAGTCGAGTGCTCGCGTTCACCGAGAAGCCGGACAAGGCGACGGCTCAAGCCTATCTGGCGTCAAGTGATCCCCACTATCTGTGGAATGCTGGGGTGTTCGTGATGCCACTCGGCCGCGTCGAGCGAGAGCTGCGCGCGCTCCGGCCAGCGACTTGGCGGGTCGCGGAGCTCGCTGCTTCGTCCGGCGCGAGCGAGACGGACGACGTGTTGGTCGCTCGGGACTACGCCGCGCTGCCCGATGAGCCGTTCGACCGCGCCATTGTGGAACAGCAGGCCGACGCGTGCGTCGTGCCGGTCGCGGCGGGATGGAGCGATCTCGGATCGTGGACCGCGGTGGAGGGACTGTTCGACCCCGACGGCGACGGCAATCGTCGTGTGGCCTTGGGTCAAGCGCAGGTTGAGGTCGCCGATAGTCGCGGTTGTTTTGTGTGGGCGGAGGGCGTTCGTGTGGGGGTCCTCGGCATGGATGACGTGGTCGTCGTGGCCCGCGGTGATCGACTCTTGGTCTGCCGGCGCGACTTGGCTCAACACGTGGGCGACCTCGCCAAACGGCTCGACCCTGAGTAGGCGGTCAACCGGTGCGGCTCGCGCCAGGCCGGATCGGCGATGGACGCCAGGGTGCTCGGCACCCAGGGGTCGCGCGGCGTCAGGTCGCGCTCGGAGCGTGAGCCGAGTTTGCCACAAGCGACGCACAGGCGCAGCGACGGGTGTGACCTAGCTTCGTAGTCTCGATGCTCGACGTGTCTTTGTTCCGACTCACTGCGGTGGCAACCCTCACTCTTGTCGGGGTCTTGCCCGGCTGCGGGGGTTCTGACCGCGGAGGAGCTGGCGCGCCGTCTGACGGAGAGGCCACGCCGGATGACGATGATGACGATGATGACGATGATGACGATGATGACGATGATGACGATGATGATGATGATGATGACGATGATGACGATGATGACGATGATGACGATGACG
>QKPP01000189.1:18067-32176 GCA_006508105.1 Myxococcales bacterium FL481 | reverse complement strand
CTTCGTGGTCACCCTCTTCGTGGTCACCCTCTTCGTGGTCACCCTCTTCGTGGTCGTCCGGCTCGTGGCAAGATCCAGTGGACTTGACGAGTCGGCCGACAAAGCCATGAACTGCGTGGATCTCCTGGTCGTGATCGTGGTCGTGGTCGTGGATCTCAAACCAGCCGACAATCACGCCCCGGTCGTTGATGCCTTGGGCAACGGTGGTCTCTGCGCCGGGGACCTGGAACAAATCGATACGCCCACGCCGTGAGCGACGGAAACCGTGCGTCTCCGAGAAATCGCTCGGTGCGGCGTGCCCCACGATGACCCCGCGATTGTTGATGTCGTTGGGCAGCGTATGCAATCCGTCAGGCGCGGTGAATCGTCGGAACTTGCGCTTCTTGTGGCGCATGCCCTCGATCTGCTCGGTCAAAACGAAACCCGATTCGGGTAGGTTCCAGCCGGCTCGGACGCCACGGTCATTGATGCCGCGAAAGACGTTGCCACCGTCACCACCGGAAGATGGGACGCTGACGTAGCTACCGTCCCGTTGCCGCAAGAAGCTCGTAATCACGATCTCTTCGGCGGAAGGAAACTCAAAGAAATAGCCGGTGATCTGCCGCCGGTTGTTGATCCCCCAAGCGTAGTTGAACGTCTGGTCCGGGAAATCGACGTCGGTGAACGTGCCGCACCAATCAAGCAAGTAGCCGTGCTGGATCGACGGGTTGTCGGCATCGCGATAAAACCCCGTGATATCGCCCCAATCGTTGATGCCGAAGCTGCGGGTGTTCGTTGATCCCGGCGCGGTAATGGATTCAAATGTCTCGTAACGGCGAACGAAGCCGTGGCGTACGCCGTCCGCGTCCAGGTAGCTCCCAACGATGTGTCCGGCGTTGTTGATCCCAAAGATCTCGGTGTTGGTCGCGCCGTCAAACGGAACATCGACGACATCAAAGTCGAGCTCGAACTGGATTGCCCGCTCCGCGTCGGGCGACGCTGCCTGTGCGGGCAGTGCTCCGAATAGGGCGGCCAGTGTAAATAACGTGGACGAGGAGAGGAGGGCTGCAGTGGACATCGGAGTGGTCATGTGGAGAGCCGCTCACATGGTGAGCAGGTTGACGCAATCGTGGGCACGAGATCGCACGACTGCCCTAACATCGGGCGATGTCAACTGCAACCAGATTGCACAACGAGATTCATCCCTCGGTGCAACCACCGCGAACCAGGACCACCGTCCGTAGCGGCAACGAGTCTAGCTCCGCATCGGCCGGGTCCCGCGGGCTACGGTTCCACCTCGGACGACCGCACCGAGGTCACCGCGGGAGCGATTTCCGGCGCGCGAGCAATCGGCGCGCGAGCGATCGCCTTGTTCCCGACGATCTCGAGCTGCGTATCGTGTGAGCGGCTCGCGGTCGCAAGCTCGCTTAGCAGTTCCCGAGCACTCGCCCCCGTCAGGAACTTGGGTTGGTAGCGGATCGCCTCGTGGCGGTTGTGTGTTGCAAGTGGATGAATCTCCACTCGGTCGACACGGCCGCGTGCGATGATGGCTCGCACGACCAAGCTTTCGGCCGCCCGCGAGTTGCGGGAGTCGAACGCAAAGTTACCAAGGCCGTACACGATAATCGCCCCGCCGTAGGTCTCAATGGGCTGCCAGGTGTGAATGTGGTGCCCAACGATGAGGTCAGCGCCGGCGTCGATCGCCGCGTGAGCGATTGCGACTTGGCGTGATGATGGGGGCCGGTGATAGCGAATCCCCCAGTGAGGATAGACCACGACGAGATCCGCGAGCTCATTCGCGCGCTCGACCAGGCGGACCACGGATTCGACGCTGGCCAGCACCGATCCCGGTCGATCGGAACGGGCCTCCACGTGATCTTGCATGCGCTTGAGGCGTTTGGGAAACGCCCCCGGTTCGCTGGCCACCTTCAGATTCGACAAGTACGTCTCCGGCGACACACAAGCGATGAACGCCACTTTGTGGCCGCCCACGTCGGCCAAGTGGATCCGCTCGGCGGAGGCAAGGTCGGCCCCCAGGCCGATGAACGGCAACTCAGCCGCCGTCAAGTGCTCGATCGTAGCGAGCATGGCGTCGGTGCCGTAGTCCGCCACATGGTTGTTCGCCAAACTCACGAGATCAAAACCCGCCTGCGAGACCCCAGCGAGTACGCTCGGCGGCATCTTGTACGGGAAGCGGATGAATTTCTTACGTTTCCCCCGATTCACCGCGATCGGAGCCTCGAGATCGCCCACGGCGTAGTCGGCCTGCTGCACCAACGGGGCCGTTCCCCGGTAGGGGTAGTGCACGTCGGCCTCAGAAAACGTTCGCATCTCCCCACCACGGTCGTTCCAAGGCATGATGTCGCCCGCGAACAGGATCACCCGCTCGTCGGCAGCGAGCGGCCCTCCGAGCGCCGCGACGCCCTCGGGTTTGACCAGCTCGAGCTCGGCCCGCTTGCGGCCCCTCGACTTCTTCGCGCCCCCGGCTCGCTGGTCGTTGGCACCGCCGGACGCGTCCTCACGTGGCGAGCCCGCCTGGGTCGCGCCCGAGTCTCGCCGACAGCCCAGCAGTCCCCCCACGGCAACCGCCGTCATCAGCGACGCGACAAGGCATGACCGAAACCTGCCCCGCGTGCGGGGACCCACGCGCGACCTACGGGATGGCGCCCGAGGCCGGCCGAGCACTCGGTTGTCCGGCAAACCTCCGAAGTTAGGCATCTGCATCCCCAACCGCCGCCAGCTCCAAAATCACGTCACCGGCTTCGAGATCGCTGTCGTCCTGCGGCACCACTCTCCGCACGACGGCTCGCTCTGGGAGCTCGGTCCCTTGGTAGATGAGACGGGTAAACGTCTTCATCACCTCGAGCAGTCCCACGGTGTCGCCACGCGCGACGACCGTTTCGGGGGCCACGAACGGGGGGGACTCGGGCCGGGCCCGACTGTAGAAGCGCCCGCTTGATGGCGCTCGGAAAACCAGTCCGTTGGCCCCCACGTCGGTCAGCGTCGCCGTTGCCTCGGTTGCCGCGGTCCCCCGCGCGGCCTGGCGGTTGACGCTGAGTAGAAGCTGATCGAATTCCACGGGCACCTGGGCCGACGGGACACGATGCGTGTCGACCGAGACCACCACCCCGTCCACGCCCGGCGGCACGACAAGTCGAGTGCGGCGGCCCAAAATATCGAGCTCGCCCAAGACAGCCCCTGGGGTCAGGTAGGCGCCCGGTGGCGGAGGATCGCACCACAGGCCGACCGCCGGCGAGCGAAGCTCCACCACACCGCCTTCCCCGGCGCACACGCGCGCCACCCACGGTGGTCGTTGGCCGACAAAATCCAGTCCATGCATGGTGTCCATCCTAGCGAACGTCCGTGACTTCGTACTGTGGCATGACCCCGCTCATCGAGCTCCGAGCCGCGTCAGCGCGGACAAGTCGTGAAGACTCCAAATACGCGGGTTCTTGATCCGACGATACCCCGGGTTTTGGTAGCTCGCCTCGACAAGCGCCTCGAGGTAGCCTCGCAGCTCGCCAAAGGTGACGATCTCGTCCGTGTCCATTTGTCGGGCCGAGACATAGGGGTCCATGTCGGCGTCGATCTTCGCCGCGACCTTGTTCATGCCATCGACGATTCGCGCCCGTTCTTCCTCGTCTTGGGCCACAATCTCAAAGTCATCGTCGAGCTTGGTGCGATACGTGGCGATGGCCAACGTCCGACCTTCCATCACGCTTTGGCGGGCGATACAAGTACTCAGCTGCACCACGGGATCGTAGGGAAGTCCGGCCATCGCATAGTAGCCAGCTCCCGATGCCTTGCGCAGCAGTACGGTGAACATCGGCACGTCGTTGGTGCTGTTGCTGTAGATCAAACTCGATCCGTACCCTAGCAGGCCCCGTGCCTCGGCCTCGGCTCCCACGTCGAAGCCGGCGATGTCCTGCAGCCAGATCAGGGGAATGCCGTCGTCGTTGCAGGCGCGGCTAAACGCCGCGATCTTGGCGATCCCATCCCGGTACAATGTCGCGGCTGGCTTGGGTTGCCCCGGCGCCATTGGATCCTCAATGAGTCCTTGTCGGTTGGCGACGAACCCCGCGTAGAGGCCCCCGACCCGACCGACCCCCACGATGACCTCGTGACCCCGCTCGGGCATGACCTCCCACAGCAGGCTCTGGTCGCACAATCGGGCCAATACCTCCTCGGCCGCATAGGCCACGCGCTGATCGGGCGAGAGCAGCCCGGCCAACTCATCGCTAGGATACAGCGGCGCGATGCTTTGCGTCCCGTGGCGGTGGAAGTCGGCGCCGGAGCTCGGCAGGCGGCGAACTTCCGCCCGCAGGGCGTCAATCAGGGTTTCGTCGTCGGGAACCCGGGCATCGGCGCACCCGCTCGCGTGAACATGCACCTCAGGCCCGCCGATATCCAAACTGGTGATCGTTTGGCTCTTCGCGCCTTTGATCAGAGCCGCCCCCGCGATCACCATGTAGGCTCGCTCGGTCATGTACACGCGATCGCTGATGATCGGCATGTACCCGCCACCGGCGATGCAGTCGCCAAACACCCCTGCGAGCTGAGGGACGCCCGCAGCACTGAGCTCGCTGTTTTTCTTGAAGATGTGGCCGGCCCCGGTTGCGCCGGGGAACGACCGCGACTGTTCCGGCAGGAACAACCCGCTGCAATCGACGAGGTAGATGGTGGGGACACGCAAGCGCAACGCCATCGTCTGCGCCCGCTCGATCTTCTCGGGGGTCTTCGGCCACCACGAACCCGACGCGACGGTATTGTCATTGGCGATCACCATGCACCAGCGACCCTCGACGCGAGCGAACGCAGTGACCACCCCGGCCCCGGGACAACGCAAGTCGTTGTCTCCGTACGTTTGACCGTAGTTGACGAAGGTGCCCACCTCGAACACACGAGATTCGGCATCCACGAGCGCGGCGACACGCTCACGTGCGGTCAGCTTGCCCTTTTGGTGAACCCGATCGATGTACTTCGGGCCCCAACCGGCCGCCACCTCGCGACGCCGAGCGGCGAGTTGCTCTTCTCGCTCGCCGATCGCCGATCGGTTCTCGCGGTACATTCGATCGTCAACGAGCTGCGCTCGTGGCGAGCCTACGGGTACAAGGGGTACGAGCGCCATGTCGCCTCCGCGGGTTCAGCCCGGCCACCCCGGGATTTGGCGCGTGTCGTAGTCGTGAGTACGAAACGCGGCGGATGAGAGAATCTTTTGGTGCATACGCACCGTCGTGGGCACGCCTTCGCAGGTCAGCTCGGCGAGCGCCTCGAGCATACGCTCGCAAGCCGCGTCGCGCGTCGGACCGGACGCGATAACTTTGCAGATCAAGCTGTCGTAGTGGGGTGGCACGCGGTAGCCCGACTGCACGTGGGTGTCGATGCGCAGATCCTCCGCCACCGGCGGAGGTCGCCAAGTACGGATCACACCGGGCGCGGGGCGAAACCCGTCGTCGGGGTCTTCTGCGTTGATACGACACTCGATCGCGTGGCCGCGGAGCCTCACGTCACGTTGAGCGAACCCCAAACGAGCGCCCGCGGCGACTCGGATCTGCTCGACGACGAGATCGATGCCGGTCCGCTGCTCGCTGACGCAGTGCTCGACCTGCAGTCGCGTGTTCATCTCCATGAAGCGCAGCGTGCCGTTCGCGTCGAGCAGAAACTCCATGGTACCCGCCCCCACGTACCCGATCGCCCGCGCCGCGGCGACGGCCCGCTCCAGCGTGCGCTCGCGCTCGGCGGGCCGGAGCACGGGGCTCGGCGACTCTTCGATCAGCTTCTGGTGGTTTCGTTGGACGGTGCAGTCGCGCTCTCCGAGATGCACGACATTCCCGTAGCGATCGGCCATGATCTGAATCTCCACGTGGCGGCCACCCTCGATGAGCTTCTCGAGGTACATCTGGCCGTTTCCGAACGCCGCCACCGCTTCGGCCGATGCCGCAGCATAGGCGGCCTCGACCTGGCTGGCATCGCGAGCGATCCGCATGCCACGGCCCCCGCCGCCGCCATCGGCCTTGAGCAACACCGGGTACCCGACCTCCTCGGCCACCACGCGTGCTTCCTCGGGGCCCGACAGCACCCCCGCGCTGCCCGGAATCACGTCGAGGCCCGCCGACACCATGGCTCGTTTCGCGGGAATCTTGCTTCCCATCAGCACCATCACATGCGCCGGCGGCCCGATGAACGTGACGCCGTGCTGGCCACAGAGGGAGGCAAACCGCGCGTTTTCGGACAAGAACCCCCAGCCCGGATGCAGCGCCGTGCACCCCGACTGGCGTGCGGCCGCAACGACTTGCTCCATTTGCAGATAGCTGTCACGCGACCGCCCCGGACCGAGACACACGACCTCGCGGCCGTGGACATACGGAGCCTCGCGATCGGCCACGGAGACGCCGAATACGGGGGTGATGCCCATCGAGTCGCAAGCGCGGGCGATCCGAACCGCAACCTCCCCCCGATTGGCGACGAACAAGCGCTGAAAACCGGCCGTCGACATGCCAACCCACGCTAGCACGCCGCTCGTGCGCGGACCGATAGACGCGAGCCTTCCGTTGCTCGCAACCCACGCCTGGTCCCGACGGACGATGAGAACGCCGCGTGCCTCCACCTCATGGCTCGGCACACGGCGGGCGGAACGGGAGGGATTCGAACCCTCGGTAGAAGTTTACCCCCTACTCAGGTTTAGCAAACCTGCGCCTTAAGCCTCTCGGCCACCGTTCCGGGGTCATGAAGCGCGCTCCATGACGGGTTGTTGGGGGCGAAAGCTAGCGGTGTTCGGCCACCAACGCAAGCTTGCTGGGCCCCACTGACCGCGGCACACTCTCGAGAATGTCTGCGGAGGGCTCGCAGCCTCGGCCGAGCCCGGGCGACGTTTTCGCGGCGACGGCCTTTGAAGTCGCGTTGACCGTAGCCGCGATCGCGACCGGCTTCGCGGTGATCCAGATTCTATTCGCGGTGGGTGTTCTGCCGCAGGCGAGCGAACCGCACCCAGCTGCCCTCCTCGGCGGACCGATCCTCATGCTGTGCGCCGCCGTGACGTACGCCGCGTCTCAACGGCGGTTCAGCGCGAAACTGCGACAATCGCTCACCTCTCATCCGGCAACGCTGGGGCGGACCGCGACGATCGTGGCGATCGCTTGCGTGGTGTTGTTTGCCGGCAGCGCCGCCCTATCCGCTGTGCTCGACGCGCTGAACCTGCCCGTACAAGAGCAACCGCTCGTTCGCGCCATTACCGACGGCGGCTGGCGGCTCGAGGCGGATCTCCTCACGCTGGCGTTCTCGGCGTTGGTGCTGGCGCCCATCGCCGAGGAATGGCTGTTTCGCCACCTGCTGTTTCGCCGCGTTCACCTCGCGGCGGGTCCCGTCAGCGCCTATCTCGCTTCTGCCGTACTGTTCGCCCTGAGCCACTTCAACGCGTCGGGGCTGCCAATCTACGTCTGGCAAGCCATCGTGTTCGCCAGCGCGTATCGCTTGAGCGGGCGCATCGCGGCCGCGATGCTGGTCCACTTCGGCAACAACGCCCTGACGCTGGTGCTCCTGTTGACCGGCGCAAATCCAGACTAGCGGCCGAGAGGTCCTCTCAAGCCACTGCGGACCACGGACCACGGACCACGGACCACGGGCCACGGGCCACGGGCCACGACCCGCCGCGTGGGTGGAACGCACTCGACGCGCGTCTGCCTGAGGCGGCGGGGCGCCGGGGTTGCGTCGAGCCGATCCCCCTGATAGTTTCCGCGGCCCAAACCCGCACCCGTAGCTCAGCTGGATAGAGCGTCGGTCTACGGAACCGAAAGTCGGGCGTTCGAATCGCTCCGGGTGCGCCAAAGGGAAGACCGCCGCAAGGCGGTCTTTTTTTTGTCAGACGCTCACGCCCCCGTGACTCCGCCGCCAACCCGCGTCCCAACGGCACCGCTGCGCGACCGGTGTCCCGGTCTGAACTCGCGCGGCGCCGAGGTGGGCGACAGTGAGCCGGCGTGAACAACCGCAAACTCGAAGAGCGGTCCAGCCCCGCCCGGGCGCGGTGCTAGGCTCGTTGGCGTTCGCGTCTTGGTATTCTGCGATGTCGTTCGTTGCCGATCTCTGCCGGTTTGGTCGCACGCTGTTGCGTCTCGCTCGGACCCCGACGAAGCGCCCCGCAGCGCGTCGCCGCTGGGTCGCTGCGGTCGCACTCGTCGCCATCGCAACGGCGTGGACGCCCGCTCACGCGGCGACGCCCCCCGACGCTTCCGCAAGCGAGGACACGACGATCTTATTGCTGCCCATCGAAGTCGACGGAGATGTCCCGTCGGCGCAACAGCGCGAGTACCTCGACCACCTGCGCGAACGTCTCGAAGACGGGTCGTACCGTCTGTTGTCTCCGCAATCGCCCTCGGTGGCCGGCGCTTTGGCCCGGTGCCGCAGCTTCCGTTGCGAGTCACGCGTGGCGGCGAACGCCGGCGCGCACATGATGCTGCGGACCCGCATCTCGGCACGAGACCGCCACTACACATTACAGCTCGACCTCTACGAGGCATCGTCGGCCAAGTTACTGGCCACGAGTGAAGAAGACTGTGATTTGTGTGGACTCGGAGAAATGCGAGACCTCGTGGCCGCGCGCGCTGGCCTCGTCAGCCAAAAGATCGAGTCACTACTCCGACAGTCGGCCAACATCACCGTCCGCAGCGTCCCGGACGGAGCCGAACTCACGATTGACGGCGAAGCGCTAGGTCAAACGCCAGCGCAACTTCTCGTCGACCCGGGCGAGCATCGCGTCGAAGTGACGAAACCCGGCTATGTCGCCGCTTCAAAGGCCGTGACCGTCGTTCGTGGCGTGCGAGAGATCGTCGAGTTCGAGCTGCCCGCAGAATCGACCCAAGCCCGGCTGAAACCCCCGCCCCGCGCCGATCGAGATGACACACGCGGCTTGATCAGCCGTCGCGGTTGGGGTTGGCTCGGCACGCTCTCGGGCGCCGCCTCGCTGGGCACCGGCATCACCTTGCTCGCCATCGACGAGCGGCCGTTTTCGCCACTGTGCCAAGACCCGGCCAATATCGATCTCAACGGGACGTGTCGCTATCGCTACAACACGGCTACCCCGGGTATTGTGCTCAGCGCCGTCGGGGGAGTACTCGCCACAACCGGCGTCGTGTTGCTCATCAAGACCCGAAGAACCACCGAACGGCCCGCCGTTGCGGTCTCCACCCAGGGCATCTTGTTCTCGCTGCGGTTTTGATGGCTGGTTCAAGTGCCGGCCCGGGCAACGAGCAAAGCGGAGGCTTCGCCCGCCGAGCCGAACCGCCACGTTGTCCGGCGATCAGCGAGGGTTGAGCGCCGCGGAAACGAGCCAGAGCGGGACCGTGCTTCGCGACAGGCGTTGCTGCGCGGGCCGGACTCGGACTCAACCGACCACCCCATCAACGGACGCCAGCCCGGGCCCCTCGCCGGCCGGCTCGTCGATCCATGCGAACTGTTTCGGCCCGGTACGGCGAGGCCAGCCAGCGACCACAACTGGGCGCCGCGGTGCGCACGCTGGCTCTGTTCGTGGGGTGAAGGCGCACTAGACTAGGCAGACGCCGTGAACGCCGCGAATCCCCACGCTGCCGGTGATCGCAGCACCATCGTCGATCCTGAACTCGCCCTCGTTGGACACGAAGGCGGATCGGACTCGACGGCGTTTCGCCGACCCCGGGTTCTCAGCCGCGGCGCCGCGATCGATCGCTACCTCGTCGTCGATGAACTCGGTGCGGGAGGATTCGGCCGAGTCTATGCGGCCTACGATCCCGACCTCGACCGCAAAGTCGCGCTCAAGGTCATGAAAACCCGCTACAACGCGCTGGGGTCGGCCCACGATCAACTCTTGCGCGAAGCCCAGGCACTCGCGCGGCTATCCCACGAAAACGTCGTCACCGTCTACGACGTCGGTGAAGCGGACGGCGAGTTCTACCTGTCGATGGAGTTCATCGACGGCTTCACGCTCAAGGAATGGTTCTTCGAACAGACTCGCTCCTGGCACGAGGTCCGTGATGTCATGCTGTCGGCCGGTCGCGGCCTAGCGGCCGCGCACGCAGCCGGCATTGTCCACAGCGACTTCAAACCTCACAACGTACTGGTGGATCGCCGCGGCCGCGTCGCCGTGGCCGACTTCGGGCTCGCCCGCGCCATGGCCAATCTGCAAGTCGCCCAGTTCGACTTCGAGGCCGAGCCGGAAGACGCCGGCGCTCCCCGCGACGACGGCGACTCGGAGGCGACACTCGCGGCGAGGCGGCGTCGCACCACGTTCAATGCCCTCGCGTCGCCGCTCGGACCGAGCAACGAAGATGGGGGATTTGTCGCGGGAAGCCCGGCCTACATGGCCCCCGAACGCTACGCCCACGATGACGTCGACGCGCGAGCCGACCAGTTTAGCTTCTGCGTCACGCTGTTCGAAGGGCTGTACGGTCGTAAACCGTTCCCGCAAAAAGACATCGCCGACTTGCGAGCCGCCATCGAGTACGGCCAAGTGGAACTGCCTGACGACACGCGAGGCGTGCCGAGCTGGCTGGAGGAGGTCTGTCTCCGAGGACTGCGCGTCTCACCGCACGAACGCTTCGACTCGATGGACGAGTTGCTCGCGGCGATGGCGAGCGATCCCTCGACGAGACGCAAGCAGCGCCGCGCGATCTGGCTTAGCGCGGGGCTATCGGCTGCCGTCGCGGGCACGGTCACCGCGTTTTTGGCCGGGGATCCCGACCCCGTGGTGCGCGACCGCATTGAGAGGCTGACCGAAGCAGCCCGCGCCGCCGCGGCCCAAAACTACTTTGTCCGACCGCCAGTGGACGAACCGCAGTACCCCACGGCCTACCGCAAAGTCCTCGAGCTAGAACGCCTCAACGGCGATGCGGACCCCGAGGCCGACACCGCCGCCGAGCGCCTGCGCGACGAGTTTTCCGCGACGCTGACCCGCGTCGGTGATTACTACTGGCAGGCCGAGTACGGTCGCCCCTTTGCCTACGACTACTACGCGGAAGCCCTGGTGTTCGACCCCGACAACGAACACGCCAAGGCCCGCTCCGCGGCGACCTTGGGCCAGCTGGCCGAGCTCGAGCGCAAGGCCGCCAAGCTGGACTTTCGCGAGGATGAGCTTGTCGCCGCTGAGCCGCTCGCGGCGTTGGCAACGGAGCAACTCGACGCACGCGCGGCCCGACTCGCCGAACTCGGTCGTCGCCGTCGCGGTCGCTCCGCGACCAACCAGCGGTCGTTGGAGTTCGTCACCCGCCTGACCGAACTGCTCGCGAAACAGCCCCCCTCGCAGCGGGCCGACGCGCGACTCAACCCGTCGGCCTCAGCTGCCTCACTGCGCCCCGATGAGACCGTGGGGACCGGGTTCGAACGGCCGTTGCCGTCCCGCGATTCGACCGTGGTGGCGCAAGCCGTGGCGGCCGTCGCCCAGCCGAGCCCTCCCCCGACCCAACAAGCTCCCACGGCCAAAGTCGAGCCGCGCCCCACGGCCCACGCCGCCGAGGCTAGCCTCCCGCCCGCGTCGCCCCACCGACCATCGCGCAGCCAACGCAAAGCGGCGGATCAAGCCGTCGCCGACGGCCGACGGCAGCTCCGTCGCGGCGAGCTGCAATCCGCTTCGCAGGCGTTCCACCGCGCCCTCGGAGCCAACCGCCGCAACGCGGCCGCGCTGATGGGACTGTCCGACGTGCACTTCGAGCTCGGCGACTACCACAAAGCCGTCGAGTACGGTGAGCGAGGGGTCAAGCTATCGCCGCGCCGCGCCGCGTATCGGGTCAGCCTGGGTGACGCCTACCAGAAAGTGCTGCGGTACGCCGATGCGAAAAAGCAGTATCAGGTTGGCGCCGATCGAGGCAGCCGCGCCGCCACCCGGCGACTCGCCAAGCTCAAGCGGAAGATGGGCGAGTAGGCCGGGCCTGGGACGGCGCCAAGGCGATCCCGATCGGTCCATGCGGGGTGAGACCGCAAACGCTGCGCCCGCCAGTCACCCGCGCGCGAGCCGTGCCTCGACGAAGCACCGTCGGCCGCAGCGGCTCCACGCGTACAAACCCGCCGGCCCACCCTCCGTGCAACCGCGAAATCGCCCACTACCGGCGGCCGTGGATCCGCGTGGCTCACGCGGGGTGCCATGAGGCCGACGGATGTGGGCCATCGGCCCGTCGGTTTCGGCCGATCGTCGGCGTCATCTGAGCGTCAACGTCGCCTCCAAGACCCGTCACATGCGGGAACTGTCGTACAGTCCCGGCCGCATGAAGCTCAGCGTCATTGGTACAGGCTATGTCGGGTTGGTCGCCGCGGCGGCGTTTGCCGAGCATGGAAACGACGTCGTATGTGCTGACATCGATGAAACGAAAATCGCCGCGCTGCGAGCCGGCGAGATCCCCATCTACGAGCCGGGACTTGAACAACTCGTCCGTCGCAACTCAGAGGCCGGTCGGCTGCGGTTCACCACCGACAACGCGGAAGCGGCCGCGCACGGTCAGGTGATCTTCATGGCGGTTGGCACGCCGACCGCCAGCGCGGACGGAGCTCCGGACCTGTCGTTCCTGTTCAAGGCGGTCAAGCAAGTCGCCGCCAATATCCGCGACTACACCGTGTTCGTGAACAAGAGCACCGTACCTGTGGGGACGGCCGAACGCGTGGCCCGCATCGTCGGCGAACAGACCAGCGAACGCTTCGCTGTGGTCTCCAACCCGGAGTTTCTCAAAGAGGGCTCCGCCGTGGATGACTTCATGAAGCCCGACCGCGTCATCATCGGCACCCAGGACGACGAGGCGCGCGACGTCATGCGCCGCTTGTACAAGAGTTTCTTTCGGACAACCGAGCGGATCATGTTCATGGACGCCCGGTCGGCCGAGATCACCAAGTACGCGTGCAATGCCTACCTCGCAACGCGCGTGTCGTTTATCAACGACGTGGCGAACCTGTGCGATGCTGCCGGAGCAGACGTCGAACATGTCCGCCGTGGCATGGGATCCGACGCTCGAATCGGGAACAAGTTCCTGTTCCCCGGCGCCGGCTACGGCGGGTCGTGCTTTCCCAAGGACACACGGGCACTCATCCGCACAGCACGTGAGTACGGCCTTTCGATGTCGCTGGTCGCGTCGGCCGAACGCATCAACGAGGCCCAAAAGCTGGTCCTGATCCGGAAGTTGCGACGCCATCTCGGCGCGGATCTGTCCCAGTGCACGGTGGCGCTATGGGGCCTTGCGTTCAAGCCCAACACCGACGACGTCCGCGAAGCGCCGGCGCTGGTGGTCGCGAAAGCGCTGCTCGAAGACGGCGCCAAGCTGCGCGTGACAGATCCCGAAGCGATGGCCAACTTTCGAGACTCGCTGCGAGCAGACACCGACCAGCTGACGGTTTGTGACGATCCCTACACGGCGGCCGAGGGCGCGGATGCATTGCTGTTGATGACCGAGTGGCGACAGTACCGCAACCCCGACTTCGAGCGTTTGCGTCGCATCATGCGGCAGCCCGCGTTGTTCGACGGTCGCAATCAGTGGGATCGCGCGCAGGTCGAGGGCCTCGGCTTTCACTACGAAGGCATCGGACGCTAGCACCCGGCGCGACGCGAACTGCCGACACCGGTACCCACGCCACAGGTGCCACCGACTTCGACACAATCGTCCTCGTTGCTGTCGTTGGCGTCGTCACACCCTCCGCCCCGCTGAGACACGGGCGGTTAGCGCAGGCGCCAGGCCCGGCCGCGTCGCTACCGGTGTACCCGTCCCCGCACTACGCCCGTTCACACGCGGGGCAGGCTCCGTCGAGTCCGGCGTCCCCGAGATCACACTCTTCGTGGCCCACCCACACGTAGCCGTCGCCTCAGGACGCCGCCTCGCACGTGTCTAGGCAACCGTCGGTGTTGTCGGCGTTCGCGTCGTCACACGCCTCGTGGCCCGACCACACGAACCCGTCGCCACAGGTCGCAACCTCGCAGCGATTGGTGCATGCATCGTTGTTGCTGCTGTTGCCGTCGTCACAATGCTCGCCGGCACCGTTTTGATAAAAGCCGTCGCCACACCGCGGGAGCTCGCACACGTTGGTGCAGCTATCCATGTTGGAGTCATTGCCGTCGTCGCATTCCTCCCCGACCTCGATCACGCCATTGCCACATTCGCCGGGCTCTCCGCCGTCGTCGTCGCCGGTCGC
>QKPP01000189.1:17666-18057 GCA_006508105.1 Myxococcales bacterium FL481 | reverse complement strand
CGATCACGCCATTGCCACATTCGCCGGGCTCTCCGCCGTCGTCGTCGCCGGTCGCACCATCGTCGTCATCATCATCATCGTCGTCATCATCATCGTCGTCATCATCATCGTCGTCGTCGTCATCGCCGCCACCCGTGGCCGTATCATGGTCGCCCGTCGCGTCGTCATCCTCGCCCGTGGCGTCATCGTCTCCCGTCGCCTCATCGTCTCCCGTCGCCTCATCGTCTCCCGTCGCCTCATCGTTCCCCGGCGCCGTGTCTTCACTGTCCCCGGTCCCGTCGCCGGTAGGGTCGTCTTCGCCGGTGGCCGTCGAGGTCTCCGTGTCGCTGGTTTTCGTGTCGACACCGGTGACATCGGCGGAAGGCACGCTATCCCCGTCCCCGTCCCCGTC
>QKPP01000189.1:0-17617 GCA_006508105.1 Myxococcales bacterium FL481 | reverse complement strand
CCCATGGCCTCGCCCGTCTCGCCCGTCTCTTCACCAAAACCTCTATCGATCGCGCTGTCATCCGCACACGCTGAAAGCGCGATGGCCATTGGCAATGCCACGACTAGTTGAGACCACACAACAGAGCGTTTCATGTCGGACAATGGGCCACAATCCGCCACGATCTGTCAATACTGACTACCCGGTGACACATATTTCACTGTCGCTCGAAGCGAACTGTTATCATGAATGTCCCGTTTGGGTCTCGATCCGTCTGATTCCCGATTCGTGGTGTGACGCCATTGTCAGCACTGCTCGAGTCACGCGACCGCAGACGACCACCGCCAGGCCCGCCGACACGAGGCCAGAGGCACACGCGCGGCGGTGGGGCCATCCAAACGGTCTGGTCCTGGAACGGGCGTCGCCGATTCGCGCTTGAGCCGGCGCCTTCACGGGCACCGTCGGGCAGCCCCCGTGAGATCGCCGTGAGCGACGGTCCCGGGCAGGCGAGTCGACCGGCCGCGCCTCAAGGCGAGCAGCGTCGATGGGATCGCGCAAGAGGACCTCAACCCGTTCAGTCACCGTCCGTCGTAAGACGGAGACCCCCAACAAACCGTGGCTCCCGCCCCGCCGTGCGACTTCAGCTGGCGCGATCCAGGGGCCACCGCCGCGACGAGCGATCGCGGCGCTTGAACGCTTGCGGGCAATCAGCGACGAGCTCGCCGTCCGTCATTCGACGGAGACTCGCGGCACCGGGCGCTGGCGCGGCTCCTTCGGGCCGGCCACAACCACTGCCGCCGGGGCTCGTGCCCCGTCGGATCGACGCGGCCTACTCTTGCCCGCGCGGTACGAAGGCCGTTTCCGCCATCTCACCCTCGTCGAAGCCGAAGAAGATCCGCATCTGCTTTTCGAGGAACTCGCGACCCTCGGCGCTTTGCAG
Source organism: Myxococcales bacterium FL481 (assembly GCA_006508105.1). Lineage (GTDB taxonomy): Bacteria > Myxococcota_A > Polyangia > Nannocystales > Nannocystaceae > FL481. Next base: position 16,698 of record QKPP01000189.1, on the reverse strand, counting down.
ATCGATCCGATACGTGTTGATGTATCGCGGCGACTCGGCGAGCCACATCTGCCACGCTTGCATGCTGACGTTGTCGAACAGCAACTGACCGAACTCGCTAGGAAACGGCCGAAACGGCAGCGCCGGAAGTTCTTGACCCAGTTTCTTGCACAGCACAGTACGCGGAGAGTTCATGGACGTTCTCGAATGGCTGGCCGCAGCGTAGCAAAATCCGGCGCGGCACGCCGCGTCGCCGCCGGTGCGCCAGTTGGGCGACGGCGTGCCGCCCGTGGGCTGACTCGTGTCGCCGGACCGGGCCAAACGCGTCGCCAAACGGCGCGGCCCAGGCCCGAGAAGGACCGACCGGCACCGCGGGCGTCGGCGTTTGGCGGCGTGTCTGGCGAACGAGGCCGGCCGGCTCCGCTCACTAGGATCGCAATCGCTGGCGAACCGCCTCGACCGCGGCGTCGAGCTTGACCCGTTCCTGCCGGCGGTCGTCGCGGTGGCGCAGGGTCACCGTGCGATCCTCAAGGGTTTGCGCGTCCACGGTGAGGCAATACGGCGTCCCGATCTCATCGTGCCGGGCATAGCGGCGCCCGATCGCATGCTGCTCGTCGTACTTGGCGTTGACCCCTTGACGAAAAAACTCCGTGGCGATCTCACGCGCGAGTTCCGGCATGCCGTCTCGCTTCACGAGCGGCAAGATCCCGACCTTGATCGGTGCCAGTCGAGGATGCAGGCGCAACACCGTACGCGCCCCCTTGCCGTCGGCATCGCCCGGCTCCTCGTCATAGGCGTCGCACAGCACCGCAAGCAACCCGCGGGTCGCTCCGGCTGCCGGCTCGATCACGTGCGGCAGGTAGCGCCAGCCTTTCTTGCCGGTCTCCGGGTCGGTCGCTTCGGGGTCGAAGTAGCCGAGCTTTTTACCCGACCCTTGACCATGCGCTCGCAAGTCATAGTCCGTGCGAGAGGCGATCCCCTCGAGCTCGTCCCAGCCCCACGGAAACTTGTACTCCACGTCGAAACACCCGTCGCTGTAGTGCGCCAGCTCATCGGCACCGTGCTCTCGCAACCGCAGATTGTCGCTGCGCAGCCCGATCGCCTGCCACCAGCGCAGACGCTCGCGCTTCCAAAAGTCGAGCCAAGTCGGGCCCTGCCCCGGCTGCACGAAGTACTCCATCTCCATTTGCTCGAACTCACACGAGCGAAAGATGAAGTGCTCGATCGTGACTTCGTTACGAAAGCTCTTCCCCATCTGCGCCACGCCGAACGGCACTTTCATCGCTGTGCTTTGCAAGATGTTCGGAAACTGAACGAACATTGCCTGCGCCGTTTCCGGTCGCAGGTACACCGCGCTTTCAGCCGTCACCGCGTCGACTCGCTCGCGGATGGCCGCCTCGTCCAAACCGGCCTCGACGGCCTCCCGCACGACTTTGACCACGTCGCCGATGGGATCAACTGGACCCAACGTGGTGCGAAACATCAGCTGAAATTGCCGCTCGTCACTGAGGAACGTAGATCCGCAGTTCGGACACACGTAGCCACGATCGCCCGCGGTCGCGCCAAGCAGGGTTTTCCCGTCACGCTCGAGGGCCACGCCGAGCTTGTCTTGCGCGTGCTGCTGGGCCGCTTTGGCGCGGCCTTTGTCCGCCAAGGTGATTGGTGCGTCCGACCCCATCGTGAGACGGGGGGCTTTGTCCGCACGGAACCGTTCACCGCAGACTTTGCAGTCCACCAGCGGATCGGAAAAGCTCGCCAGGTGACCGCTGGAACGCCAGACGTCGGAGTGCATCATGATCGATGCGTCCAGGCCCACCACGTCCTCTCGAGAGTGGACCATCGCCGTCCACCATTCGTTCATCAGATTGCGCTTGAGCTCCACCCCCATCGGCCCGTAGTCGTACGAGGAGCGCAATCCGCCGTAGATCTCCGAGCTTTGGAACACAAAACCTCGCCGCTTGCACAGCGACACGATCTTTTGCATGAGGTCGGACTCGCGTTCATCGGAAGCGCTCATGGTGAGCGATGTAGCACGGGCGCGCGGGTCAAAGCCACGGCCCGCCGCCTCCTCGGCGATCCGCTCAAAGCACAACCGGTTGGGCCGGCTTCGGCATGCAGCCGCGGCCGCAGCGTGGCACCACCGACGGGCTGAACCCGAGAACCGCCGCTGTCGCGACCGCCCCCGATGCGCGACGCCAAGCTCCGGCCCGGCACAACCGAGTGTCGCCCCGCCATCGCCAGCGGCAGGACCGGGGCGGCGTTCCAGCACCCGGCCCGACCGCGCGCGGGTCACCCGACGACGACGTTGGAACCGTCTCTCGCCTCCGACTGCCGCGCGTTGACGCGATGCAAGACGAGTCCGCGTCGGGCAGCTGACGACAGCTGCGCCGCAAGACAAGCCGTCGGTGCGTCGACCGGACCGTGGCCCGAGCCGGTCCCTCGGCTAGCTGGGACCGGGCGGCAGCGGGCCGGGCGGTCCCAGCTCGTCTGAGGCGTGCGCCTGGCGGGCGACCAGACGGGCGTAACTTCCATGGCGCACCATGAGCTCATCGTGCGTGCCCTGCTCGACGACCTGACCGTCCTCGAGCACGACAATGTTGTCGGCGTCGCGGATCGTGCTGAGCCGATGAGCGATCACCACCGTCGTCCGTCCGCGTTGAAGGCTCTCGAGGGCTTGCTGCACCGTCGCCTCGCTCTCCGCATCGAGAGCGCTGGTCGCCTCATCGAGGATCAACACCTTGGGGTCGCGCAAGATGGCGCGCGCGATGGAGACGCGTTGACGTTGCCCGCCGCTGAGCTTGACCCCGCGCTCCCCCACCACCGTGTCGTAACCGTCGGGAAACCCCGTGATGAACCCATGCGCGTTGGCGGCTCGAGCCGCCTGCTCGACCTCCACGTCGGTCGCCTCGAGCCGACCGTAGCGGATATTGTCGCGGATCGAGCCCGAGAACAGCACCGGGTCTTGCGACACCACGGCCATGCTCGCGCGCAGCTGGGCGAGCCGCAGGCGCCGCAGATCGCGGCCGTCCAGGGTCACTCGACCGTCGACGGGGTCCCAAAACCGCAACAGCATCCGTCCCAAGGTCGTCTTGCCCGATCCACTGGCACCGACCAACGCGCAGACAGACCCCGCGGGAATCGTGAGGTTCAAATCGTGGACGACCTGAGTCGCTCGATCCCCGTAAGCGAAGGTCACCCCTTCAAACGCCAACTCGCCAGTGACCGCTCCCACCGGCTCGGCATCTGGCGCGTCCCGGATTTCTGGCACGGCGTCGAGCAACTCGAAGATGCGCCCCGTGGCCCCGACCGCGGCATGAAACCGACCGTACAGACCCGACAAGGCCCCGACCGCGGCCGCCACGGCCATCGTGTACAAGAAAAACTCCGTCAACGCCCCGGCTGTGATCTCGCCGTTGATCACCATGTTGCCACCGAGCCAGAAGATCCCGGCGATGCTGCCGAACGCGAGAAAGCTCGAGGTCGACATGAACCACGATCGCGCACGGATCTGAGCGACAAACAGGGCGAACGTTTTTTCGATCCCACGCCGGTAGCGATCAACCTCGTGGTCCTCGCGCGTAAACGCCTGCACGGTCTCGATCCCAGCAATGCCCTCGGACAACGAGCCGTTCGCGTCGGCCAAGAGATCTTGGGCTTGGCGGCTGAGCTTTCGGATCACCCGTCCCCATGCGCTGGCGACCAACACCAGCGGGGGCACAACAGCCAGCATCACCGTGGTCAGCTTCGGATTGAGCCACAACAACAAGCCCACCCCGCCGACCAGGGTCAACAGGTTCCGCAGACCCAAGCTGAGATCTTGGCCGACGGTGTCTTGTAGGCGTGACACATCGTCCGTCAGACGCGACAACAGCTCGCCGGTCCGCTCACGATGAAAGAAGCTCTGCGGCATCGTGACCACCCGCGCGTACACGTGCGTCCGCAGGTCCGCCACCACCCGCTCGCCGACCCAGCTCATCAGGTAATGCCGGAAGAACACGAACACCGCCTGGCCGAGGAAGATGCCCACGAGCACCAACGTCATCTCGTTGAGTTCGTCGATGTCGCCGGCGGTAAACGCCGCGTCGATGGCCTGTCCCGCGAAGCGCGGAAACGCCAGACCCAACCCGGAGGTTATGAGCAACGACGCCAACGCGATCGCCAGCCGTCGGTGATAGGGGCGCGAATGGCCGAAGAGACGCAGGAGTCGACGAAACGACGACCCCTCGCGAGGCGGCAATGCGGCGGGCTCGGGGGGTGCGGAGTCGGACAACCCGGTTGAACTACCACGCATTCGCGCGCCGGCTGACGGCGCTCGGCGCCGCTGGTGCGCATCCACGCCCCGACCGCGGGCATCCCCGGCGCCACTTAGGTTTCGCCCGGCGGCTGGTCGCCGTCGCGGCCACCTGACCGGGCAACGGGCCCACGGCGCGACCGACTGGGTCATGTCATACTCATCGACGCGGCGCGAAAGCGCGGAACGGAGGAGCGGGTGCTGTTGTCGATCTACATCTTCGCTGCGGTCGTCGGCGCGATCCTGCTCGCAGCATCCATTCTGTTAGGGCCCGGTGACGACGCCGACGCCGACGCGAGCGCCGACGCGGATACCGACGTCGACGCGGACCCCGGCGGTGACGTCGACAGCCTCGACGCTCACGTGGGCGGCGAAGGCTCACTGGTCTCGCTAGCGGGCAGCTGGCGCTCAACTCGGTTTTGGTCGTTCTTCGCGGCGTTCTTCGGCGCCACGGGAGCGGGCCTGGAGAGCTTGCAGCTCGTCGCCTCGCCGACCGTGACCCTCGTGATCGCGACGGTGGTGGGGTTGGCGGTCGGCCAAGGCGCGATCGTGTTGTTTCGGGCATTCGCGCGAAACGACGTCGGGGCCGTGCCTTCGCCGGCGGACTACGTGGGTCACACGGCCCGCGTGTTGCTGGGAATCGATCCCACCAGCGCGGGCAAAGTCCGACTGCAGCTGCAAGGTCGCTCGGTCGACCTCCTCGCGATCACCAGCGACGAGCAGCAATTCGCCGCCGGCGATGAAGCGCTCATTATCGCAATCGACGGCACGCGTGCAGTCGTGTCGCGCAGCACCCCCACCACGCACCAAGAGGGTTGAACTCCTATGTCCATCTCATCGCCGCTGCTGATCGGCGCCATCGGCATACCAACCGTCGTGACCGGCGGGGTCCTTTTTGCGGCCGCGTTGCTCTCGTTTTTGGTCGTCGTCAAACAGTTTCTTCACATCGGCCGAACCAACGAGGTGTTGATCTTCAGCGGTCGCAAACGTGTCCGCAACGGCGTGGACCTCGGGCCGTTGATCGTCATGTCCCGCGGCACCGCGGATCAAATCGTCGATCATCCCGGACTCGGTCGTGGCCGCGCTTGGCGAGTGCCGATTATCGAAGTGGTCGATCGGATGGAGACCACCACATTGTCAACGGACATTGTGGTGCAAAACGCGTACTCGAAGGGCAATATCCCCCTGAGAATCCACGCAATTGCCAACATCAAGATCCACTCCGACCCCCGGTTCGTCCGCAACGCGGTGGAACGCTTCTTGGGTCGCTCCCCGCACGAGATCAGCTTGGTGGGCCAGCAAACCCTGGAAGGCGCACTGCGGGAGGTCCTGGCCCAGATGACACCCGAAGAGGTCAACGAGGACCGGTTACAGTTCGCTGACAAACTCGCGCGGGCCGCCCAAGACGACCTCGACAAACTCGGGCTCGCACTCGACACGCTCAAGATCCAAAGCGTATCGGACGACACGGGTTATCTCGATTCTTTGGGACGACCACGAATCGCCCGAGCCCTGCGCGATGCGGAAAACGCTGAGAATCAAGCCCAGCAGGAGATCACGCAAGCCGAAGCCGAAGCCATGCGCCGCGCCGAAGTGGCCAAGGCCGAAGCCGAGACCGAAATCCTCAAGGCGCGCAATCAGTTGGCGAAGATCCAAGCGGAGCTGGAGGGCGAAGCCCGTGCGGTCGAGGAAGAGGCGATTGCCGCCGCGAAAACAGCCCGCGCGGAGGCCGAACGCGAGCTACAGGAGGTGCGTCAGTCCCTCGAGCAAAAGCGTTTGCGGGCCGAGGTCATCATTCCCGCGGAGGTCTCCAAGCAGGCGGAGGCGATTCGCGCCAAAGGCAATGCCGCGTCGACGGTGGAAAATGGGATCGCCGCGGTCGAGGTGTTACGCCAAACCTCCACCGCGTGGCAAGCGATGGGCGCCCAAGCGCAAGAGATTTGGATCATCCAGCACCTCGAAGAGATCGTAAAGGCCATTGTCGACAGCGTGCGATCACTCGACGTGGGTGAAGTCAATATCATCGATCGAGGCGACGGTTCGGGGCTGGCGAGCTACGCCGCGGCCTATCCCAAGACCATCGCCGCCGTGCTCACGGCGTTGCGACAGACAACTGGCGTCGACGTCCCCAGCCTGCTCACGGCCGAGCTAGCGGCGACGCCACCCAACGGCGCCACCACCACCGCGAGGATCCCGTCATGATTGCTCTTTCGTTGCTCGCTTTGATCGAGCCGATGGCCTTTGGCCTCATCGGCGGCTTGTTGGTGATCGCGGCCGGTGTGGCGCTGCTGGTGCTCAAGAAGATGCTGTACGTTTGCCAGCCGAACGAAGTCATCATCTTCAGCGGTCGGTCCCGCCGCCTCGCCGACGGCGGCCGTCATGGATACCGAGTGATCCGCGGTGGCCGGGCTCTCAGGATCCCCCTATTCGAGACGGTCGACCGCATGGACCTGACCAACATGATCATCGACGTCGAGGTCAAGGGCGCGTACTCCAAAGGCGGCATTCCGCTCACCGTCCAAGGCATCGCCAACATCAAAGTGCCCGGCGAAGAACCACTGCTGAGCAACACGCTCGAGCGATTCTTGGGGGTGAGCCGCGAGCGAATCATGAAGATCGCCCGTGAGACGCTCGAGGGCAACCTACGCGGCGTCTTGTCCACGTTGACGCCAGAAGAAGTCAACATGGACAAAGAACAGTTCGCGCGACAGCTCGCCGAGGAAGCCGAACAGGATCTCCACAGCTTGGGCCTTGTCGTCGACACGCTCAAGATTCAAAACGTCAGCGACGAGGTCGGCTACCTCAGCTCGATCGGGCGCCAGCGCAGCGCCCAGATCCGGCGCGACGCGGTCGTCGCTGAGGCCGCGTCGCAAGCCGAAGCCGCTGAACGCAAGTGGGTGAATCACCGCAACGGCGAGGTTGCCCGCATTGAGGCGGAAATGCAGATCGCGATCAAGTCCAACGTCAAGCGGCTGGCCGACGCCCGAACCCGGCGAGCGGCACGCATCGCGCAAGAGCAAGCCGACGTGCAGGCGCTGGTCGCCCAAGCCAAGGCCGAAGTCGCCATGCAATCCGCCCGGATCGAGCAAACGCAACTGCAGCTGCAGGCAGATGTGCTCGAACCAGCCGAAGCGGCTCGACGTCAGTCACAAGAGCGGGCCAAAGGTGAGGCGGCGCAGATCATCGAGCAAGGGCGGGCCACCGCGGAAGCGCTACGCGAGCTCGGGCGCACCTACAACGAACACGGCAGTACGGGGCGTGAGGTCTTGCTGATGCAAAAACTACTGCCCCTGGTCCGACAGATCTCCGGATCGATCGGCCAGTTGCGAGTGGATCGGCTCGCAGTTCTTGGTGCGGGACGCCCTGAAGATGGCGGGGGGGCAGGACTCGCCGCGAGCCTGGTCGACTACGCCGAGCAAATCAAAGCCGCGACGGGAGTTGACGTCAATCAGCTATTGGCGCGCCTCGCTCGACCCGACGCCAACGGCCGCCACGCCGCGGTCTCGCCCCCGAATCCACCGTCAAGACCGGCGAGCTGATCGATCGATCGACGCCGCACCAAGTGAAGCATGGCCGCGTCACCGACCAACCGAGAGTTCGCTCGCGCGAGCTTGCTGACCGTCGCGGTGTGGCTTGGCGTTTGGTCACTCGCGCCGGCCGAGACGCTGGACGCGAAGCTTTGGTATCCGGTCACGCTACCGCCCCGCCTGCTTGCCGATCTCGGCGAGTCGGGACGCGAGGCCTACCTGGTCACCGCGTTGGCCGATCTCATGTTGATCGCGGCCTACACCCGTTGGCTGTGGATGTGGTCCCGACGCCGGAGAGCACCACGTTGGCTACAGGGACGCGTATGGCTGGCGCCGGGAACGTTCGATCTGATCGAGACCAGCGGCGTGCTGGTGATGCTTGGCGCGTTCCCAGATCCGGTCTCGGCCGTGACGACGTTTGTGACGGTGGCTACGCCCTTCAAATGGGCGAGCGCAATGGGCCTGGTTCTCGGGTCCGTCGCCACCATGTGGCACAGACGCCGAACCCGAGCCAGCGAGGAGCTTGCGTCCTAGGACGAGCCCCCGTCCTCTGGGCCAGACAAGCGTGGCGACGGGCTACGGCACCAGGCTGAAGATCTTCGGCACCTCGGGTTCTCCGTCGAGATACTCCGCGTCGGCGAGCCGACCAATTCGGCCGAGCTCGCGGATGAGAACCTTGCCGTTGTCCGGGTACACGCACACCTCATCGGGCTCGTGGTTGCCGATACAAAGGTAAATCAGGTCGTCGTCGAACGGATTCGCGATTTGGTGCGCGGTCTGGGTCCCCGCGGGACACGAAATGCAATCGCCGGGGCCGATGTGGCGCACATCGTCGCCATAGCGCAACACGCCGCGACCAGAAAGCACATAGAAGACCTCGTCTTCGCGTTGGTGGTAGTGAAACGGGCACAAGGTCCGCCCCGTCTCCAGTCGTACATAGCTAAGTCCGAGTTTTCCCCCCCGCGGGCGCATCGAGGGGGTCAGTGATCGATAAGCGGCCCCCCAATGTGCGCCGTCGTAATCGACAGTTTCCGCCACATCGTGGGTATTGACAATGTATGGTTCATCGGAGGAAGACTTCACGGCGGGAAGCTAGCATTCGTTTGTAGGCCGGCCAAGCGAGCTCTGCGCGCTTCCGAGGGTCGGCACGCCAGCGGATTCCGGCGTTTAGAGCCGTCGAGCGAACGCGCCGTCGCACGGGGGGGCGTCAGTTCCCGAGTCCCGCACCATTTATCCGTCGCCATCGGCCCCGACAAACTCGATCGGGCGATCCGAACTCGCGAGGGGGCGGCCGCCAACACGACCGAGCCAGCTGTCAGCTCGAACTCGGGCCCGAAGACGAAGCCGCCGAACCCCACGGTTGTCGGCGGATCGATAGGACGAGTCTCGCTCGTAGCGTCGCTCACCGAAGCGGCACTCACTGCGCGTGGGCCAACCCGTCATGCTGGTGGAGAGGCTGACCCGGGCACAGGTCGGCCGAGTGAGCATGCTCCGCCCGCTGAGTCGGCGCACAGCCCCGTCGCGCTATCGGCGAATCATGCCACGCAGGGTGGATTCACGCGGGACGCGGCAACTCACGTACGCGGCCGCTCGTCGCCCGCGAGCCGAGCTCGAGGACCCCCCGCCGCCCTGGTATAAGCTCAGGTCCAGCGTGCGCTATGAATGACTTCGATCCACGCGGCCTTGCCGGAACCTCGGTGGGCGGCCGTTACAAGATCGTAGAATTGCTGAAGCGCGGAGCGTTCTCGGTCTCGTTTCGCGCGACGGATCAGCAGGACGGCCGAGCCGTGTACCTGCGCTTGTTCGCGTGCCCGAGCGACACCCCACAAGACGTGGAGCGCTCACTTATCGGGCTGTTCGTGCGCTCGGCGCAAGCGATGACCGAACTGTCTCGCAACGACAACGCGGTTGTTGGAACCCGGATCGGGCGCGGGCCCCATCCGCTTCCCGATGGACGGCGGGTGCCGTGGGTCGTCTACGAGTGGATCGACGGTGAAACGCTCGCAGAACGTCGTCGGAGTCGCACAGACCACGAACCGCCGACCGCCTCCCCGCTGCAGACCGCGTGCGAACGATTCCGGGGAATCATCGACGTCCTCGTGCGAGCCCACGATCGCGGCATCGCGCACCGGCGCATCGACCCGGCGCAGATCTGGATTGTGCCCGGTCCGCCGGAAACCCGAAGAATTGACGGTTTCAGTGGGCGGCCCGGCGCCGGCGAAAACGTCAAAACGCCGGCCGGCGTGCCTCGGGACCTACCATCCCCGCACTACGCGGCCCCCGAGCAGAAGCACCGCGGCGGACACAACCGGGAAGGCGCCTGGTCCGACGTGTACAGCCTCGCGGTATTGCTCCTCGACGACATGCTCGGGACACGGACCACTTGGGAAGCCTGGGAGCAGCGGTCGCCGGACGCGGCAGACAACGCCGACGCGAACTCAGTCCCCACCCCGCGCGCGCTCGGACTGTCCGTGACAGACGCGCAAGAGGAGGTGTTTGCCTGCGCGCTGGAGCCGGATCCCCATCGTCGATTTCGCTCGATGCGAGAATTTCGCGAAGCGCTCGAACAGTCGCTCTCGGACGGGCCCGTCACCTGGAAACAGCGAGCGTTTGCCGCCTGCACCAAGGCCGTGGGCGCCTTCGACTACGCAACGCCACCTCCAATCCCGGGTACGAGCCCGTTGGGGCCACCGGTGACCCTCCAGGTTCCCGAATGTGAGGAGACCACCGTCGCGCGCAAGGCGCCATCGCCACCGCCCCACCACCGTCAGTCGGCCGCAGCCACCGTGCCGGAATCACGGCTTTTCCCGCGTCCCTCGAACGACGATGTCGCCTCGGCCCAAGACCCCACACCCGCCACGCCGACGACCAACCCCGCGCGCCCCCGCCTTCGCCGTTACGCGCCGTGGTTACTGGGCGGCTCGTTGGTCGTGGTGGCGTTCGCCGTGATCGCCAGCGAGCCGGCGCCGAAGCCCGGCTCAGCCCCAACGGCCGCGGTCCGTGCAGCCCAGGCCGGGCCTGCGTCACCCGCACGAGCCAATCTCACCGCTACCGCCGAGCCTGTCGCTCCGACCCGCTCGGCGCCCCCGGCCTTGCACTGCCCTCCAGAGATGGTGGCCGTCGACGTGAGCCGTCCGCCGGCAAACGGCGCCGCATTGTCGGAATACTGCCTGCAACGGCACGAAGTCACGGTCTCGCAGTACCAGGCGTGTACCCTCGCGGGAGCCTGCTCGGCACCAAATCCCAGCTCGAGCTGGCCGCAGGGGTCGCCCGACGAACAGACGGCCAACGGAGAACTGTGCAACTGGCGCTACAGTGACCGCGCCCGACATCCGATCAACTGTGTCACGTGGCAGCAGGCGGACGCCTACTGCCGATTTCGCGGATGGCGCCTACCCTCGAACGCGGAGTGGGGCTACGCCGCCGCGGGTCCCGAACAACGACCGTATCCCTGGGGAAACGCGGCGCCTGACCGCACCACCGCGAACGCATGCGGCCTCGAGTGCCGCGCGTGGCGACACGCTCACGGCCTGTCCGCGTCCGAGGTGTTGTACGAAGCCGACGACGGGTTTCCGGGCACCGCGCCCGTCGGGTCGTTTCCGCGGGGCGCCACCCCCACGGGGATTGAGGACCTGGCGGGGAACGTGTTCGAGTGGGTCGCGGACGCGGACCCGGCCGGGGGCGACCGACGCTTCATCCGTGGCGGAGGCTTCGGGGAGTTTTGGGCCGAGGCACTCCTGACCGCCACCGGAGAGCAACAAGACGCCGGAATCCACGCCCACGCGCTCGGTTTTCGTTGCGCGATGAATCTGCACTAGTTGGCTTCGGTCCGTGAACCGGCCGTCCGACCCCGGAGCAGATCCTGCTTCCGGTCAGCGACCGAGAGACGCGTCACCGCGGCACAAGATCCCATCGGCGTCGGATCGGCCGCAGCGATGGCCACCGCGAGACGGCGTGATGTGCCGATGAGCGGCGTTCGGGACCACATCAAGCCCGCTCGAACGCGTGTGTTAGTCTTGTCGAGGAGGTCCGCAACATGTACGGAGTGCTCAAGTACGTGATGTACGGTGGCGCGATAGCCACGCTCGTCCCGTTCGTCACTGACGTGAACCAGCTCGCGTTCGCACAGGGGTTGCCCGTCACGCCTCATCAGCTGTTTCAGTACGGCGGCATTGCCATGGTCGTCATCGGATTCATCGGCCGGCGTCTCACCGCGCCCAAACAGCAGGTGCGCTACGACGCCTGAGCATGCGCGGCGAAACGTACATCCGCATCTACGACGACGTCGTCGGCCGAGACGAGTGCAAGGCGTGGATCGAAGCCTTCCACGCCTCGCCGTTCGTCGGGCACGGCACGGCGCAGCAGCTCGGCCCCGTCGATCGGCGCTTCAAGGTTTGCGACGAGCTGTACCTCCGAGAAGTGCTCCACCGCGAAACGCAGCCAGATCGCCGGGCGCAATGGAAGGCGATTCAGACGCGTTTGTACGCGGCCTTGGGCCCGTACTTCGATCGCTACGCCACCGAGTATCGCTATCTTGTGGGCAACGAGTACGGGAACGAGGGATTTCGCTTCAAGCGATACCCCTCGGGTTCGGGGCGATTCGGCCTGCACTACGACGCGACCCCCGGCACACCCAAGCGGGTGTTTTCGCTGATCTTGTACCTTTGCGACGTCAGCGAGGGCGGCGAGACGGAGTTTCCCGAGCAAGAACTCAAGGTCTCGCCAAAGGCCGGACGCTTGATGATCGCGCCGCCGTTTTGGACGCACCCGCATCGCGGCAACGTGCCGCGGTCGAACGACAAGTACATCGTCAACACGTTCGCCACCTTCAAGTAGCGAGGTAAGGGCCGCCAGGCGCTGGCGTAGCTGTCCAGCGCGCCTCGCAAGCCAGGCCTTGCGCAGACGCGGTCGGCTGCCTAGAACCAGCCCAATGTCTAGTCACCCGACCGACTTCAAGGGCGATGTTTGTGCCGCGATTCGAGAGAGCATCGCTCGCGCCCTTCCTGACGCCGCCATCACCGTCGAAGGCGGCGGCGGGCACTTCACCATCGACGTGAAATCCGCCAGCTTCGCGGGGCAAAACACGCTCACGCGACAGCGGGCGGTCTACGGAGCCATCGCCCATTTGATGCAAGGGATGAACGCGCCAGTGCACGCCGTCGACACCCTACGGACCTCGACACCCTAGCAAGGCCGCGTCTCCGCGCGCCGGCAAGCTCCCCGCCAAAACCGCGCGCGCACCCACGCGGCCGAGCCCCACAGATGCCCGCGCCCGAAGGCGACGCCGACGTTTGCCCGCCGGGTGCGTCGCCCCGTGGCCGGACGCCGATTGCACGAGCCGCCGCCAGCCGACCTCCCAACGAAAAAACCCGAGGCGTACCTCGGGTTCTCTCTAGGTTTGTTGGCGGGGCGGACGGGACTCGAACCCGCGACCTCCGGCGTGACAGGCCGGCGTTATAACCGACTTAACTACCGCCCCGGGCCTTGCGTTGGGACCGGGAGTGTCGTGGAGAGACCTTGGACTGTCAAGCATCCGACCCTGAGAAAGCGTCGTCAGCGGAGACTCCGCATCGCTTCCGGCGCAGCCGTCGGACGGCCGAGCCACACGGGCTGCCCCGCGAAAGCGGACTCGTTGCGCCCCGACGACGGCTCGGCGCCGCGAAAGCTGACGCACTGTGCCCCGACGACGGCTCGGCGCCGCGAAAGCTGACGCACTGCGCCCCGACGACGGCTCGGCGCGACGATTCCGAGTCGCTGGCGTGAGTCCGGCGAGCGGGCGACCGGCAGGCGGGCTAGCGAAAGGGCCCGCTGACCGTCGCCCCTCGGTCTCGGTCTGTCCCCGGCAGCGGCAGCGATGGCGTGGCCCGCATAGCAGCGGTGCGCACGGGGGCGTGCCGACTGGACGGGACACTAGATAGGCGTACCCGGGCCCCCGCCGGTCCGTCACGGCGTACGACGACATATCGACGGGTGCCACTCGGACGAATGCTCCACAGTCGAGCCAGTGCGTTCGCATCCCCCGAGGCCAACGCGGCGCGCAACTGAGCCGGCGTGGCGGCGACCGCCAAGGCGGCCACGTCCGACGTCGTGGCCGAGCCTTCGTCGCCGCGGGCCGCTGCGGTGACCCAGCCTCGCAGCTCGGCCACGGCCTTGGGCCCAGCGACAACCAGGGCCGCCCCCGCCCGCGGAGACCAGCCGATGGCGATCTGCAGTCGCTTGCGCGAGTCGAGCAGCGCCCGATAGGGGGCCGGCAGGTGCGATTCAACTCCACTGACTGTCACCGCGTGAATCGCCACGCCCCCGGTCTTGCCGAGAGGTTTTGGCGCGGTCAACTGGGGGACGTCGTCTGTGAAGTTTCGCAGCAACGCCGAGTTCGTCGCGAGCTGGTGAATGAACCGCAGCGCGTGGCGTTGACTCGCCCCCACATCGGCCGATCCGAACGCGAGGCGAGCATGTCCGTTCCCAGCGACCGCGGCGAGAACTCGACCATCCCATGATCGCAGCACCGCGGATAAACTCGCGGCAAGTTCATCGAGTACGCCGCGCACGAGAAACGACTGTCGACTGACCTCCCGTTGGACCCGCGCCATCGTGTCGCGCACAAACGCCTCCGAGGCGGACCAGCGCGTGCTCGCACCAACGACGATCTGAGGGTCCACCAATAGCCCGCTCAGCGCCCCGGGGCTCAACGCATAACGCCGAAATGGGTCCGTCCCGGCCCGAAACGGGCCCACAATAGTAAGATCATCGACCGTTCCCCTCGCTTGGACCGCCGCAAACGGGACCTCGTCCGGTAGTTGCTGCGACCCAAGCACCGCCACCACGGGGGAGCCAGCGTAGCGTTTTCGGATCGCTGCGCCCGAGGCTAAACCGCGAACGGTGCGAGCGATGGTCAGCTGCCCGGTTGGAGCATCGAACCAGGCCAGCCACGGGTGCGAAGAGTCGGACGGAGGCGGCGAGGGCAAGCGCACCGCGCCGAACTTGCCCACCCGCGGCAACGACTGGAGTTGACGCGCCAAGGCTGCCCGCGCGTTGCTTCGGATCGGCAGGTACGCGATCTCATGTTGAGGATCGAGTCGGGCGACGGTCCACGGCGCCGCCGCGTCGACGCTTCGCGCGAGCGAGGTGGCGAGCTCGGACGTTGTCACCGACGCGAGCTCCCGCCGGAGCACGAGCGCAGGCGCCAGAGACGGCTCGAGGTAGGGATCGAGCGCAGCAAGCGCCCGGGCGGGCTCGCTGAGGTGGACGAGCGCCAGGGGCCGCGCGGGCAACGGAAGCCCAGGAGGTAGTCCCTTCGACGAGGGGCCGGCGGAGGTTCCCGGTTCTAGCTGGCCGCGTCGACGGTGGGCGCAGCTAGCGGTCAAGATGGCGATCACCCCGAGCCAGACGATCAGCGAACGCGCCGCGCGTAGCATGACCCGAGCCTACCATCGAGGGCAGCCGACGGCGGCCCGCCTTGGCGATGCCAACTCGATCGCGGTTGCCGCGATACCGACTACTCGACTGGCGTGTGACCGGCGTTCTGTAGCCCGAATCCGGTCATGTCAGAGTAGGTGTAGGGATAATCGAGGCCGTCGTAGGTGTCGAAGTCGCCCGTATCAGGATCGATCTTGTAGGCGGCCTGCTCGTTGATCCCCACCCCCCACACGTAGTCGTCGAAATCGATGCTGATGCCCTTCGGCATGTCGGGCAACGGGTATTCGACCACGAACTCCAGCGTGTTGATGTCGATCGCCACGATGCTGCCACCGCCTCCGATGCCACGACCGGCGGCCCAAAGACGTCCGTGGGCATCGGGCATGCACCCCGCGGTGTTCGTCAACGTTGTTGCCTGCTCCCACTGCTCGGTGGTCGGATCGAAACGCTCGGTGGTCCCGTGGCACGACCACACCCGGCCGTTTTCGTCGACCGCGATGCCGTACCCCGACAAGTAGGGCTTCACGTAGACCCGGTAGCTCATGTCGGTGAACGAGACGCGCACCAACTGCCCTTCGTCCGAAATCGCGTGGAACCAGAAGTTGTCGCGACCGTCAACCGCTCCTCCGTACGCGCTAAATGAAGTGAGTCGACCATTGAGCCCGGGCGCCTGGACGTCGGCGTAGGGGATGGAGATCTGTCGCTCGACCTCACCCGTGTCACCGTCGAGCAGCAACACATCGATTTCTTGCTGCGCGCTCGTGATACCTGCGGTCCACACCCGTTGGTTGACAAACGTCGTGTTGCCGTCAGCGTCCTGCGACTCCGTCCCTCGCGTCCAAGCGATCGGCCGTTGCGACATGTAGTCCAAGGGCGTGTGCCACGCGATGCACTCTTCCTCACCCCAGGGCAACACATCCTCACGGCCCGTCGAGGTTTGGATACCCGGCGTGCCGTTGCTCTCCTGACACCGCTCGGGTCGAGCCCACATCTTGGTGATGCCACCGCTTCGGTTGGCCACTGCCGCGTCGCCGTTGAGGTTCACGGACGTGCGCGAGGGGTTGCCGTTGGAGTCGGGTCGCACGATGAACCGGCTCTCCTCGACGAGCGTACGAGTGTTGACCTTCGACACCGTGCTCTGCATCGAGTTCGCGATCCAGATGTACGAGAAATCTAGCTCGTTTCCGCTTGGCGGGGGCGGGTCACCGGTCGGAGGCTCACCGATGTCGAACTTGGGGCTTTCGTCATCGTCGTCATCATCATCATCGTCGTCATCGTCATCGTCATCGTCATCGTCATCATCGTCATCGTCATCGTCATCGTCATCGTCATCGTCATCATCGTCATCGTCATCGTCATCATCGTCGTCGTCATCATCGTCGTCATCATCGTCGTCATCGTCATCATCGTCGTCGTCGTCATCATCATCGTCATCATCATCGTCATCATCATCGTCGTCGTCGTCGTCGTCGTCGTCGTCGTCGT
>QKPP01000231.1 GCA_006508105.1 Myxococcales bacterium FL481 | reverse complement strand
CTGTTCCTGGGACTGGGTGAACTCCAGGGCGTGGCCGGCCCGGTCGCAGTTCGGCCGCCGGCCGTCCCGGCTCGGTCGCGGGCTGCGGGTACCCGCGCCCAACGGGTGGCTCCGCGTGGTCTCGAGGAGGTGTTCGCAGAAGGAGGCATCACGGGCCCGGTGGACATTCATGCACTCCGCGCCGCAGAGATCGAGCATCGCCGTCGGGGTGCGAGCCGCACCGTCGGCGGCGGATCAGCCCGAGCTACGCATTAGCCGGGACTCGCCGAGTGGAAGGCCAAGCTCGCCGGCGGCCCTCGCTGCCGGTGCGCTGAGTCGGCCGTCGAGCGCTCTCTGCTGGTCCGACTATGCTGGTTCTATTCAGCCCAAGGCGTGCCACAGTAGTTGCGTCACGCGATGGGACAGTGCCGCTTGGTGCCATGATACGGACGACTGTTGTGACGGGCTGAGCTGTCGCTCCAATGGATACTGTCAGTAGCGTTCGCCCGGTATCGTCGCTGTCGGTAGGTCTCACGGGGCCAACGCGAATAGCGTGACGCGATCTCAACTGTGAGGGGTTGACCCGCCAGACGGCCTCGCGGCGCGTTGGGGCGAGGCGCCGCGCGGTTGCGGTGGCGGTCGGATTCGTGACGCGTGACTGGGAGAGCGCGGCGGCTCGCTGGCCGGACGTGAGAATTCGTCGCGGTGGGAGCCGGTCCCGACACCAGGACCAATGACATCGTGGGCACGTCGTCGAGCCGGTCGACTCGACGTCGTCCGAGTCTGTGTCGTGACCGTCCGGCAGAACCGTCGCTGGCGGCGGTGAGTGCCGTTGGACGGCCATCCACACGCCGAGTCAAGCGCTACTCGAGGGCTGTATCCCCATATGGAGCGAACCGCTCTCGGCCGTCTACTTGGCGATTGAACCGAGCGATCTCCTCTGTGCTGAACGCTTGGGCAGAGCCCGAAGGCGCGTAGCGACGGATAAAGGCGACGACCTTGCTGCGTGCTCGCCTCGCGGCCTTGTTGCGAAGGGCGTCGAGTCCGGAATCGTTCACACGGGCCTTGCCGTCTTGGAGTTGTTCGGGTTCGGGGAGTTCGGCATCGCAGTCGCGCCAGACCTCGAAGATCCGCCGGCGCTTCGCTACTAGGGTCTCAGAGGGGTCGTGCCAGATCTCGGCCAGCTCGTCGTCGAGGCGGGTTAGGGCCTGAGTGAGTTGGCGCTTGTGGAAGGCGACGACGAGGCCGTGGCGAAACTCGAATGTCCTCGCCAAAAACTCGCGGATGGAGCGATTGGGGTCGGGAGGGGGGCCGAAGCCGCCGCTGATCGCGGCCGGAATGGGCCTGGTCGTTCGCATGAGCCCGAACTCATCCGGGCCCCAGGTTTTGATGTCGCCGGTTGCCTTCCACTTGAGCTGCGGGTTCAGTGTTCGACGTCGTCGTTTCTTCTCGCCGGGACGGCGCAGTGTTCCCACGGACCCGCAGAGCACGACGGCACAAGCTTGAATACTGCCAACTTTGTTGGGCGTTTCGATCTCGACGCGGCCGTCCGGGCGAATGGTGGCGACAAAGATCTGGTGCGGATCGAAATAGTCGTAGCCGCCATCGGGCAAACGGACCAAACCTTCGGGGAGCTTGGATGCCCGTCGCGTGGTGCCCGGACCGACCGCGGCTCGCGTCGGGCCCAATGCCTCGCGCAACGCATGAGAAGGCGGAGAAAACGTTGCGATTCGGTCGGGTCGTGAGCGAAGCGAACGAAGCGGCAAAGGCGGGGTCGGAGGGCGGAGTTTCGGGCGACGGCGCTCTGGCGTGGTCGGGTCGGTGGCGCTGAGCGGCGGGGTGGATTCGGGGCGTGGGCCCGTGGACGCGTCCTGGCGGTTTTGGTCAGCGCGCTGGTCTGTGTCGCGGCTGGGGCGGGGGTACTCACCGCGGACTGGTGCGAGCGGCTCGTCGCTCGCGGATGCAGCATCGCTTTGCGTCTCCGATTCTCGGCGAGGCCTGCGCAGGGCGTTGGCTGGTGAGGGTGGCGAGCGCGATTGGTTCGGGCTCGAGGAGCGAGCGTCGTCGGCCGGCGCTCTCGGGCTTTGCCGGCGAGACGGCCCGGGCGATTCCCTCTCGTGGCCGGTCGTCGCGTCCGGCTCGACTGGCCCCGGTGGGTGGACCAGCCCTTCGAACTCGAAGGGCGTCAAGCGGCGCGTAGGCGTGACGGGCTGAGGCCGAGCGAGCAGCCATGTGACCGCCGCCGTGTGCAGAGCGACAGAGGCGGCGAGCGCAAGTTGTGTGCGTCGAGCCCCTCGAGATCGCATCCGGCCCGTCCATCCGGAGAACCCCGCGGGCTTTCGTTCTGTTCCGCCGCGTCAGCAAGCGTGTGTCCTGTCGCACGTTGCCGTGCGTCACGGCCACCCCGTCGATCAGACCGCGCGTGACCGCGCGGTTCCACCCTGCGTAATCGTGGGTGCACGCGGAACTATCGAGCATCTGCACGCACCCGCCCCCTGGCATTTGGTTGGCATTCGCGTCGCGGGGCGAGCTGCCGCTAGCGCATCGCTCCGCTCGCGTGATTCGTCTTCACTCCTGCTGCGCAGCGATTCCGGCCGAACGCGCAGCTGCGCGCGACAGGCGCGAAGCCATATCCTCAATTTCATCGACCAACTGCAGTGGAGATTGAACCTCAAACTCCTCCCCGAGCGAGGCGATGAACCACGCGAGCCCGGCGAGTGAGTTGGCGTCCGACTCGAGCAGACAGCGGCGCTTGCTGACGGCCGTGAGATGCCCCACCGACGGGTGGAGCCTCTTCGCCGTCCGTTCCAGCGGGGCATGAATGAGGACCCGGGCGCGATGCGTGCTCGCGCCCGAGTGGATGGAGCGCGCGACGAAGGCCGCGACGTCCTGGTCGGGCAGCTTTCGGGGTCGGAAACGCTGCGCGGCGACGGCCCGGCCTTCGACGCGATCAACTCGGAAGGTGCGCCAGTCCTGGCGCTTGAGGTCGTAGGCAGCCAGGTACCAGCGCGACTCGGTGTGCACCAAGCCGAGCGGCTCCACCCGCCGACGCGTGCGACTCCCCTCCCGGTCGACATAGGTGAAGCTCACGATCTGTTGGTCGCGACTCGCTGCCGCCAACGTCGTCAGCAGCGTCGCGTCGATTTGTGGGCGCCGATCATAGAGGGGGACCACGGCATCACGCAGGTTGCGGAATCGCCGTCGCAATCGAGACGGCAACACCCGCTCGAGTTTGGCCAGCGCCCCCACGGCCGCTGCCTCCGCGCCGTGGACCGTGCCCATCGCCACGGTTCGCAAACCGATGGCGATGGCGAGGGCCTCGTCGTCCTCCACGAGCAACGGAGGCAGCGTCGCTCCGGCGCCCAGCTGATAGCCCCCCGCGACCCCCACGCTGGACGACACGGGGTATCCGAGCGCGCGTAGCCGATCCACGTCGCGACGCACCGTTCGCGGCGTGACCTCCAGTCGGTCGGCGAGCTCGGCCCCGGTCCAAAATCGGCGCCTCTGAAGCAGCGAGAGCAGGCGGAGCAAGCGTGCGGAGGTATCGAGCATCCTCGAGGATCCTACCCTCGAATGAGGACCGAATCTGTCCTCAATGGCGCGTAGCTTGGCGGTGCAAGGAAGAAGCATTCATGACCATCACGTTGTACGCGGCCCCTATGTCCAGCGCTATCCCCGTCGTCCATGCCATCGAAGAGCTTGAGGTGCCTCACCATCTGGTACGCCTCGATCTACAGGCTGGTGATCAGCATCAGGCAGCGTTCCTGGCGCTGAATCCCCACGGGAAGGTGCCCACGCTAGTCGTCGAGGGCACACCGATGTTCGAGGCGCTCGCGATCATCCAGTGGCTTGGCGATCGCTACGGCGTGGAGCGAGGCCTGTGGCCAGCGGCGGATGCATCCGAACGGCTCGAGGCGTTGTCGTGGAGCACCTGGATGTACGTGAGCTTCGGCGCGGCGTTCAAGCGCTGGATCCTGGCCAGGTCCACCAGCGATCGCGTCGATGGATCACCTCACCCCGAAGGACCAGCCGAACTGGCGATCTCGGAGCTGCGGGGCATGGTGGCCATCGTCGACGCTCGCCTCGCCTCGCGCGATCATCTCGTGGGCGACCGATTCACGCTCGTCGATCTCATCGTGGCGAACGGCATGGCCTACGCCGCCGTCGCTGGAGTGAGCACGAACGGCTACGACCATGTCGATCGGTGGTTGGATAGCGTGCGTCAGCGTCCGGCGTGGAAGAAGGCGTGGACGATGGAGTGAGCCTCACGGCCTCTTCGGCGTCGACGGACCGTCCCGGCCGTCGACCGGCGCCCGCTTCAGCGGGCCACGACGCTTGGAGCGAACGGCCCGACCGGTTCGAGAGCAGCGGGGGCCAGCGTGCGCGGGTATGGCGATGGTTTTGCGCGAGTCGCTAACGGTCCTCGTCGTTCTCCGATCGTGAACCCGTCAGGTCTTCCAATCGCTCGCCCATCCGTTCGCGCAACTCACTGAGCTCTCGGGCTAGCCCCGCCAGACGCTCTTTCGTGAATCCCCCCCGGACCCCCCGCATGGCCGCGCGCTCGCGGGCATCGATCGCGTCGAGCAGCGCCCGACCCGGGTCCGTGATCTCGGCGACGCGAGCTCTCCGATCGCGCTCGTCCGGCCGGTACCGCGCGAGACCCCGGCGCTGGAGCTGGTCGACCACGCGAAGCATGTATTGCCGCGACACCGGGCGCATGGCCGCAAGCTCCGCGATCGTGTTGGGACGGCGCTGGAGGTCCTTGAGAACCGCACGCATGCCGGTGCTGACGCCGTCGGGGCCGTGGAGCGCATCGGAGATCGCGGCCAGTGTGAAGTAGGTGCGTGCGACCTCCCGATAGACCAGCTCCAGTGCCTCGCGTTTGAGCATTGCCGGGCCATCGTAAGTATGACAACCTAGGTGTCAAACCATGATGGCCTCACCCCGCAGGAGAAATCCCTTCAGCGCACCACGCGGCCTGGTCGGCTGGCTCGCAGGTTCGCTCATGGCGCGTCTCAACCGGCCCACAGCCGAGCAAATGGTGCGACGCCTCAAGCTGTCGGGCAGCGAGGATGTGCTCGAGGTCGGCGTGGGCCCGGGTTTGGGGTTGGAGCTGCTCCACCCGGGGGCGCGGCGTTTGTGCGGCGTCGACCCGAGCCCGACGATGGTTCGGATGGCGAGTTGCCGGGTTCCGGCGGCCGAAGTACGCGAGACGGGGGTGTCCTCGCTGCCGTGGGGCGATGCGAGTTTCGATCGTATCTGTTCGATGAACAGCGTGATGCTGTGGCCGGACTTGCGCCACGATCTGCGGGAGCTGGTCCGAGTGCTGCGTCCGGCCGGGCGGCTCGTCATCGCGGTGCGAGATCACAGCATCGAGCGCAAGTACGGCGGCATGTTGCGCTCAGAGATCGATGGGGTCGTCGACACGCTTCGCTCGCTCGCGCTGTCCGTGAAGCTGGGGCATCACCAGGCGGTGGCGTACATCGAAGCGGTTCGCTAGCGAGTCCGGCGAGACGGCGTGGTCGGGTCACAACGCCGTGCACGTCGCGGGGCGGGATGAGAAACGGCGTCGTGCTGGCCGTGCGCCCGCGCGGGTCGGCCGCTCATCGCCGCCAGTCAGCCCCCGTGGCTTTTGCCCTTGCGCTCCGGCGCGGCGGCCCGGAATGCACGCAAACCGTGCACGAGCCGTCGACCCTTCCCGCAAGCTCCACCGTGGCGGGTGGTGGACAGGTGACTAGGTTCAGAACCGAGGAGTTGCCATGTCTCGATCGTCCCGCGTTCTTGTCGCATCCGTCCTGTTACTTGGTTCAGCCGTGCTCGCCAGCTGCGTCGCTGGCGATGCCCGGTTCACAGCCGAGACCCCCGCTGGCTTTTGGGTCGGGCTTTGGCACGGGCTGATCGCTTTGATCACGTTCATCCTCAGTCTGTTCATCGACGGAGTGCGGATGTACGAGCTCAATAACACCGGCGGTTGGTACGACGCCGGGTTCTTGTTGGGCATCGTGATGATCGCCGGTGGCGGGTCGCGGAATTCTATGTCGCGTAGGCCGGCGAAGACTGACAACGAAAAGCAGTGGGAGGAGATCGGCCAGCGGGTGGAGGCGAAGCTACGTCGCAAGATGCGACAGTGGGCCGAGGCCGAAGTGGACGAGGACTGGAACGTCGTCGAGGCGAAGGCGGAGGCGAAGCTGAAACGCAAGCTGCGCGAGTGGGCGGACGAGGAGTAGCGGCGATTGAATTCGGCCGGAGGTCCTCGTCACGGGCGCGGAGGTCCGCCGCGTCCGCGTTCGACGGCTCCGGCACCAACGTGGTCACGTCGTCGAACCCAGACGGTGGTCGGTGGATTAGCCGAAGACGAGCTCGAGTTCCAACAGCACGTCGTCCTTGATCAGATCGTCGGGCTTGCCGGGGTACTCGATGCCGAAGTCTTTGCGATTGATCGTAAACGCGGCTTTGCCTTTTGCTCCGGCGTCGCTTGCTTCAATCGTCGCGGGAAAACTGACCTCCTTCTTGACGCCGTGTAGTTCCAGTTCGCCGGTCACCTTGTGCGTCGCGCCATCCTTGGCCTCTTTGGCGAAGGTCTTGGCGACAAACTTCGCCGTCGGAAACTTCTCAACGTCGAAGAAGTCGGGAGACTTCAGGTGTCCCGTCAGCTTTTCGTGGTCGGCCTCGACAGAGGCCGTCTTGACTTCGATCTCAAGCTTGGCGGGCTCGCCACCAGCGGCTTCGAGTTTGCCTGTCAGCTCGCCGAAGTGACCTCGGTGGTCACCGGTCACCTTGGCCCCGACGAAGCCGATTTTGCTCTTGCTGCCGTCGAGCCGGAATGACTTGACCGGCCCGGCCGTCGCGGGCTTGTCTGCCTTCTTCGCCTCATCGGCTTTGTCTTGGGACTTGTCGTGTCCGGCTTTCTTGTCCTTGGCTTCCTGGTCTTTGGACTTTTTCTTGACATCGGAGACCGCGGCTTTGGGTTTGCCATCGATCTCGCTTTTGCACGCCGGCAAGCCAATGCCGGCGCCGAGGACGAGGGCGACTGCGAACGCGGGAAGGGATACGGATCGTGGGTGCGACATGAGGTCGCGACCATGACGCGGGTCGCCGGTTCGGGCAAGTATCGGCGGCACGCGGCAGACGTGGGTCTCGCCGCGCTCGCCGGGGGCGTGGCCGGGTCCGCGGCTCCGGTTCGCGGTCCGGCGACCTCGCGGTGGCCCGGTGGTCCCGCCGTTGAGCCGAGTCGCCAGGCCCCCTTCGATCGCCGACGGCCCCGCGCGGCGACGCAGGCGAGCTGCCGCGGAACCCCGTGCGCTGGCGCGCCGACGGGGATCCACCCCCACGACCCGGGGCGCGGATGGGTTCCTGCGTCGGCTACAGATTGCGCTCAGCGGCCCGTGGCACGTCTTCTTCCAGGATTTCGGCGAGACAGTCCACCAGCTGATCGGCGTTCTCGCGCTGGAACACGAGCGGGGGTTTCATTTTGAGGACATTGTCGTCCGGACCGTCGGTACTCAGCAAAATGCCGCGGTTCTTCATGCGTTCGACGACGTAGCGGGCGACTTGGGTGGCCGGGGTCCGCCGTTCGCGATCGAGCACGAGTTCGGCGCCCAAAAACAGACCGCGCCCGCGCACGTTGCCGATGATCGGATGGGTCTGCGCCAGCGCGCTGAGGCGGTCGCGCAGATGGCCGCCCGTGTCGCGGGCGTTGGCTTGCAGATTCTCTTCGGCGATGACGTCCAGTACCGCGAGGGCGATCGCGCATGACACAGTATTGCCACCGAACGTGTTGAAATACTCCATGCCGTTGGCGAAGGAGGCCGCGATTTCTGGGGTGGTGACCACGGCCGCAACCGGGTGGCCGTTGCCCATCGGCTTGCCCATCGTGACGATGTCCGGCACGACCTCCTGCGTTTGGAAGCCCCAAAAGTGGCTGCCTACCCGGCCGAACCCGACTTGCACCTCGTCAGCCACGCAGACGCCACCGGCCGCGCGAACCGACGCGTAGGCTCGCGCGAGGTAGCCTGGCACCAGCTCGACCTGGCCGGCACATCCCGGCAAAGACTCGCAGAACAGCGCCCCGGGCCGCTTCCCGTCGCGGTTGAGTGCGGCGAGTGACTCGTCGACGGCCGCCGCGTACGGCTCGAGGACTTCGCTCGGCTCGCCCCGGAACTGGCCGCGGTAGGCATCGGGGACGGGGAGCACGTGAATGTGCGGCGGGGGTGTATGACCGCCGCGTCGCTTGAATTTGTACGGGCTCATGTCGACGAGATTGCCCGTATTGCCGTGGTACGCGTGGTCGAGGATCAGCAACTCACGTGACCGGGTGTGGGCCCACGCCATGCGCAGGGCGAGCTCGTTGGCTTCGCTGCCGCTGCACACGAAGTAGCACACGGACAGTGGATCGGGCATCGTCGCAGCGAGTCGTTCCGCGAGCTCGATGAGGTGAGGATGCAGGTAGCGGGTGTTGGTATTGAGGACGCCGATTTGAGCCCGGGCCGCGGCCACGACCTTGTCGTGACAGTGCCCCACGTGCGGCACGTTGTTCACTCCATCGAGATAGCGCCGGCCCTGGGCATCGTAGAGATACTGACGATACCCACGGACGATGTGCAGGTGCGACTGGTACGACAAGCTTAGCGCGGAACCGAGATGGTCGTGGCGACGGCGTTCGATGTCCGCGGCCGAAAGCGGCGCCTCCGGCCAGGCTGTGTCGGGAATGTCTAGCAACACGTTGGGGTCGGGGCTCAGCGATAGCCACGTCTCTTGCTCGTCGGCAACGGCCGCGCCGGGAAAGTCGCCTTGGAAATGCAGCAAGTCGAGGACCAGCTGCAGGTGGACATGGGGCTGCCAGCCGCCGTTGACGGCCGGCTGGCCCATCCGGGCCAACTCCTCGCCACCGCGCACCGGTTGGCCTACTTTCCACCGAGTGAGCGACTCGCGGCTGAGGTGGCCGTACAGCGTGTAGAAGCGACCCGCCGGGCACTCGTGGGCGACGATGATGGTGGGTCCGTAGTCGAGGGGCGCGTCGTTGTCTCGGAGGCTGTGGATCGTGCCGTCGAGCGGGGCATAAATCGGGGTGTCCGCGGGCGCGAACACGTCGAGGCCCAGGTGCACCGTGCGCTGCTGGGGGCGTTCGAGGCCCGGGACTTCGAAACCGGGGCCCGCGTACAGCGTGCGGGGCTCGGCGTAGCGACCAATGCCAAACGCCACGCCATCGCGGCGCAGTTCATCGACCAAGGAGGGCGCGCCGGTCTCGGAGGCGCGCATCTTGGCCGCGGTTTCGGGCTGGCCCACGCTGAGATCCAACACCTTGAGGTGCGCGGAGTCGAGCGTGCGGCCCATCAGCGGGTGCCGTTGCGCCGCGGTCGATCGTAGCCAGGTGACGATGGCCTCGTGCTGAGGGCACGCGGGCAGCCCACACGCGGCGCGAAAGCGGTACAGCGGCAGCGTGCGGGCCATGGGGGCGAGCTTTTCGAGGAGGGCCCACGCGGGTGCTTCGCTGATGGTGAGGTACTCGTTGTCGGGGGCCTCGAGCTTTTGCCGTGCGGAGATGCACACGCTTTGGGCCAAACGGGTTTGCACCAAGGGAAACAAGACCTCGAGCTCTGCTTCGGTCAGTCGCCGCTGGGCATGGTATCCCGCGACGACTTCGCACGCGACGGAGATCGGGTCCGGCTTGTCGAGCATCACGTAGGCCAACGTGATGGCGAGGTCCCCCACCGTCGTCGAGTAGACGGTATCCCCAAAGTCGATCACTCCGGTCACGCGTCGTGGACCATCGCCTGGCTCTGAAACGAGTACGTTGTAGTCGTTCCAATCATTGTGAATGACGCTTTGCGAGAGCCCGTCGAGCTGGGCCGCGAGCGTCGAGGAGAAGTTGTCCAAGATCTCGGTGACCCACGCCTTGCGTTGCGGCCCGTCGATGGCGTCGATGTTGTCACGGACGAGCGGGGCCTGGCGAAGATCCCAGATGAACTCGCGCCGCGCCGCCGGGTGATCAAACGACGCCAAGGCGCGATCCATGGCGCCGACGCCGGCGCCCAGGCTGCGCAGTAGATTTCGGTCGTGGGGTTTGGCCTCGGCCAGGCAGCGGCCCGGGATGAACTCGAGCAGGCGGACGAGGTGGGTTCGCCCGTCGCGGCCATCGACTCGCGGGAGCGTGTCCCCGGAGACGCTGGGGATCACCCGCGGGGTGGTGATCGGCAACGACGCGGTCGCGAGGTGGGCGAGCATGGCGTTTTGCAGCTCGAGGAACGCGGGCGACTCGCTGGCATTGGCGATCTTGAGGACAAATCGTCCGCGTTCGCCTGCATCGATATGAAAATTCTGGTCGCGCTCGCTCGGGAGCGGCTTGGCGGGACCGTCGATGGCGAAGAGTTCGCGGGCGAGAGCTTGGGCGGCGACTGGGTCGAAGGCGGGGGCGAGATTGACGACACTCATGCTGGAGGCTCCGTGTGGTAGTCTGCGGCGTCGAATCGATCGAGGATTTTCATGATCCCCATCAAGTTGTGCTGGACATTGTCGACGCGAATGAAATCGCGGTACATCGAGGTGCGAACGCCACCAATGGCACGATCGGCGCGCGGCATGTAGAATGTATCGATATCGTCGACGATCTGGAGGTGGTACAGGTGAAGCAGCGCCCGCGATAGTGAGCGGGCGTACAGCTCCTCGCGTCGGGTGTCTCCCACCGCTTTGGCCACCGCGAAGGCGTCGGCGATGCCTTCGATGTACACCCCCGTCGACGATGCGTTCTCGCGTCCCCACTGGCGCCGACGTGGATTAAAAAACTGCCCCGCCGCGTCCGGGTAGTCGGCGTTTTTCCACATTTGCATGCTGCTGATCAGCCAGTCGTTCATCTTGAAGATGAACGCGGCTAACTCGGGGTCCTGCGTGGCGGACCACACGGTGTAGTACGCTTGGGTGTGCCACGGGACGAACGGGGGCGATCGGTTGTCGGACTTGAGGTGCCAGCTTTTGTAGTAGCGAAAGCTGGTCATGAACTTGGCGAGCAACTCGGGGTCGCGCGTGTCGTGGTAGACCTCGCCCAGGTACACGAGGGCTTCGCCGGGGTAGTAGTTCATGCCTCCTCGGCGGCCGGCTGGCACCGCGTATAGCGTGAACGAGCCATCGGGCTGCCACATCGAGTCGATCTGCCGGCGCAGGGCGGCTTGTTGGAGGGCGAACCGCGGTGGATCGGGGCACTCGCGGATCGCGAGGGCGGCCAGGGCGATAGCGCCGAGTTTGGAGCGACCGCGATATTCGATTCGCCCCAGATCGCCGTTGGGGGAGGTGACGTAGTACCGGTCGAGGTTGAACGCGAGGTTGCGCATCACAACGGCATCCACCGCGGGGTCCTGCACGCGGCGGGCCCAGCGGCCCAGTGCCACCGATGCCATCCACTGGCGGATCATGTTGTTCGCGTCAGGATCTGCTTCGCCGCGTCCTGGGTGCCAGGTGTACGTCATGCGGCCCTCGCCGTCGACGTGTTGAAGTAGCCACGCCGCGGCTCGCTCGGCCCAGGCTTGGGTATTCGCTTGGGTCACCGCGCTGGCGTCGACCACCGTGTTGCCGCGAAACATCACCGCGGCCGTGGGATCGGGGGCCAGGCCCACGCGCACTTGGACCGCTTCGAACCGGCGGAGCTGGGTCTCGCGGGCGAAAGCCTCGTCGTCGAGGCCAGCGAGGCTCGGCTGTTGACGTAGCCGGGTCAGCTCGTCAGAAAACGAGGTGCTGCGCGCGAGCATGTGGGTGGGGGGCACAATGTGCGTGGTCTGTCCGTGGGAGAGCGAGAACCCTCGAACCCCGCGATGGGCATCGTGCAGCTCGTGGGCGAGCTGTCCGTCTTCGTCGGCGACCGTGGCGAAGCTGTGGGCAAACTCGATGATGGCGCTGTCGATCGTGCCGCGCTGTGGGGCTTCGACGGCGGTGAACGCTGCGTCGAGGGCCGCCGGCAGGGCGGTGGCGGGGGGTCCGTCGCGCCAGGCATCGCCGACGAGGTGACCGGTCGCGCGTAGCGAGACATACGTGCCCTGGTCGCCGGGACGGATGTCCTCAACGTTGGGCGACGGGAGCGTCTCGCCGCGAAGCGTCGCCGCGACGAACTGGGCGAGGTGGGCCAACTCATCCGAGTCGGGTTCTCGCGGTGCGGCTGGCGTTCGTCTGGCCGAAGGCGCACGAGACGGGGCTCGTCGTGACTCAGCGCGGTGGTCCTCCGTCGGCCGGGGTGGCTCGCCTCGCGAGCACGCCGCACTCGAGACCAGTCCGGCCCAGGCAACGAGGTTCAGCGCACGCCGGCTCCGCGGTTGGGGGCGGCGTGAGGCGGAGCGCATGCGGCCTTGTACCACGACGCGCGCCCGAGACGGTCGCGGCGGGCACCTGGCGAGCGCGCAGCGAGACGGTCAGCCGTCGTGGCTCCAAACGAGACGGGGTTGGGAACTCTCAGTCGGAGGACTAACCCAGCAGGCGCGACCAAATCCCCTTCTTCGCCGACTTCTTGACCAGCCATTCCGTCCGTTCGCCGAGCTGTTTGGCGGACATTTTGCCCACGACCGCGTCGAGCACTTGGCCGCGATGGGCGAACACGATGGTCGGGACCGATCGAACCCCGAACGGAGTCGCGAGGTCGCCGTGGTCGGTGACGTTGACCTTGCAAAACCGGACCTCGTCGGCGTCAAACTGGCTGGCCACGTGGGTGAAGTCATCGGCCATGGCCATGCACGGCCCACACGTGGGGGACCAAAAGTCGATCACAGTGGGGACGCTCGCATCGAGCATCACCTCATCCATCTCCTCCGGCGTCTCGAGCTCGCGCACGGGCGGGGGCGGGGTCGTCATGGTGGGCATCGTACTGCACCTCACCGTCGCCGGATCGTGACCCGGGCGGCGGGATCTCGCGCCAAGCCCGGGTGAGGGCGGCGGCGGCCGCATCGACGTCGGTCTGTTCGGTCCCGCGACCCACGCTGAGTCGGACGACACCCCGCTGTCGTTCGGCGGAAACCCCCATGCGTTGGAGGACGCCGGCCGACGGACCGTCGTGGGTGTGACAGGCCGACCCGGTGGAGGCGGCGACGGATGGCGCGCGCGCCAGCAGGTCCGCTCCCTCGCAGCCGGGGAAACAGCAAAACAACGTGTTCGGAAGCAAGGGGACGTCACTGTCGGCGCCGAACCACCACAGACCGTCGACGCCGGCGAGTAGCTGCTGCCATAAACGTGCACGCAGAGCCGCGAACTTGCGTCCGCGCTCGGCGAGCTCACGGCCGGCGAGCTCGGCCGCGGCTCCCAGCGCGACGATCTGGGCCACCGCTTCCGTCCCCGGGCGACGCCCGCCCTGTTGTCCGCCGCCGTAGAGCAGCGGTTCGAGGCGCGTGCCATGTTTGACGTAGAGTGCGCCCACTCCCTTGGGCGCGCCGAACTTGTGACCCGCGATCGTGAGCAAGTCGACGTCGAGTTCGCGTACGCGGACCGCGATTTTTCCGATGGCTTGCGCCGCGTCGGTGTGCACGAGCGTGCCCCGGTTCAATGCGCGAACCTGCCGCGACACCTCGGCGATCGGCTGCACGATGCCGGTCTCGTTGTGCGCGAGCATGACACTGACCAGGCCCGGCGTCGCGGATCCCACGCAGTCGCGTAGCGCCGACGGATCGACCCGCCCCTCCCGGGTCACGGGCAGCTGGAGCAACGCGTGACCGCGGCGAGCCAACACGCGCGCCGGCTCGGCGACCGCCGGGTGCTCGATCTGACTGATGACGAGCGGCGACGTGGCCGGCAGTCCACCAAAGAGGGCCCAGTTGTTCGACTCGGTGCCGCCGCTTGTGAATACGATCTCCTCCGGCTCAGCCCCGATCAGCCGCGCGACATGAGCCCGCGCCTCTTCGACGGCCTCCGCGGCCTCCCGGCCCGACGGATACCCGCTGGAGGGGTTGCCGAAGCGGGTCTCGAGCCAAGGCCGCATCTTGGCCACGACCTCCGACGCCACTGGCGTTGTGGCGTTGTGGTCGAGGTAGATCGCCGACATCGTGCGATGCTCAGGTGACGTCCCCATGCGGCGAGCGTACCGACGCCGACGTGGCGAGCCAAGTGGTCTGTGACCCGTTGAAGCTCCGGCGCGACGGCACCACGAGTGCAACTGCAGCCAAGTCCGCATGGCATCCGTTTGCGCGTCAGATTGGCCGTCACGCGGCGACGCTCGGGGCTTGTTCCTGGTCGCGGTCAGGAGCACTCGATCGCTTCTCGACCCTCACCTGGTCGCGCACCCCCCCTCAATACCGGTCTTGGCTGGCAGCCAACCCCGCTGATAGCGTCGTGAGCACCGGACTGAGGACGAGCGGAGTGGAGCTCGAAGCCGCTTCCGGGGAAAGGTAGTGAGCTGTGGACGATGACGACAAGACGAGAGGGCGCTGGCGAATCGCGGCGCAAATCGATGCGGCCGAAATGGCCGCCTTCCGCGGCCGATTGCCGCGACGCGACCTGTTGCGGGTGCTCGGGCAGCTGGGGGTCGCGGCCGCGGTTGCGGGGCCGATGGCTCGACGGGCAGAGGCCGCGGTCGAGCGGCGCCGGTTCTTGGACCAAAGCTACGACTACATCGTGGTCGGGGCTGGATCCGCGGGGTGCGTGATGGCCAATCGGCTCTCCGCCACCGGTGCCTCGGTGTTGCTCGTGGAGGCGGGCACCGGGGACGTGGAGCAGCCCAAGATCAGCGACTCGACCCGCTGGATGGAAAACTTCGGCAGTGAGACCGACTGGGCGTGGCCCTCGGTGCCCCAGGCCGACCTCGGAGATCGACCGGTGGGGCTGGCCGGTGGCAAGGTCCTCGGCGGCTCGGGGAGCATCAACGGCATGTTCTGGCTGCGCGGCGATCTTCGAGATGCCTGGCGTTGGCGCCGGCTGGTCGGGCATCCCTGGACCGCCGCACGACTGTATCGCGCGTTCCTTCGCGTGGAGAACTTCCTCCACGACAGTTCGCCCGGGCGTGGTCGGGAGGGAGCGGTTTCTGTCGGTCGGTACGCGCTCGATCACCCGTTGACGGCGGCATCGATCGCAGGGGCCAAGGAACTGGGCCTTCCCGAGGCCGACCACAACGCGGTCCCGTTCATCGACGGCGCGGGTCCGGCGGATGTCAACATCCACCCCGACGGTCGCCGATCCGGACCGGCTCAGGCCTATCTGCTCCCCGCCGTCGAACGGCCGAACCTCGTCACGCTCCCGGACGCGGCCGTCTCCCGGCTGCTGGTGTCCCACGGTCGCTGCCGCGGGATCGAAGTGGTCGTCAACGGGGAGCTCCGACATATCGAGGCGCGGCGCGAGACCGTGGTGTCGGCCGGCGCGATCGGTTCACCGAAACTGCTCATGCTGTCGGGGATCGGTCCGGAAGCGGTGCTGCAAGCGGCTGGCGTGCCAATTGCCTGTGCGCGGCCAATGGTCGGGAGACAGCTTCACGACCACGTGCTGTGCTTCGGCGCCGACTTCCTCGCAGGCCCCGAATTCGGCACGGAGTTTACGCTGGGGGGCGTCTCGTCGCACGCGTTCTTTCGCACCAACAAGAGACGAGAGGCGCCCAACATTCACTTGATGTGTCTGCAGACCCCCCTGCCCAGCGCCCTGCTCCCGCCCGGGGAGGCGCTGAGCATCTTGCTCGCGCTGGTCAAGCCGAAGAGCCGGGGTTGGATCGAACTCAACCCGGCTGACCCGGGCGGGTCCCCGTTGATCGATCCCGGTTACCTCCGCGAACCGGGGGATCGAGCCGACATCCTCGAGGGGTTTGATCGCGCGATCGAGCTCGGGTTGTCGAGTCCGATGACGCCGTTTGTCGCGGGCCTGGTCAACCCCGCGATCGCTGGCCTCTCGCCGGACGAGAAGCTGGGCTTGATCTCACAGCAGTTGGCCGGGGCCGGCTTGCACTTCACGGCCAGCTGTTCGGCGGGGCGGGATCCTCGCGACAGCGTTGTCGACGGCTGGTTCCGAGTGTGGGGAGTCGATGACCTGCGCGTGGTGGATGCCTCGGTGCTCCCCGAAGTGCCGGGCGTGAACACCCATGTGAGCGTACTGACGATCGCCGAGCTAGCCGCCGAAGTCATGGGCTGCTAAAGGCGCGAGGATCCGAGCCGCCGCTTCGCTGGGCCCGATTCAGCGAGGCGGTCGGGACGAGTGTCGACGACTCGAGCCGGGCTTGGTGACCCCTGGACGCGAACGCACCGCGCATCTTGCGGCGCGTCGACGGGCACCTGCGGGCACCGCTCCGCTCGAAGCCCAAGCTGCGGCCGCTCATCGCGTTTCTCGTGCGTGAACTCAGCAAAGCCGGGTAAAATCAAGGGGAGGATGCGTGACTCGGTGCGGACGATAGGCAGCAGATCGACAGCGTCGGGCCGTCAGCCATTGTCAGACGATAGGGGCTGAGCCGAGGAGGCGTCGCGGATGGTTCGAGCTTTCCGGATCGCGCTGCGCACCGGGCACATCGCGGCGGTGGCCATGGTCCTCGGCGCGGCAGTGTACGGGGGGGATAGTGGCATCTGGGCCGCTGTCTTGATCCTCACTGGCCTGGGGATCGTCCTCACCGATCTCGACAAGTACGGGGCCTCATGGTTTCTGCGGCTACACGGGGCGGCGACGGTGGTCAAAATCGCGGTGGTGGGCTTGGGCGTGTTCTGGCCGGACTACCTGGTCCCGAGCCTGTTCTTCGCACTGGTTATCGGAGCCGTCGTGTCACACGCGCCCGGGCGGGTGCGTGGTTATCGGCTCGGCCGGTCCCGCGTGCGGGCGACGACCGCCAACCGAGTCGACGGCGAGGATCGGGGAACGTGAACCCTTCGGGTCGGCGGCCCGTGGCCCCGGTGCACTCGCCGGCATCCCGCCTCGCTGCCGTCAGCAGTGGGCTGAGCTTGCTGTTCGTGGGGCCGCTCGTAGCCACGTATCTTCAGACCGCGAGTAACCTCGCCTTGGCGCAAGGAGTCGATAGCGCGGTCGATTGCACGATCGGCCTGGTGTTGTTCTGGGCGCTTCGGATCGCCGCGCAGCCGCCGGACACCGAACACCCGGTGGGCCACCGAGCGGCGGAACCGATTGCCTCATTGGTGCTTGCGGTGCTCGCCGCGGTGCTTGGGCTTGAGGTGGTCCGCAGCGCGATCGAGAACATGCTGTCCGGCCGCCATGCGACCATGCGACCGACGTTGCTGATCGTGTTTGGGCTCAAGGTGGCGGTCAAGATCGGCTTCGTCGTGTATTGCCGCCGTCGGACTCAGGAAAGCCCGGTGGTCGCGGCGCTGTACGTGGACGCTCGCAACGACGCGCTTGTGGGGTTGTTGGCCATCGTCGGGGTTGGTCTGGCCTACGTGGGCTCGCCGGGCTGGGATGCGTGGTTGGCGATCCCGACGGGCGGATGGATCATCGCGTCCGGGTTTTGGCTCGCGCGGGAGAATATGGGGCTGCTGATGGGGGAGGTCGTGTCGGAAACCCGTCGCGCCCAGCTAGTCGCGTTGGTGGCAGCGCTGGACGACGTCCGCGGTCAACCGGATGTCGCGGGGTGGCACCACGGAACGCATCTGCACGTGCGTGCGAGCGTGCCGGTCGATCCCGCGATCACGGTTCGTCAGGCTCACGACATCGGCGAGCACGTGCAGGCGGTGTTGCTCAAGGAGCCGGATGTGGCCGTGGCGCACGTGCACATCGATGTGCACGAGCCGCGGTGATGGAGCTGCATCGACGACGAAGGCGAGCCGGACGAGCCACGGCTACGTGCGCCCGCAACTCGCCGTGAGTGGCGGCTACCGAAGTGGGCGGGCATGGTGGACACCGGTGGTGTCTCGCCTCCGAGGGCCCAACGCGTCTCGTGTTTCCGCCGACTCTGGCGCGGTGTCGGGCGGCCGGGGCCACGCGCGTGGCGCCTCGTACTCAAATGCGCCGATGTCTACCGATCCGTCGTCCAGACGGGGCCTCCCGCGTTGCAGCGACACATACTCCGACGTGACTGGGTGGCGAAGCATGACGTCGTCCAGGAGGGGTCCGCCGGCGTCTCGGCACATGGAGTCCGCATGGAGTCCAAACTGTTGACTGTTGAGATCGGTGAGGCCCGGGCCCTCGCCCTCGACGTTGCCGGTGTCTACCACCGACCCCTCGAGCTGGTCGTGGCTCTCTCGCCAACCGTCTGGTAGCCAGTTGTGGGCCAGCGTGGCGGTGCCAGTGCCGGAGGTGATGGCGAGCCGGTCGCCCCCGGCGGCGGCGTAGATGATGTTGTTTCGCGCGTCGATGCTCTCGTCGGCGGTCGAGAGGCGGACCAAGGTCGTGTTGCCGGTGCGGGTGGACACAACGGTGTTGTGATACAAATGTAGGGTTCCCTTGCGGTACCGGTCCGCATCGCCACTGTCGCCGCCATAGTGGATAATCTGGCTGTTGCCCTCGCCCTCGGCCTCGACGAGTACATTGCTGTAGACAAACGTCGTGGCGTAGTTCGACGACTCCGCGAGTTCCGAGTGAGAGGTATCCACCAAATCAAGCTGGCGGTTCCCGTTTTCGATCCAGTTGTACCGGATGACGGTCCCCGCAGATCGGTCCTTGAGGTTGTTCCCCGCGCAGCCGGTGCACAAAGGCCCGTAGTGGTTGAACTCGAAGGTGATGCCGGCGCTCTCAGTGTAACTATTGTGCTCGTAGAAGCTGTCGACGTTCCCGTTATCGTGGATGTGGTTGCCCACGATCCGTACATCAGAGGAAAGCGATGTGGTAAACAGTCCGTTCCCCGAGTCATGGAGCCGACAGTTGCGGATAAGAATGTGTTCGCCCTGTTCCACCGTGATCGCGGCCGCGTTCTCGGCGTAGGTCGCAGGGTCGCCATTGTGATCGGTGAACGAGTGATCCGACCGCGCCCCACGGATATCTAGGCATTCAATGGTGATGTGTGATGCCTGATCATTGTCCGGCACCGACGAGGCACCGATCTTGATCACGGCGCGTTCTTCGTTCCAAAAATCCAACTCGGGGCGGGTGCGTGCGCCGTCCCCCGAGATCGTCGGCAACTGGCCGTTGCGGGGGACTCCACGGACGATGACGGGGGCGTCGGCCGCCCCCGCGGTGTTGACCACCCACTTGTCCTGGTACGGCTCGTCGCGGGCGTGGATCCGGATCAGCGTGCCGGCGGTGATGGCCTCCCACGGCACGTCAGAGGGGGTTTCGAGCGGTTGACCGGGGCCCACGTCGTAGATGACGGAGATGCCGTCCGGGGTCGAATCGAGTTCCGAGCACGACGGCGGGGTATCGTCGTCGTCGTCGTCGTCGTCGTCGTCGTCGTCATCGGCGTCGTCGTTGTCGTCGTCGTCATCGGCATCGTCGTCGTCATCGCCACCTTCGTCGGTTTCGGGGCCGGGGGCCGAACCATCCACGCTTGATTCGGCTGTGTCGGCACACGTGGTCCCCCAGCACACAACCAGGAAGGAACAGGCGAGAATGCGGAGGGTCGAAGGCATATGCACGGACACAATGAGTGTAGCGAGGGTTGCTCGGGACGGCGGAGGCTACGATGTAGGAGCTGAGGGGACTCGAGACCAAACGATCTCGTCCGGAGAACAACGTAGGTTTGGCGGGAGGCCGGACCTGGGCGGCGAGTACGGCAACTTGTGATCGAAGAGCGCCGTCAAAACCCCGGGCGCGAGCGAACGGCTCGATGCTGGCCTGGCTCGCCACCGCCGCGCGAAACCTCGGTGGGGGGACCTTCACCGGCGTCCCAATCGACGACCGGGTCCGGGCGAATCGACCCTGGCGCGTGGCCCGCTCAGGGTCATCGGTTCCAGCGAATGGTCCCACTATTCGACCCGCGCTATTTGTGGAGTGAGCCGAGACGGCTGGCGGGTGGGGGGTCGTCGCGGGCCGACTCCAGCCATCGAGTGCGACCCGGGCGGTGAGCTGGTGGTTTCGAGTCCGTGGGTCGCACCGCGCCGGTCGCCCCATTTCCGCCCGAGCGCGCGAGGGTTGCTCGGGGCCGATGGATGCTACGTTTCGCCGATGTCCCGCTCTCTCGGCGTCATCCAACAATGCGGTGCCCTGCTCCTAATCGGCGCGCTGGTCAGTCTGACGTGCAAACGCGGTCAGTCGGCGCGCTCGCTCGAGGACCAACTGAACCTCCTTCCCGAGGGGACGGAAGACTTCCTCGTCGTCCGCGACCTGGCGCCGGTGTTCGAGATGCTGAGGGCGGTGAAACACGGCGCCGTCGTGCTGCAACGGGATGGCGCGGACGTGCTGGAGTTTGTCTCGAGCCAAGACCCTAACCTGACGCACGCCGACGATGTGAGACGAGGGGCGGAGCGGACAGCGGCCGGGGTGGATGCCATCTTGACATCGGGCATCGAGCCCGGGAAGGGTCTGGTGGCGGGCAGCACGGGTTCGTCTTCGTTCCTTTTGGTGGGGGCCAAAGACCTCGAGCCGCTCAAGCGGCTCGCGACTGCGATCGGCGAAGATCCAGCGGAGGTCGACCGGATCTGCCGTCAACTCGCGGCTCCCAGCGGTTGGGTGGGCTGTTTTCGCGAGGGAGACCTGATGGCCAACTACCAACCGGCCAATCGTGGCAAGGAGCGGTTGACGGAGCTCACGCAGTCGGGTCCGGTGGTCAAAGGCGACTTGGTCGCGGCTCGCTTCCCCGTCAGCGGACGGATGCAGACCACGGGCGTGTCGTTCGATGCCAAGGCTTGGCATCTTCGGTCCAACGGCGCCGCCGTCAACAGTCTCGACTTCCTGGCCCCCGCCCCCGCCTCCGCGTTGCGCGACGCGTTTCCGGACTCACTGACGCTGTGGGCGAACTTCAGCCGCGACGGCGTCAACCAGCGGCTTGCTCCACACGTGCCAGCGATGGCGCAAGCGCTGTTCAATTCGGTGACCGGTGAGGTGAGCTTCAGCTCGACGTCCGACAAGAGCCTTGCACTGCGTCTCGGCGTGAGTAACCCGGCCCCGTTCGAGGGCCTGCTGCTCATGGGAATTCCGTTGCTCAGTCCACGTGTGCAGGACCCGGCCGTTCTTGCCGCGTTGCGACTGTCGTCAATCGATCTGCAAGCCGCCACGGTGCAGGCGGGTGACCGCTCCGTGACCGTGGCGCACGCGACAGTGACTAGTCCGACGGCGACGGACTCGATGGCGATGGGGATCAAGCCCGAGCTGACGGTGTTTGCCGGAGGTGGCTACGTCACGGCCGAGTGGGGAGCCGGGCTCGCCGCCGTTGAATCGCACGTCGAGAACACGAGCACCGGGGCCAATGGCGCTTGGCTGCGGACGGTGCCCCCGACGCTCGCCGCCGATCTCGAGGCCAACCGCGTGTCCATGTTGACCCATCTGACACTGGAGCGTTGGGCGAACGTGGAGCTGCCAGAGACCACGGCCCAGACCCCTGAGGCCCGCCACGCGCAAGAGCAGGCACTCAAGGTCTGGCGATCTGCGTTCGCGCCGTTTGGCCCGCTGTCGGTGTGGTTGAGCCATGATGAGTCGCAAGCCACGGCTCACCTGGTGCTACCGATGCGAAAGTACGATCGTGTGTCAGAAGACTAGGGATTGAGGTCGCGTTCCTGGGTACGGACGATCGGCTCGTGGTCGGGAAGCCGCGACGCGGCGCTTGCCATGGTGATGGTGCTAGCGAGAGGCGGGCACCGTAGCGGTCCGCGGACCCCCAGCGGTCGGCCGGCGTGCAGCCGACTACTCCCGCGAGGGGAGATCGACGCGATGTCCCGCCTGTTCGCCGAGGGTGAAGCTTTGCGCGTGGACGCGAAGGCTCTTGCCCGACCGTAGGCCAGACTTAGCTCGCAAATGGGCGTCGACCTCGGCCAGCCGTCGCGCCCAGAGTCGTTCGGGATGCGCGAGTGCTCCATCGGCGGGATCGGCCGACTCGCTTGGAGCGGGCGTGGGGAGATCGGGGGCGCGGTCCAATGTTTGTTGTCGGGCGGCCTGCAAGCGCGCGACGACGGTCTTCGCGGCACCGACTCGGAAGCCTTCTCGCCATTTTCGGTCTTGGCCTTCGCCATGCGCTCGCGTGAGGCACTCGATTTGTGTCACGCAAAACCGGTACAGCTCTGCGAGTATGGCGATATCCGTGGGATCTCCCACGGGGACCAGTCGCTGCTGCTTGTCGGGGGGACGGGGCTCGAGAACGTACACGCGGCAGTTTTGGGTGGGGGCGAGGGAGGTGGCTAAGAACACCTTCCACTTGCGCAGCCGTTTGGAGCACTCCAGCGGCTCGTCGATCGCTTCGACGACCGTGGTGTCGTCGAACGGATCGCGGCTGAGGTTCGCGCGTGTGAGGGCGTCGATGCGGTGGCGATCGATGAGCTCCTGAGCGCGCGCGGCTGCGTTCGCGGCCTCGTGGACGTTGTCCGACGTGGCCAGCCGCAAGAGCTTGCGGACGCGTTCAAGGAGCTTGTCGTCCATGGCTGGCCATGCCGCACCCGTTCGGGTGACGGCGGCGGCGTGAGGCTACGGGGTTGAGCGCCGCGTGTCAGCCGGAGACAGCGGTGAGTCGCGCGGGTTCCATCCGCGCCCATTCGCCGATCCGATCGAGCGCGTTGACGATGCGGGGGCTCAGGCGACGCAACGCGGCCTCGTTGAGGTTTGCGCCGGCGGTCGCGTGGCTCAGTGCCATGTCGCCGTCGAAGTCGACGTAGGCGAGTCGGCACGTGAGCTCCCCGGGAGGGCGGCCGAAGTCGGTGCCCGGCAACACGGCCACGCCGGTCTCGTCGAGCAAACGCGCCACCATCTCGGGGCTGGTATCGATTCCGCGTGCGCGCAGGCGATCGCGGTGCGCGTGGAAACTTGGGAACAGGTAGAACCCCCCGGCGGGGTCTTGGCATGCGATGCCCGCGGCGCGCAGTCGCTGTGCGACGTACCGCCCGATCGCTCGCAGGACCCGCCGCGATCGCACCAGGTACTCGTCGAGTTCCGGATTGCCGACGAAGGCCTCGACGGCGGCGTACTGGACCGGAGCGCAGGTCGAGGTAAACGTTTCGCTGGCGACCGAGGCCATCGCCGCCAACAACCAGTGCATCTGTCGTGGGAACATGAATGTTCCCAACCGCCATCCCCCCGCTCCACACCACTTGCTCAGTCCTGACGAGACGATGGTGCCTTCGGGATAAAACCGCGCGATCGAGACGTGTTGTCCAGTATGGTGGAGTTCGCCGTAGATCTCGTCCGACAACAGCACCACGCGATGCTTTCTGGCCACGGCGGCGAGCTCTTGGAGCTCGTCGACGGTGTACGTGCCGCCGGTCGGGTTGGACGGGTAGTTCAAAATCACGATGCGCGGCCGGCCGGGGTCTTCGCGGCACAGGGCCTCGAGTCCCTCGGGCAGCAAGCGCCAGTCATCCTCGGCTCGCGTGGGCAGCAAACGTACTTGGCGGCCGATGATTCGCGCCTGGGGAGCGTACGAAACCCACGACGGGGTGGGGATCACCAAGTCGCCGTAGAACACCAACTGCAGCAAGAACATCAGCTCTTTGGAGCCAGGTCCGATGATGACATCGTCCCCTTCGCGGTCGATGCCGTCGCCGCGGCGATGGTAGTCCGCGACCGCTTTACGCAGCGCCGGGAGTCCCCGAACGGGGAGATAGTCCTTTTGGTGCGCGTTGGCCTGGAGCGCGCGAACTACCGGCGCCGGCACGGGGAACGGCGATTGCCCCAGGCCGAGTTTGACGATGTCCCGACCTTGAGCCAAAAGCGCGTTGGAGCGCTCGTTGATCGAGACCGTAGCCGAGTTGGCCATGCCCCGTACGTTCAGATTGAGGTGGACATCGGGGGTGTCGCTCACCAAGCCAGCATACGGTCGGTGTTCGGGTGGTGCCACTTCCGCGGCTGTGCGTGGGGGCGCCGTGGCCCCGGCGAGGGCGGCACTTGGCATCGGCCGGCGCGGGCTTGCTCCATGGGGCGCGTGCGTGCCACTCTCGCCGCTCCGGAATCTCGGAGACATTTATGCGCATCATTCTCGTCGGCCCGCCCGGAGCGGGAAAAGGCACCCAGGCCGCTCGACTGGTCGATAGCTACAACATCCCTCACATCTCGACCGGGGACATGCTCCGCGCGGCGGTGGCGGCCAAAACCGAGCTCGGCAAGCAAGCCGACGAGTGCATGTCCCGAGGGGACTTGGTCCCCGACGGCTTGGTGATCGCCATGACCGTTGAGCGATTGGGCCAGCCGGACTGCGCTCGCGGGTTTATGCTCGACGGGTTTCCCCGCACGCGTGCGCAGGCGTTCGCACTGACGGACGCGCTAGAAAAGGCGGCGATCGTCCTCGACGCGGTGGTGCTGATCGAAGTGCCGGACGACCAGATCGTCGGCCGGATCGTCGGCCGGCGTAGCGATCCGGAGACCGGCAAGATTTACCACCTGTCATTTCAACCGCCGCCGCCCGAGATCGTCGATCGCCTCGTTCAACGCAAAGACGACACCGAGGACGCCTGTCGCGCTCGTTTGGCGAAGTACCACGCCGAAACGGCGCCCATCGTCGACTACTACGCCGAGCAAGGCCGGCTGAAACGCGTCGACGGCGTGGGAAGCGCCGACGAAGTCGAGCTGCGGATCAAGGCTGCGTTGGCGTAGAGCGAGGCGGCGCCGAATCAGGTCGAGTCGACGGTGGCCCCGTTCGCCGGCAACCGGCGCCGTCGCCGATCGGGCCCACGGTGGTGAGGTCCCCCGCGGGTTCGCTCGCAGCGCCGATGCGGGGCGATGGATGACGCGCGCGTACAAACCCGGGGCAGGTGCGATTCGGTCAGTGCCGGTGCCGCCCCTGAATGCCTCAAGCACGCCGTATTCGGGCCGATGGACCGAATATGGAGCTCGTCGAGCTCGAAGAAGCGCAAGAGATGGCGTCCTACGCCCGCGAGGAGGTGGATGCGCTGGCCCAGATCGCGGTGAAGATCGGCCGCCAGCTCGACGGTCGCGCCCCCGCGGCCGGGTTGCGAGC
Source organism: Myxococcales bacterium FL481 (assembly GCA_006508105.1). Classification (GTDB taxonomy): domain Bacteria; phylum Myxococcota_A; class Polyangia; order Nannocystales; family Nannocystaceae; genus FL481. Next base: position 7,291 of record QKPP01000231.1, on the reverse strand, counting down.
GGTGGTGGCCTACGCCGAGGACCTCGAGGCGCTGGTGGAGTTCGCCGCCTCGGCTGAACGTCTGCTGTCCCCGTCCGAGGTGCGATTGAGCCTCAGCCTCGGCGGGTTTCAGCTGCGTTTGTTCCAGGTGGTGGACGCCATCTCGGATGCGCTCGATGAGGACGATGTGCGGCTCGCTGCGGCGCTGTTCGGGCGCCGGCTTGCGCCGGCGTTGCTCGACTACCATGGCATCGCCGGAGCGGTGGTGGCCGGGCTCGCGGCCCAAGCGAAGGCCAGCTAACCCCGCGCGGCCTCGGTCATCGCCGCCGGCCGGGACGGATCATCGGTTGCCTGCGCCTGACTCAGTGAGGCGAGTGTCGAGCGGGGACAGTCTCGTCGTGCACGTCGTCTTGGATACGCAAACGTGGGCTTGGGTCAGCGGACTGGCACGCGGCGCATCAGTGTGAAGACGGCTCGCGCGGCCGCGCCTCCACGTCGATGACGTCGCGGGGTCGGACGACACCGCCGGGGTCGGAGTACACCGCCTCCAGATGGTGCACCTGCAGCGTGCCTTGGGTCATCGCCCGTTGAGCTCGGCGTGCGATCACGGCCGCGACTTGTCGCCGCAACGGCGGCACCAGGAGGCTCAGTCCGACGACATCGGTCAGCACTCCGGGGGTGACCAACAACACGCCGCCCACGAGCACGAGCAGGCCGCTGGTGATGCCGTCCGCGGGCAACTGGCCGCGGGCAATGCTCGAACGCCAGTCCTGCAACACCCGCAGGCCCTCGCGCTTGGCCAAGAACGCACCGACGAGTCCGGTGACGAGGACGAGGCCGACGGTGGGGAGGCCGCCTAGCACGCCGCCAAGCGAGACGAGCAGGTACAGCTCGACGGCCGGGACTACCGTGAACAGCAGCAGGAGTCTTCCGAGCATAGGCTCATCAATAATACCGCTTCGGCCGATCACAACTGACGTCATGCGACCGGGGCCGCCGTCGGTCACGCTTCGGCGGTCGCAAGCGGCCGTCTCGCCGCGGCCTCCGGCGCGCGCAGCTCCCCCGCGAAGCTCGTCGTGGCGGTTGCGGCTCCCGGGCGGAGCTACTGGAGATCGCGTCCGAACGGCATCAGCGACAGCGGCACGAGCTTGAGATGCTGCATCGCGAACGGGATCCCGATGATGGTCAGGGCCAAGACCAACGCCCAAGCGAGGTGGGCGACCGCGATCTCCCACCCGAACAGCACCAGCCACAGTACGTTGAAGATCAGGCGTAGCGGTCGGTTGGCGTCCGGGAGTTCGACGATCTGGCGGCCAAAGGGAGCGAGCGTGGCCACGCCGAGCTTGATGGTCTGCAGCCCAAAGGGGATCCCCACGATGGTCAGACACAAGGCCAGGCCCCCGAGGAAGTACGCCAACGCTGACAGCAACCCGCCGCAGATCAGCCAGATCAAATTGCCGAGAAGGGACACGCCTTAGTATGACCCAAGCGGTGCTCGCGGCGTTTCGGTGCCACACGCTGCGAAGGGATGCGCAGTCCGTGGCGCCGCGGGTTGCGGGCGTCTAGCCGCCGTCGACGAGGTCGTCGGCCCCGCGTGGCACGGCGTCGTCGTCGCGGGCGTCCAAGAATCCGTCGGGGAGCATCACCTTTTGCCGACCGGCCGTTTTTCCCCGCTTGACTCGCATGGCGCTTGGCGCAAACGCCAGCGAGGGATCGATGGTGGCCAACGTGGTTCGCAGCTCAGCCCGCGTGCTGACCTGCATCAGTTTTGCTCGTAAGGCGGCACTGCCGTGAAAGCCCTTGCTGTACCACGCTGCGTGCTTGCGAAAGCTGCGTAGTCCCGCCACCTCACCCATCCACGCGGTCAGTCGCTGGGCGTGTTCCATCATCAGCTCGGCCACGGCACCAAAGCATGGGGGATTGTTGGGCGCGCGTCCGGCAAACACGTCGGCGAGGTCGCGGAACAGCCACGGGCGACCGAGGCAACCGCGGCCCACGATCACCCCGTCGCAGCCGGTGGTCCGCATCATTCGCAGGGCGTCCTCGGCTTCCCAAATGTCCCCGTTACCGAGCACGGGGATGCCCTCCACGGCTTGGCGCAGCTGCGCGATGGCGTCCCAGTCGGCTTCGCCGTCGTACAGCTGCGCCGCGGTGCGAGCGTGCAACCCGATGGCGGCACAGCCCTCGCCCGAGGCGATGCGCCCGGACTCGAGAAAGGTCAACAAGCCGTCGTCGATGCCCTTGCGCACCTTGATGGTGACGGGCACATCCCCCGCGTTCGCGACCGCTGCGGCCACAATCCGCCGCAGCAGTTTCGGGCGAGCGGGAATGGCCGAGCCACCGCCGCGGCGGGTCACCTTGGGCACGGGGCAGCCGAAGTTCATGTCGATGTGGTCGACCGCGCCTTCTCCCACGAGGCGCGCGACGGCCTCGCCCACGTAGTGAGGGTCGACACCGTACAGCTGCAAACTGCGGGGCGATTCCTCGGCGCCGAAGCCCGCGAGTTTGAGTGTTTTTGCGTTGCCTTCGACCAGCGGCCGCGCGGTGATCATCTCGCTGACGTACAGCCCGGCCCCGTAGCGCCGACACAAGCTGCGGAACGGCCAGTTGGTCACGCCGGCCATGGGCGCGAGGACCACAGGAGGGGAAACCGTGAGCGGGCCGATCCGCAGTGGGGTGAACTCGCCGGGCCCGGCGGGCGCGACGTCGCGGTTGATCTCGCTGCGGTAGCACGCGTCCACGGGGCGTACGGTGTACTCACCCGTGCGCGCGAGCTCAAGGGGGAGGCGGCTCGGCGCGACCGCAAGGGTGGCTTCGGCAGCGACGAGGAGTTCGGCCAGGGCGCCGTCGGTCGTCCCGGTGGCTGTCTCGCCGCGGGCGGGCGGGAGAGGCGAGGGCCCGGCGCGGACCCGTCTCGGGCCACGTCGCACGCTTGGCCGGCGTTCGACGACCGCGACGGCCCACCGGGCACGGGAGCGCGTGGGTCCGACGCGCGCTGGATCAGGCCGCGAGGAGTCATCACGCGCGGCCGGGTGAACCACAACCAGCACCCGCCGCACTGCGTGCGACGGGTGGGATCTTGGCCGCCGTCAGGCGGCGTCGCGGCCCGCTAGGGGAGCAGCGGGCGATCGGAGATCACGTCCGATACGTTGCGCACCACGGCGGTGCGACCGGGCTCTCGCAGCATGCGAATGATCGCCCGGAAGTCTTCGCGCAACATGAAGTAGTTTTTGCGCTCACGCTCTTCGACCGTGTCGACGAAGTGGTGAAACACCATAATCACCCATTCGGCGTTGCGTTCCGCGACCTCGACCGCCTCGCGGACCTGTTCTACGCTCATTGTGCGTGTCACGTACAGTACCCGCAGTTTGTGCATATCCGACGGTGCGGGCAGTTCTCGCATCTGCCAGTTGATCGTCCGGGCCGATGTAAACTCGTTGCGCACCGTATCGATGGCATCGTTGAACTCGCCAGGCAGGTTCGCGTTGAACTCGCCTTTCGGGTAGGCCATGTTTTCGTAACCAGAGCCCGGCCCAAACGTGTCGTGCAGCCACTGCTTCGATGCCCGGATATCCGCGAGCACCGCGGCGGGTTCTGTATTCGCATAGCTACGATTTTGGGCGTCCATGGCGAAACCGTGCATGCCCACGTCCCAACCGTCGGCACGGAGGCTGGCCAGGTCCGCTTCCGACATAAAGGCCAGTTCGTCTTCCGGCATGTCCATGCCCAACGCGCTGATGATCGGGAACACCGTCGCCGGCAGCGCGTCGTTGAGACCGCCATCGACTAGGCACGCGGCATCCGTTCCGTCCAAGCAGGGAGCAGCGAAGTCGAAGATTGAGTCGTACCCGTCATCGAACGTCAACGAGACCACACCGGTCGGGAAGTCGGTCGAGCGCGGGACCTTGGTGAGCGCGTCGAGGTGAACGGTGACGGCCTCGTCGGCGAAGTCCCACACCCGCACGCGGGCTCGGCTGATGTTGCACGGGTCGGGCGAGCCCACCGGGTCGACCAGTAGGTTCTCGAGGGAGAGCGAGAAACCCACCCAGTCGCCGTCGGTGACGTACACCTCGCCTTGGCCGCTGCGGAATCGCAGACGGTAGTAGTTTTGGAAGCTCTCGTCACCCATGTAGAGGGCTAGATCTCGAGCTTGGTGCTCGTTTTCCACGCGAATCCAGATCTTGGGGACGTACTTGAGATTTGGGACGCCATCGAACTCGGGCGTGGCCGGGTTGTCGGGTACGAGGTACGGCGTCGTCTCGTCACAAAACGACCAGCCGGGCGTGATGCCCCGCTGTTCGATCTCGATGCGGCGACCGTCGCCGGGCGTGCTCATCGTCACGATCTCGTGGTCCGCTCGGGGGCTGTCGAGGTCGGTGGAGTACGTGAGGGCGCCAGGGGTCACGCTGCCGTTGATCCGCCCGACCCAGCGCTCTTGTGCGGCGAGGAAGTCGTCGAGCACGAGGCCCTCGCCTTCTCCGGCGCGTTGTGGTGGCTCGGCCACTGCGGGGCAACTCGCCGGGTCTTGGACCACGCCGTCGCAGTTGAAGTCCTCGAACCCGCAGGGCTCGGGCGCGCCCGGCCGAAAGGTTCGTTCCGCGTCGTTGCAGTCGCCACCTTCGACCACGTAGCCCCAGCCCGGGCACAGCGGCTGCGGCTCGCCGGCGCCAAACATGTCGACGTCGGCGTCGATGCGCAGTGGCGTGAGAGCCTGGTCGCCGCGGCAGACGGTCGTGCCGGCGTCTCGCACCGTCCAGTCGTCGAGGTACGCGGCGAGGTTGTGGATCGAGACCCCGCTGGTACCGGCGGGGAGATCGGCGGGGTACTCCTCGCGCGTGAGGGCCGGGAGCTCGAGCGCGGTCCGTCGCGCATCCATGACGGCCTCGTCATCGAGATCGACGTGAAGCTGCCGGAACACGGGGAAGCCGTCCCAGTTGCGCATCGTCACACTGGCGTACAGTTCCGAACCCAACGCGGTGAACTCGAGTGCCGCCCAGCCCTTTTCGCGGAGCGGCACGGGGACCGAAGCCAACTCGACGAGCTGGCCGCCGCAGAGCTTTTCGGCGATGACGAGCTCGGCTTGCACTTCGAGGACTTGCCCGAAGGGATCACAGACCACGTGCCCGCTGTCGCAGGTCGTCGCGGCGCTGGTGCGCCGCACCATCGCAACATAGTGGTCGTCCTCGGAAACGTAGCGGTTGTACACCGCGTAGGCTTCTTGCGGGGCAAGGGTTTCCTGCAAGGTTCGAGCGTTGAAGCGGGCGCGCACCGTGGCGTCGGCCACCGCGACGTGTTCACCAAGCTCGTTGGTGGGGCGCTGGAACGCGCGAAAGTCCGTTGGGGAATCGTTGGTGTCCCCCGTCACGTAGCCGCGGCGATAGACCAACGCGGTGTCTCGAACTTCATCGTCGACCAAGCGGGAGGCCGTGCAGTCGCGGTTTCGGACGTAGCGAAGGCGCAAACACCCGCTTTGCACGTCGATCGTGGGGTCTAGATCCACGTCGGCGCCATCGCATTCGCCGGCCCAGTCCTGCGAGCGCGGCACGCCGTCGAGCCGACACAGCAGCTCGAGTTCCTCGTTCTCGGCCGTTGCGGGGTTGTCGTTGAGCCACATCGTGCCCCGGCCGTCGGTCTCCCCGAACGTCGCGCGGGGGAAGGCGGACGGGATCGCCTGGGGTCCGGCGTAGGTCTCCGACGTGTCCGGCGAGAACAGGGCCTCGGCCGGGTCGACGGGGGCCGGTTGGACCCCGCGGCACCAGGCCGACGGTGCGATACCGTCACGCGCTTCGGCCATCGCCGATTCGTCGTCGTGTTGCCCCGAGGCGACACATGATGTGAGGAGAAGGGCCGTCGTGGCGAAAGTCGGTAGGGCGAGCCAGCCCGACATGAAACGGATCCGAGTAGAGGTGATTTCTGTCATACTCGAGTCGCAGGCTCTCCGATCGACTCGTTCGCGGCAAATCACATTCCTGTGTCAATTAAGTTGATGTGTGACGGTTTCGACACGTTGCATCAGCCGGGCTTCCGGGTGCCAAAGAAACGTTGTCTACGTCGCCGAACCGGCGGCGTTCGACTTGGATCCGCGCGTCATCAACGGGGGCAAGGGCCATCGAGTCCCACGGGCGAGCAAGCGCACGCATGGGCTTGGGTATGGCTGCCGCTCGCACACGGAACTGCGAACCTGGATCTAGGATCGCGACCGATTCGGAGTGGCGCATTCACGGCGGGGATGTGACTCGCGGTGTCGCGCGGATCGAGAATCGCGCTATTTCGCGCGGCAACACCGAGGCCCGGACGAGGGTTCCCCGCGGCGGACCGAGTCGTGGTGGACACGACTCGGGCCGTCAAGCGGCAGCGCACGCCGGTCCGATTGGCGCGAGCGTTCAGGCCAGGGGACGCCTCCAGACTGGAGATCGTGCCAGGCGTTTCTGAGCTCGCTGGATTTCTCCATCTTCGGCCACCCCGTTCGCCGGGTCGCGCACCCGTCGACGACGGTCTCGCCTCACCGGCGAATAGTCGTGGCCTCAGCCGGGCTTGACTCGCTCGTCGTCGCACTCACGGCCGGGCGCACGCGGAACTCGGACCGGCTCGTGGATTCCGGGAGTGGCGTTGACGGTCGCGCGGTGGGGGGCGCGAGGTCCCAGACTCTCCATCCTCTCGAGCTGGCGGGCGTTCGTCCGCGAGTGCAACCGAGGTCGGTAGCTGGGTTTCGTCAGCTCGATCGCGACTGTGCGCGCCAGCCACACCCGGCCGAGTCGACGGCATCGGCCACCCCAGGCGGCCGGGAGAGGGAACAAGCCCATCGGGTTCAGTCGCGGTGCAAGCGGACGTTACGAGACGACGTGCAAGCGCGCGCGCCAGCGGACTATACTCGGCGAGCTCTTCTATCATGCCCACCTCAAACACCATGTTCCTGCGTACTTGCTTGCTTTTTGCCCTCGGTTTGTCAGTTCAGCTGTCGTGTGGCGACGACGAGTCCGATGCCGCCGACGGGGGCGATGTGCAGCGTTACTGTTCCGTGATGTGTGAGAAACTCGATGAGTGCGGACTGCTTTTCGGTCAGTCCCAGGCTCAGTGTGAGCAGTCCTGCACTGTCGGTGACGGCGATGGCGAGTGTGAGGTGAGCACCGCGGAGGCGAACGCGTGCATCTCTGCGTTGGAGGCCAGCAGCTGCCAATCGCTCATGACCGGGCCGCCCGCGGAATGTAACCTGTGTTCGGACCACGAGGCCGGAGGCGGGGATGGGGATGGCGACGGGGATGGTGATGGTGATGGTGATGGTGATGGTGATGGTGATGGTGATGGTGATGGT
>QKPP01000026.1 GCA_006508105.1 Myxococcales bacterium FL481 | reverse complement strand
GGTGGTGAGTCGTGTTGGGTGGGTGCCACGCTGACGAGCGTGTCGATCAGCGCGCTGGGCAGCGGTCGCAGCGAGCCGGCGAACACCGTGGCGCCCGCCGGGATGGGGTCGGTCGCGGCTATGCGTACCACGACCAGTTGGGTGGCCGACGTCGAGGGAGCATCGGCACTGTCGAGCAGTGGGATCAACCGAAACGGCGCGGGCCGATTTTGGTCGGGACGTTGGTCGGCGGCGACGTGGTACTCGTCGAGCGACCAACTCGGTCGCAGATAGCCACGGACTCGGGCCGTGCGGCTGTTTTCGGGCAAGGATTCACCACGGGTGAGGTCGACCACGGGCACGCCATGGGCGGACTGTTGGTGTTGGTGCAACGCGTCAGCCCGCGCTGCGAGGTGGGCCGTCAGGCCCGCGAACAGGCACCCGAGGGCGAACGTCGCGGGCGCTCGACGCAACGGCGGCGATACGAGACAGCCGATGGCCGCGAGCCCGAAGACCACCGCGGGGCCGAGCCAGCCGGGCGCTCGCTGACCCAGGGCCATCACGATGGCCGCGGGGAGCAGCGTGATGACAACTGGCCATGACCATCGTGGCACCGATTGAGCATAGCGGAACGACGGCGCGGTCGGAGCAGGGAGCGGCGCCGCGTGGGGCGACGAAGAGGCACAAGACGAACCTTGTCGCGGCGCGAAACCTTCCGGTGCGAGCTCTGCTCGTCCCCGCGATCGAGGCGGGCCGTCTGGCGAGGCGGCTCCCGCGGGAGTCGGCGCGAGTCGGTGGTAGCCTGATCGTGCAGTGGCGTTTCCCCGAGTCAACGCACGGAGTTGCCGAACGCGGTTTGGGTCGATCACCTGGGTCGCGGCGTGCTTGCTGAGCTGTTCGGTCGACCGCGGTGCGCCGCAGTGGTTGGCGGACGACGTCGCGTTTGCCCGGTGCACGATCGCCGGCACCGCGCGCCGCGATCCCCCGCTCTTTTCCGCGCTGCCGCGCGTCGAGGTGCCCTCGGGTTTGTATACCCGCGACATGAGCCCCGCTGCGCTGGTCGAGTTGGGGTTTGCGCCCGATTCAGTGGTGTGTGCGTCGCTCGAGCCCCCATCCGAAGGCGAGCTCGCGCAGATTGCCTCGTCGGTGTCGCGGCTGCTGGGGGTGCGCCGCGAGGTCGACGCGGCGGTGCAGCCGCTCGGTCGCTGCGGCTGTGCGGCCGCGGGCAAGCTGCGGCGTCAGCGATGGATCCCGTCTTGTGAGGCCCATGATCCGGCGCCACGCTGTGAGATCGACACTGGTCTGGTGACCCAAGTCGGTCGTGAGCTGTCGCGGATGGAGGCGGCGATGGGGGCCATGACCCTGCCGCTGACTCACTGGCGTTTGATGGGGCGTACCGACCGAGCCGGGCAGTTCGACGCGCGCGTCTCGACCCTGGTGAGCCACCATGGTGGTGGCTCAACGGTCATGCGGCGCGGCGCTCCGGTCTCGTCGCGGCTCAATCACGAGTTGGTCGTGGCCCTGTTCGAGCAGCCGGCGGTGCAGGCCGTGATCCGCCAAGACAGCGGGCGATCGCTCGTGGTGGTGCGGGAGATCGGCGACGTGCTGATCTACGACCACTTCGCCTACCCGCCGGTTTCGAGCTCGATGCTGACGCTGCTTCCCGAGCTGGACAATCGCAACGTGGAGACCTACCGGGGCGGACTCGAACCACCCGCCGCGACGCTCGAGCTGGCGTTGTCTCCGACGCGGGGACCGGTGCTCTATTTCGACCACGACGGTCTCGAGCGAGTGGACGCGGCACTCGCCGTGGGGTGGCGGTTCACCGGGCGCCGCGACGACGTCGTGCGGGGACGCGACGGACCGCCGGTGTGGTTCGACCGCGTCACCGTGTTGGGGTTGACGGGTCGCGGATTGTTGCGCGCCCAGGCCACACTCAACGCGGCGGGTCGCGCCTGGGCGCAGAGTGTGCCCCGTGAAGCCGTGATGCCCTCGTTGACCGGTTGGCAAACGTCTGCGCGGTCCCCCGCGAGACCACCGGCGAGGCATCGACCGAGCTTCCTGTTGCGCGGGACCGGGGTCGAGCACGCGGTGTTCGCGGGGATCCACGGACTGCCCACCCTCGTGGCGGAAGTCGAGATGACGGCCCCCAATAGTGTCACGGGCACCAATGATGACTTGGCGCTCGCCCTCCCCGTCGGGCCGCTTCCCGCCGGGCTGGGCACGCGGGTCGGGCTCGAGGCGTTGCGTGAACAACTGCATCCGAAAGCGCACACGCTACGGGTCAAGCTCGGCGACGACGCAGTCGAGTTCTCTTTCGACTAGCCCGCGAGATGGCGACGAGGCGGACGTCTCGCCGTGGAGCGAGACCAGCCGCGGAGCGACCCGCGGCTGGGGCATGTTGACCCAACTGGCCCGACGCATGAAATGTTTATATGGCCCCGCGTGCGGATGCCCGGCTGGTCGAGCCGTGCTCTCTTTTGTGATCGAACGACGCACGGGGGTGTTTCGCGCGGGGTCCGGGCCCGTACGCGGTCGGCCGGCGGTCGGCCGGACCGATGTGGCGTCTGGTGTCGCGAGTAGTTGTCTCGAGCACACGCGCATGGTCTAACCACGGCGAGGCTCACCGTTGAGCCGGCGATAACTATGAACAAATCGATTGTATCCAGTCTCCTGGTTTCCGTGATGTGCGTCGCGACTTGCAGCGACGATGACGCCAAAGACGGGACGGTCAACGATGTGGCGGTTCAGCAGGGTGCATCCGCCGCGATTGACGCGACGGAAACCATCGCGACCTCTGGTGACGGACAACTGGCCGCTTTCCAAATGCTGGCGGTGGGCACGTCGGCGATGAGTTTCATCACGCCGGGCCAAGAGCGTGCCGCCTTGTTGCCCCGTCCGACCGGTCGATCCGGCGGTGAGGGCTGTTCGTGTTCGGAAAACAGCTGCACATTCACGGACTGCGGAGACGGCACGGGGTTCGTGGTCGACGGGTCGATCTCATGGACCGAGACGAGCCTAGATTGCGACTACAACGTCTCCGGTGGTGCGGCGGGCCAGACCTACAGCTTCAGCGTAGCTTGTGATCTCGACTATACCGAGTCATCGATTGACGGCACATTGGAGACAGCGGGGGAGGTTGCGATCAATGCCAACGGACAAAACGTGAGCAGCTCGTGGGATACGAGTTTGACCTACAATGACCTCCAGTTTATGGCGGGCCAGCCCACGTCCGGGAGCGTCGAGATCGATAGTTCGGTCACGGTCGACGGCGAGACCTACGCGGCCAGCGGCAGCGTAAGTTTCGGCGGCTAGGCTTCCGGCCTGTTGGAGGCCGCCGCGACCTCGTCGCGGTTCGGCGGCCCGTTCGTTGAGGGTCGCCTTCCGTGCGCGACGCCCAGGTCGCGGGGTTCTTCCGCACCCGCCGTCCGCCAGCTCGCTGCCTGTCCCCGGTCAGAGGCCGAGGATCTGCGCGCTTGCCAGTCGGGCGCCGGGTCGGTAACGCTGGGTCCATGGTCGATCCCCGCCCGCCCGTCTTCGCCGTGGTCACGATGAGCCTGTTGTCTGTCGTGGGCTGCCATCACGCGGCCGACTCCACTCCGCCCACGCCCGTTGTCTGGGGTTCGCCCACGAGTTCGACGCAGGTCGTGCCCACCCCGCCGGCGTCAGCGTCCGAACCCTCGTCCCCCGCCGCCACGCCGCCGCCCGCGGACACCCCTGAGTTCCCGCCCAACATTGCGACGGCCGCGACTCGGCTCTCCGAGGCCGCCAACGGGGAGACCGTGGCCTGGGATCGGCTCGCCTATCTGTGCGATACCTTCGGTCACCGTCTCAGCGGCTCGAAGGCCCTGGAACGTGCCATCGACTGGGCGGTGGAAACCATGCAAGGCGACGGGCTCACCAATCCGCGCCGCGAGAAAGTCATGGTGCCGAAGTGGGTGCGCGGGACGGAGCGCGCTCGAGTGTTGTCGCCGGCGAAACGAGAACTGAACATCCTCGGGCTCGGCGGCACCGTGGGGACGCCGGGCGTGCGCGGAGAAGTGGCGGTGGTGTCCTCGCTCAAAGAGATCGCGGCGCGCGGCGACGAGCTCAAGGGGAAGATCGTGCTGGTCAACCAGGCGTTGCCACAGTACGACCGCGCTCATCACGAAAGCGGCTATGGCGATACCGTCGAGATCCGCTACGGCGCGGCGCCGGAAGGGGCGAAGGTCGGGGCGAAAGCGGTCCTGGTTCGCTCGATCACGGCGCATAGCCTCCAGTCGCCCCACACCGGTGGGATGGACTACGAAGACGGAGTCAAGCGGATCCCCGCCGCCGCGATCAGTGTCGAGGATGCCGAGTATCTCGCCCGCAGCGTGGCACGGGGGCCGGTTCGCGTGGAGTTGAAGCTAGGGGCCCGCACCTTGCCCGATGTCGAAAGCGCCAACGCCATCGCGGAGATTCCCGGGCGCGAGCGGCCCGAGGAAATCGTTCTCATCAGCGGCCATATCGATTCGTGGGACGTGGGGCAGGGCGCCCACGATGACGGGTCCGGCACGTTGATGGCGATGGAAGCCGCTCGCTTGCTGACGTCGCTGCAACTGATCCCGCGCCGGACGATTCGCGTGGTGCTGTTTACCAACGAGGAGAACGGCTTGCGTGGCGCCAAGGCCTACTTCGAGGCCCACAAACAAGAGCGCCACGTGGCGGCGATGGAGGCCGATTCCGGCTCCGGCCCGCCCGAGGGCTTTGGCGTGGCGGGGTCTCCGGAACAGGTCGCTGAGCTCGCTCGCTACGCCGATCTGTTCTCCGAGATCGGCGCGAGCGACATCCGAAAAGGGTGGGGCGGGGCGGACATCAGCCCGTTGACCAAAGCGGGCGTCTTATCCGTTAGCGTCGCCCCCGACGCGTCTCACTACTTTGATTTTCACCACAGCTTGGCTGACACCGTCGACAAAGTCGACCCGCGGGATTTGCAGCGCAATGCGGCGGCCATGGCGTTGATGGCCTACGTGCTCGCGGAGCGGGAGTAACGGCGGCACTCGGCACGCTCGGGCGGCCCGGGCGGGCGCTCCGTCCCGTGGTGGCGAGCCGGAGCTCGGTCGCCCGACCACGTGGCGGCGTGGCTTGGCGGGTTCAAGCCCCGCTTCGTCCATCGCCCGGCCGCCGGCTCGACCACGCAGTTGGTGGGGTCGGGCGGGCCGAGCGCGACCCTGGCCGACACGGCGGCGGGACCGAGAGCGCGGCCGCCAGGCCTGCTGTTGCTGCGTCTCGACGCGCGCGCATCGACGATGCTTGCCGTGCACGACCCCGAGGGGCAAGCTGATCCTATGTCGTCGCACGCGGATACCCCCCGGCGCTTGGCGTTGCCGTTGCGCCTGCACGATCACTTGGCGAGTGTGGGCAAGTGGATGAGGTTGTTAGGGATCGCGCAGGCGGTCGGGTCGATTGGGGGGCTGTTCATCGCCGCGTTCGTCTCGATGACGTTGGTCACCGCGGGCGCCGGCGTCGCGGCCTTGGTGTTCGCGGCCACCGGCTTGCTGTTGGCGCTGGGCTTGCGACAAGCGTTGCTGCTGCTCGCCGCGTCGGATCATTTCGTCGACAGCCTCGTCGAACCGAACGAGGCGCATGAACACTTGGTGTTGGCGTTCGAGCGGCTGCGCCCCGTTTTTGTGATCGACGCTGGCATCGCGTTGTGTGCCCTGGTGGCGTTGCTTTCCCGAGGAGTGTTGTAATGCAGTCACCGCGCGAAGTTGAAACTGAGTCGGTTGTCGACGCGGGTGATCCGTACCGTGCGGCGACGTACGATCTGCCTCGCACGTTTACTGCCCGCGAACGCAGCCTGTTGGCCTCGACGGGACGATGGATGCGTTTGGCCGGCGGACTCAATCTCATGTTGGGGGCGCTGGGCCTCGGTCAGGTCTTCGGTCGCGGATTCCCGGCGGCGGGGCTCGGCGACCTGCTGCTGGTGATCGTCCCGACCATGCTCGCGGCCTTGACCTGGTCGGCGGGTCGATCCTTGGGCGCGGTGCAAACCAGTGAGCGGCCCTACCTGGCGCTACAAGCTTGTCTGGCTCAGGTCCGCACGGTGTTTCGGGTCAAAGGCATGATCGTCATCTCGATCATGGTCATGTGCGTGATGATGTTCATGGCATCGTTTCTCGCGGCCCTGCTGGCCTAGCCGGTCGCCGTCCCTCGCCGAAACCGGGGACGCCCCGCTGGGGCGGGGCGGGCCTGGCCGCGGCCGCGGGCGGACCGCACTGTCGGCGCGCCGGGATCGATTCGGTCGAGCTTCGCGATGACTCACACTCTGACTCCCGATCTGGAGGATCTGCGTCGCCTCGTGACCTGGCGGATGCCGTTTGGGCGCTACGAGGGTCGGTATCTGACCGACTTGCCCGAGCCGTACCTCGTGTGGTTTGCCAACAAAGGGTTTCCCCGCGGCAAGCTCGGAGAACTGCTGCAAACGGCGCTTGCGGTCCGGACCAACGGTCTCGAGGCGCTGGTGGACGAGCTCCGAGTCGAGGTGTTGGCGGAGCTTCGGCGCGAGCGGTCGCGGACGCCAGAGGCCGCCCGCGATGAGCCAACGCGCGGTTCGAGCTCGCCCGAGTAGTGGACACGCCCCCGAAATCGTTCGTGGCCGCGCCGATGGGCGAGATTTTGGCCTACGTCCAAGCGGAGATCGAGCGCGGGGCGGGGCGCATCGCCTTCGTGGTGGCCGATGCCACGCGGGGCGGGGGGGCCTACGCGGGCGAGCCGGAGGCGCGCTCGGGTGTTCGCCACCGTCCGTATCGCGTTTGGGTGGAGTTGGCCGGGCGGTTGGGCTGGCGGCTGGCCGAGCTCTCGGGGCAAACCGGGGGGCGGCTGATGGTCGTGCTCGAGCGCTTGCCCGCCGAGGAGATGCCGCGGCTGGCCGATCCCCGCGAGAAGTATGGGACTCGCTCGAGCTTCGCGCGACTCGACAAGGCAGAGGAACCGACGTTTGTGCTCGACTTCGTGGATGCAATCGAGCGCGCCGCAGTGCCTTCCCGGGCGCGGGTGTTGGTACTCGGCTGCAATCGCGGCGATGAGATCGCATTGCTCCAACGCCATGCACCCGGTCTGGTCGCTTCTGGATCCGTCGTCGGCGTCGACCACTGCGTGAGTGCGGTGGCCCAGGCCCGCCGGCGTTTTCCCGCGGGGAACCACGCGTTCTTGTGTGAGGACGTCGCCGAGCTCGACCTGCTCGATATCGGCCGGTTTGACCTGGTGATCGCAATCGACGTGCTCCAAAGCCCGCAGATCGACGATCGGGCGCTTCTGCGGCATCTCGTCAAGGAGCGGCTCACCCCACAGGGGAGCTTGGTGTTGGCGTTTCCGAACTGTCGGTACCGCGACGGCGAGTTGCTGCCCGGCGCCCGGATGAAGAACTTTCGCCAGCCGGAGCTGGGGCTGTTGTTCAAAAGCGTCGCGTTTTATCGCCGATATCTGCAGCAGCACCGCCGCCGAGTCTTCGTGACGGGCACGCACGAGATTTTGGTCACCGCCGTGCCGGTGAGAATCAACTAGCGGCCTTGCCGTCGGCGCACGATCTTGTGGAATGCCGGGGCAGTTCGTGCCCTCGAATCATGCACCGAACCAACGCGGGTTCACGGCGTTCGCGGAGGGATTGACGACGTCGGCCCGAATGTCGTCCATGTCCACACCAGTTCGCCGAAACCGGTGCTCAGCGTATTGCTGCGATCGAGCTCGGTTTCCCGCTCGAACTCGGGACCGAACTGCTCCCCGAGGTTGACGAAGCCAAGATTGCGGTCGCGAATGCTCCGAAGCGACGACCCGATCGCGCCCAACGATTGCAGAGACCCTCGGGCGACGGCAACCCACTGATGGGCTCGGCCGAGTACGTTGCCAAGGATCGGGGTGGCCGAGACCGACAGCGAGTCGGCCAGCTCGTCGATGATGTCGCCGAAATGCCGGGCGATCCGCCGCGAGTGCATGACCCAGCAGAGAACCTCGACCGATCGATTCGGCGGCATGTCGCGTTCAAGGACTTCGAGGCCATCCGCGCCGTTGCCGGTGGCCACGAAGTCGAGCAAGTTGTCCGCGGGTCGGCGCAGCGGGGCGATCGGTTGCGGCAGCATGGAGACTGCGTAGCGATCGGGGTGGAGCGGATGCGGTGTGGCGATCACGAAGTAGATGTTCCAGCGTTTTTTGGGGCGATCGAGTCTGAGTTCTTCGAGTTCGAGTCGTATGCGAGGCATCTCGGCGGCTCCGATCCGGCTCCGAGCGCGTGACGAGGATCGTGGGCGCGGCGTCGGAGGGCGAGGAAAACACATCCGTGTTACGCGACGGCGTCTCTCGTGGCGAAGGCCGGACGCGGCGCGTGACGGCCTGGTGCTGGGCCCGGCTCCTGGTACAAGTCGAAAGTTCGCGCCGGCGTCGAGCCGGGGCCCTCCGCGCGGTCGCTCGGCGCAGCGGTTGGTCGTCAACAAGCATGGCGCTCGGGCCACCGGAACATGCGAGGCGGGCCCATCGTGGTGCATGGATACCGAATGCCGGGCCTTTGGCGTTTCGGCTCCCGGGGGCCTGGTCGGGACTCGGGGAAGCCCGCAGCATCAACCGCACCGGCTGTATTCGGTGCGGACTCGAACACCGTATTTGCGGGAGGCGGCTCGGTCTACGCCGAGGTCGGGCCGGGTTCGTGTTGATCCAACCCGGCCCAACCACGCGTCGGGTCGCGTGGATGTGGGCATTGCGTCGCATTGACTACCGGATGAACCTCCGTCGGTTCGTTGCGGTCGACCCTCGGTGTATGCAGCGACGCGGTGCAGCGGGGCAATCCATCCCCGGGTCGCGCCGGCTCGTGCCTGTATTCTATCGTCATGTCGCGCGCAACTGGGTTGCTTGGGTTCATCGGCTTGTCCATTGCGTCGTGGAGCGATGCCGGTGCCGCCTCGCCGGAGAACACCGTGTCGGCGTATGAGTTCGAGCGGTTGCCCGCCGCTCGCATGCAAGCGATTGCCGATCGCTTCGCCATCGAGGGCCGAACTGGCGATCGCTTCACCGTATACGTGCCCATCGCCGACGTGGACGACTTTGAGGCCCTCGTTCCTGACGCCCGACTCATCGCGCGGGACAACGACGCGTGGATGCGGGACCTGACCGCAGCCGATCGGGCGGGCTACCTCGAACTCGACGACTACGCGGCGTTGTTCGAGCAGTACGAGCAGGACTATCCCGGCATCGTGCGGGCCGTAAACCCAGAGTGGATGAAGAGCGAGGGGGGCCGGCAGATACTTGTGCTGAAGGTCTCGGGCGACGTCGATGTGGACAACCCGGGGAAGCCGGCGTTCGTCTTTACCGGCTCGACGCACGGCGACGAGTGGATCAGCACCGCGGTCATTATGGGGGTACTCGACGAGTACTTGGCCGCCTATGATGATGACGCTCGCGTCACCAAGATGATCGACTGGTCCACGACCTACTGGATACCGGCCGTGAGCCCCGACTCGTACCACAAGTCGCGGCACGTGCACGGTGTCGATCCGAATCGGGTGTACCCGTACCCAGGGCACGACGTCGACGGCACGATCGCCAGTGCCAAGGCGATGATTCGGTTCGTCGACGAGGTGCAACCCGTCGGGGTGATCGATACCCACGGTGTACAAGGGTCTGTGCTGTGGCCGTGGGGGTATACGACGCAGAAAGTCAACCCAGAAGACCACGCTCGGCTCGATGAGCTCGGACAGCGGATGACCGCCCACAACAACTACATTCACGGGCAGGCTTCGGTGGCGTTGTACATCGCCAAAGGAGCGACCGACGACTGTTGGTACTACCGCAACGGGGCGCTGTCGGTCACGCTTGAGATCGGCGCGAACAAAAAGAAGCCGCCGGCAAGCGAAATCGCAACGCACGTCGACGACAATGTGGAAACAGTGTATTCGATGATCGAATACCTGCTGCCCGAGGAGGATCCGAACGCGGACGACGATGACGACGATGACGACGACGATGACGACGATGACGACGATGACGACG
>QKPP01000292.1:30328-32413 GCA_006508105.1 Myxococcales bacterium FL481 | reverse complement strand
CGATCTGCACCCAGCCAGATCGGTTGCCTAGTCGAGCGAGGGGGAGCGTGAGGGGCGTCGAAGGTCGGCGAGCGCGGCGATCAGGGCCAGGGCCGTCAGCCATGCCAGTCCTTCGAGGAGTCGAGCGGAGGGCAGGAACGCTCCGGCGGCGCCGACCACCAAGATCGCGAGGCGAACGCCCGTCGACGGGTCGGCAATCGCGTTGGGCCGCAGCGAGGCGTCGCCTCGGCGGCAGGCGGTCCCCGCGGCGGTGATGGCCAACAGCCCCATTATCGCCACCAGCGCCCAGCGGGCGTTGGGCGGGAACCGGGTGGTGACGGCGTCGATCAAACGCTCGATGCCTTCGCGACGCTCGAACGGACCGAGCATGCCGACCTGCGCGACGGAGTACGGGTGGGGGCGGTGGACCTCGCCGTCTCCCGCTTGGGGTTCCAACCAATCGTGCAGCGGCACGAGGGCGCGGCGGTCCTCGTATTCCGGTGGGAACCGGGTGCCCGCTCGGACCTCCACCTCGAATGTGTACGGCGGCGGCAACAAGTACGGGCCGGTGAAGTGCTCCATCTTGTCGGCGCGGCCGAAGTCGACAATCGACGGCATGGCGCTGCGAAAGCGCAGGGTCCCGTCGGAGCCGAGCTTGTGCTCGACGGGCACCCGCATGTCCTGTGCAGGGTCTTTTTTGTGACGCAACAACGCGAATTTGGTCTTGGCGAGGAAATCCCAAGCGGGAGTGTGGAGCCGATCGGTGCGTTCAGGGATCTCGCCGATCTGTAGGCCGCGCGGTGGGGCGGTGAAGGTGAACGTCCGTCGAGCGTTGAGCGGGGGGCGGTAGCCGGATTGGGCCACAAACGCCCACGGCGCTCGCGCTTCGCCGGTGTCGAGATAGGGGCCGGCTAGGCCCATGCGCACCGCGTCGCTCAACTTCGGGTTGGCGGGTTCGTCCGGTTGTCGCACCTCGTACACCGCCAGCGTGGGGGTCGGGCTGTCGGTTCGGTCGATGGCCCGGCCAACGGTACCCACGAAGCGAAAGTCGCGGATCTCGACGAAGGGCCCGTCCATCTCGTCTGCGAGTTTCGCGAGGTCCACCGCGTCATCGGCGGGTCGCAGCAGCAACAGCTCGGTGCCGCGGACGTTCGTGACCGCCTCGCGGGTTACCGCGACTCGCCGGTCGTAGCCCGCGTTCTTGCTGCGTGCAGGGTCCTTGTCGCGGAAGAAGATCCATTCCGTTTCGGCGAGGACGTCCCACGGCGACGCGATGATCATGTTTTGCGTCTTGTCGAGCCGGCCGAGAGTGTGGCCACGGGGATTCGCGCGAAAGACAAACGGATAGTGATGGTCGGGCAACAGCGGCGTATCGACGGGGAGATTGACAAGCTGGCCCGAGTTGCGACTCGGCCGGAATCCCGTGTGATGTTTGCGGGCAAGCGGGCGCATCCGGGGCAGCGGCGGCGTCCGGTCGTTCGACGCTTCGTCGGGCTCGCCAGCTTGTGAATCGTCGTCGGACTCACGCGGCGGCGGGGTGGAAACTGGGGGTCCGACGGTCTCGACGATCGATTGCGCGGGCGCGCCGCCATGGACTTGCACGGCGAGCGCGGCGACGCTGGCCACCAAGGCGCTACCGAACAACGGAACGGCCATCAGGCCCGCGGCGGTGGGGCGCGACGTCGCCGTGGTGGGCGGCGAGCCTCGAAGGGTGAAGCGGGCATGGCCGAGTCCAGCCCCGGTCGTCAGGACCGACCAGAACGTGCCGTGGGAGAGGGCCGATAGCCAGGCGGCACCACCGAGTCCGCCCGTGATCGCCACCGGATCGAATGCGGTGCGCCACATGTCTTCGAGGGCGGTTTGCACGAGGACGGGCGAGTCCATCGTACTGGCGATGCCGGCGAGGACGAACGCGGTCAGGCCCAGCGGGAACACAGCCAGCAGGGCGGCCTGACTCAGCTCGCCGCCTCGTCGTCCGAGGAGCGTGACCGCGGTGAGTCCCGTCAGTGCGGCTACGCTCGCGGCGTTCGAGAAGCTGGCGACTTCGGTCACCACGATCGCCGCTTGTTGGAGGGTCAGCGCGATGCCGAACGTCGCGACCAGGGC
>QKPP01000292.1:0-30318 GCA_006508105.1 Myxococcales bacterium FL481 | reverse complement strand
TACGCCGCGGGGAGCGGTTCGAGGCATGGAGGGACGGACGAACGAGAACCCATGTGCGCACGAGCATGCGCACCGGAGGCGACCAATGAGCATCCCGGCACGTGTCGACAGCTACCTGCGCCACCAGGACATCGCGTACGACCTGGTGCCCCACCGATCCACCCGCCAAGCCTCGAACGGGGGGGGTCGCGGTCCTCGGTCGCCGGTTCGCCTCCGGCCAAGCGGCCGGGCGCGCGCAGCCAGGGCATGACCTCGCGTCCGATCCACGCGCTGGCCAAAACGGTGCCGATCCACATCCATCCGATGGCCCCGAGTCCCCCGTGCGAGACGGCAAACGTGGCGCCGGCGATGGCCGCCACGCCGGATGTCAGGGCCAGCATCTCGGCTTGTGCCGTCCGGCCGCTGCGCGGCAGCAGCATGGCGATGAGGCTAGTGACGGCGAAGCGGAGGGGAGCCGCTCGTCCCGAGACGAACGCCCATAGGCCGCCGAAGATCGCAATGAACGCGACGAGAGTCGGTGCGAGCGTCATGCCCTGGTAGGGTGACCCAGCACGTCGCTCGGCGTCCAGGGTGCCAACGGGATTGGCAGTCGATGCGAGCGCGAGTGGGGCGACGGCGGGGGTTGACGCCGGGACGGTGGGGCAGAAAACTCAATGATCACGTACTCTTGGGTATACAGAGGAGTCGTCGGGAAGCCGCCCTAACCGGCGTTCGTGCTGGGCACCTCGGGCGGTGGGCCGTCGGCGCTTCAGTTCGCGTTGCGTCATCGCGTGCGTTGTCGCGAACTGGTGCTCACGGCCGCGGTGACGCAGCACCTCCCTCCACGGGCCAAAGCGGTCGACCGCTCGGACTTCTTGTATTGGCTGATCACCACGTACCTGCGCCGCTTGACGTTCTCGCGACTCGGGATGTCGACGTGGCAGCGACGTGAGCTCGCCGCGGGCGTTTCTGCAGCGAGTGGACGGCGATGAGCGCCGGGCCCGTGACGGCCGCGGGCTGAGTGAGGCTCGAGCTCCATCGTCGGCGAGTGACAACGCAGAGTCGTCGGCGAAGGGTCGGCCAGACGCATGCGAGCGGCTCAAGACGCTGCACAGTTTGCTGGGTGCGGACCCAAACCTGGCCCGCGAGGGTGTGGTAATGGAGGTCTCGCTTGGTCAAGGATGGAGCGCTCGATGAACGACCCGGGTGAACCCGACGTGGTCGCGGTTTCGACCGAACCGCGACGTCGCCCTGACCGCGCGCACCTACACCTGTCCAACGGGAGGCGAATGGCGTACGTGGATTTCGGGCCCTCGTCCGCACCGCCGGTACTGCTGCTACATGGCGGACACGGCTCGGCGTACTATTTCGCGGAGCTCCCCGGATCGTGGTTTCAGGCTCCGCGTCGGTGGATCGGCGTTGATCGGCCGGGATACGGGAACAGCGACTACTGGCGATACAGTTACACGGAGCTCGCCGAGGCTTTGGAACAGCTATGCCGCCATCTGGGTCTGAGGCAAGTCACGGTGGTGGGGGTCTCGGCCGGCGGAGCATGCAGTCTCGCGTGCGGGGCAGTCTTTCCCGCGCTCATCGACCGCATCGTCGCGGTCAGTCCCATTGCCCCGCTGCATCGCTGGCTGCTCAATCACGTCAATCGTACGAATCGCACATTTTACTGGCTGGCTCGCAATGCGCCTTGGCTGAGTCGGGCCAACGCGGCGTTGGTGGCCAGGGCGAGTCGCGATCATCTCGATCGTTTCATGGCGCTCAATCGCGACAAGCTCTGTCTTGCGGATCGACGAGAGGTCGACAAAACCGAGGTCCGTGAGGCGCTCATGCGGTCGGCGAAAGAGGCCTACAGTTCGGGGTCTGGCGGCGGCTTGGCGCAAGACATGGAAAATCAAGTCCGACCGTGGGACTTTCGCCTCGAGGACGTCCAGTCGGAGACGCATGTTTGGGGCTTCGATCAGGACACCAGCGCGCCGCCACAGATGGCCCAGTACATTCACGACCGCTTGCCAAACGGGCATTTGCACGTCGTCCCTGACGCCGGGCATCTGTGGCACATCTGCAACTTTGAGACCATCTTGACGCGGTCTTCGGTGCTGTGAATGGCCGGCCATGGCGGTGCGATCTCATTGTGGCGGCGACGCGGAATTGGCATGCACCCCACCGTCGTTGAGGATCGGAGACGTTCAGCGTGAAGCATCAGCGCATTGTTGTCTCGCGGCATGGGGGCCCTGAGGTCCTAGAGCCAATCACGGAAGAGGCGCCCCAGCCTCGGGCCGGGGAGGCGCGCGTCAGGGTGCTTTGCGCCGGCGTCTCAGCCTACGATCTCATGTTCCGGCGTTCGGGCGTGCTCCCCGGAACGCCGCGAGTGCCGTTTACCCCGGGCGAGGATGTCGTCGGCACGGTCGACGCGCTAGGAGAGGGCGTGGTGGACCTCGAGCCCGGGCAACTGGTGGCGGGGGCGACATTTTGCCTCGGCGTAGGGGGCGGGTACGCGGAGTACGTGTGCATGCCGTCGAAGGAGTGGGTCGTTGTGCCGCCTGGGGTCGATCCGGCTGACGCCGCTTGCATTGTGGTGAACTACCTCACCGCGTACATGGCCATGCACACGACGGCGCGGATTCGCGGCTCGGAGCGGGTGTTGGTGCACGGAGCGGCTGGCGGGGTCGGGAGTGCGTTGCTGGACCTGGGTCGGTTGGCCGGTCTGGAGGCCTATGGGACCGCATCGACGGGCAATCAGGAGTTCGTTGCGTCGCTTGGCGCGACTCCCATCGACTACCGCCGGGAAGACTTCGTCGAGCGGGTGCGCCAGCTGGTGCCGGGGGGCGTCGACGTCGTCTTCGACCCCATTGGTGGCGCGAGGCAGTTGTGGCGCTCGTACCGGGCTTTGGGTCGCGATGGGCGCTTGGTGTGGTTTGGCGTGGCGGCCAGCAAGGACCGGGGGCTGCGCGTCATTCCCCTCACGCTGGTGATGCGAGGGCTTCTGACGGTGTGGCCCGGTAGACGCCGGATTCTCTCGACGGGGGATCTTGGCGCGGACAACCGTTGGTATCGGGACACCCTAGGCGAGCTGCTCGATCTTCTGGCCGCCAAGAAACTCACCCC
Organism: Myxococcales bacterium FL481; assembly: GCA_006508105.1. Taxonomy (GTDB): domain Bacteria; phylum Myxococcota_A; class Polyangia; order Nannocystales; family Nannocystaceae; genus FL481. The sequence continues at coordinate 27,225 of QKPP01000292.1, read as the reverse complement.
CGCGATCGCCGAACGGGTCCCGCTACGCCAGGCGGCACGGGCTCACGCGTTGTTGGAACGGGGAGGTGTTGCGGGCAAGATCGTGTTGGTCCGCGACGGTTGACGGGGAGTCATGCCGGCGTCGAGGTTGGATCGTGGGGGTCTAGTGGTTTGACTCGGATCGGGCGCTTGGCTACGCTCCGGAGTCGGGAGGATGACGAGGTGCACGTGACACTCGAGAAGCTGTTGCCCTTTCTGCCACCGGAGCAAAGATGCGAAGCGAGGCAGATCGCTCCGTTTGTCGTGGCGTATCGGCCCCTAGAACACGATAGCGCTCGCCCCGTGGATCTGGAGTTGCTCCGGCCCGACCCCGATGCGCGTCGCCTTTGTCCGCCGGGAACGCTCAACCCCTTCCTGCACGAGCCAGAACTGCTGGCGACCCGGCGCGGGCTGGAAGAAGGCTTCTCTGCATTCGTCGCGGCTGGAGACGAAACGAGTGCGCCCATGCCGATTCGCGAGTGGCGAGACATTCTCCGACTGGACATGCTCCATACGAGCCGCGCCGTTTGTCACTACACAAATGGACAACGCGTGGTCTCTGAGGTCGAACTAGCCCAAGGGCGGAGACATCTCGCGCTCCACCACGTGCTCGAGGAGGACATCTTGCATGGGATGCCTCGTCGCCCAAGCATCGACGCTTCGAAGATGCTCAACGTGGGCATCGGGCAAGACATCGAAGCGGCAGCGTGCCGGTTTTTGGAAGGTCCGGAGACCACTGAGGTGCACGTGGTTACGGACGACAAGGTGGGTACGCTGAGCATGCGCCGGTGGGGATCCGCCCGCGCTGACCACGGCTACCGCCGGCAGTTGCTGATCCTGACCAGCGGGACCCGCGTGGGCCTGACCGAGCTCAACGGCGATGGCGGCTCCCCGCACTCAGCCTACGCCGTGCTCAACCGCCTCGGTGAGGTGCTCCCCAACGTGCGGGCGGACACCTGCGCGACCTGCCGCTACTTTGCGTTCAGCCGCATGAGCCGCGACATGAGTGGGGCCTCAGCCGGCTACTGCCGAGATCCGGCGCGTCCACGGGCCCACACGCAGTGGGTCGGATTCGGGGAGACTCCGGTTTCCGTGTTCGATCGCTGCAACCGGCACGAGTACGTCCCCGATTCGGAGCGCGCGAGGCCCTTGGGCTGAGCCGTCCGGCGTCCACGGTTACTGAAGGTTTCGCTGCGGCGGAGCCGGAGGAGTCCGCGGCATCTGACTGCTGCCGCCGTCTCGCCGGGTGCCGTCGCATCGAGCCGATTCGATCGCCAGCTGCCGTCGCGACAGCCGTGGCCCGCCACGGCTCAGCAACTCGCCGACCGTGTCGCTGAAGCGGTGCGTCGCGACCCGATGGTCTTCGGGGTGAGTAGCGGAAGTGCACAGGAATCGAACCTGCCCAGGAAGCTCTTCGCCCCCCACACCGGTTTTGAAGACCGGGGACCGCACCAGCTAGTCAGGCACTTCCACCGCGCAGGGTACTCGAGCGTGGGTGTCCACGGAAACCCCTGGTGGCTGCGCTCGTTGCGGGCGGACGTGCGATGAGAGCGGCAATCGGGGCATCGAGGCATAGGCATGCCACGGGTCAGTCGCGGCGACACGGGGCCGCGATCAGTCGCGGCGACGCCGGGCCGCGATCAGAGCCAGCCACGCCAAACCGAGCCACGGGCCCTCGGCGGTTGCTCCACAGCCGCATCCGCTGTCGTCGTCGCCGCTGTGGTCCTCGTCGTCGACGGCCGTCGGCTCGCTCGGGTCGGGGACGTACGGCTCGCCGCAGGCGCGGCCAAAGCCTGACGCTGGCGTGCTTTCACACCAGTTCGCCCAGGTACCGAGGGGATCTCCCGGCGGGGTGCTGCCGTCGCCCCCCTGCAGGAACCCGCGGCAGGACGCGGTCGGGTTCCAGGTGCCGTCGGCGTCGTGGCAGGGGGTGATGTCAATGCCCGAGTCTCGCTCGATCCAAGCCACCGCGGGAGGAAGGTAGACATAGCTGTTGCTGGCTCCACAGTCCTCGCTGTGCATGACGGACGCGATGCCGATCGTGCGCCAGGTGCCGTCGGCCAGCTGGATGAGCGCCGGACCCCCCGAGTCACCCGGGCAGGCACCGATGCCCTCGCCGCCTACGACGAGCGTGTTCGGTTCCTGGTCAGCGACGGTCGACTCACCCCAGCGCTTGATTCCGGCCCCGGTGGGCACCAGATGCGTGCCTCCGTTCGCCCCGTATCCGACCTGCATCACGTTTGCTCCTGGCGCGACTCGGTCCAGCTCGCAGCCCATCGCGGGGGGCGTGTACGGGAGTTTCACGTCTTTGGTGAGTTTGCAGTAGGCCCAGTCTTGTCCGACAGTGTCTTGGTAGTCGGGATTGACGACGCACTTGCTCGTCGCCACCTGTTTGCCGCCGAGCGTGTCCGAGTTGCCGAAATGGATGAACTTGTCGTCGTCCCCGCAGTGCGCCGCGTAGACGACGAGTCGGGGGTGCACGAGCAGGCCGGTGCACAGGCTCCCAACCTTGACCGCGGCGACGGAGGGAAACTCGCAGCCTTGGGTTTCGGTCCCGCCGAAGATTCGCGGACCGGCGTCGCGCACGGGCTCGGGTTGCACCTCGGCTTGGGCCGCGGTCACGGCCAGCGTGCCGGCGAGCAGACCGACGGGGGCAAGCAGACGCGCGCGCTGCATCCGGTCACTTTACCGGGCCTCATCCCGGTGACAACCCGTGCCGACCCCGTTCGGCTCTCGCTACGTCACAAACGACACGATCTGCGCGACGACCTGTGGGTCGCGAAGGATGCGGCGATGACCCAATCCGGTGGTGAGTTCGATTCGAGCCTTGTCGTCGGCCCAGCGTTCCGCGAGCACTTTGCCCTCGGTGACCGGAACCTCGCGGTCTTCGAGGTCATGCACGATGAGGCCATGAGCCTCGAGGTGACTCACGGCGTGCGCGAGCCGAAAGATCGGCGCAAGGTCGCCGAAGCGACGCTCCAGCTGGGCTTCGAGTCGCGCTCGAACCCCGGTCGAAATGCCCATCGCCTGCGAGAAGCGTGACAGCGCGTCGCCCAGGTCGGCAGGCGGGGCCACGAGCGCGACCCGAGGCACCGCGAGCCCTTCGCGTAGGGCCGCAATGGTGGCCGCGGCACCGAACGAGTGGGCCGCGATCGCTTGCGGCGAGCCAAGGTGCCGAGTGACCGCCCAGATCGCGTCGATGAACTCCGGAAGCGAGCTGACGCGGCCGGGGCTATCACCGTGCGCCGGCGCGTCGAAGGCCACGACGCGTTGACCCCTCCCCACCAGCGGTTCGGCGAGCGCCCCGAGTTGCGCGCCGCGACCCTCCCACCCGTGGACCAACAGCGTCGTCGGGCCGTGGTCTGGGCCCCACACCCAAGCACGCACATGCCGAGTTCCGAGGCGGACCCGCACGGGCTTGGCCGCGCGGAGCCAGATGTGCTCACGGTCGGGGCGCCGGTGTCGACGCGGGGTGCGAAACACTTGTTCCGCGAGCGTGGCGGCGGTTTGGGGACTGACCCAGCTCAGGCAGCGAACCCCGACCCGCGTCGCGCGGAAAGGCAGGCTCCGAAAGGCAAAAAAAGAACGACCGTTCGTGCTTTTTTTGGAGTCACGAGAAGGCGGTGATGGGTCGGGCTGAACTTGGACAGTGTGGGTCATGCGAATCGACTCCTTGTCTGCGGTGCGGTGCGGGGCGGGGTGGTGCGGTGCGGTGCGGTGCGCGGCGGTGCGCGGCGGTGCGGTGCGATGCGCGGCCGGGTGGTGCGGGATGGCGCGGTGCGCGGCCGGGTGGTGCGGGGCGCGGGGCGGTCCGGGGCGGTGCGGGGCGCGGGGCGGTGCGGGGCGCGGGGCGGTGCGGGGCGTGACCTTCGGGTTTGGGGCGACTCATGAGAACGAGGCTGGGCTCGACGGGGACTCGCTCGCCGCGATGGGCTCGGCTCGCTCCGGGGCCGCGCGTGATCGCGCAAGCAGTGCCTCGAAGGCGCGACGCGAGCGAGTCACCGCTTGCGGTTCGCCCAGCAGGCCTCGGAACAAGTGGAATCCCGTGAAGATGCCCTCGAGCTCGAAGGCGAATTGGGCCGTGTCGAGGGTTTCGCGAAAATGCCCCGTTTGCACCGCGATGGCGGCCGCCTTGTCGAGCGCGGCGATCCACTGGCCGATGGTGTCGACGATCTGGCGCCGCACCGGGCCCTCGCGGCTGTCGAACTCGCTGGCACCGGCGACGAACACACAGCCGATGGCGTGATCGGACGCGTCCAGCCAGGCCACCCACTGCTCGAACAGCGCACGCACCCGCGGCTCGCCGCGGGGGGCTTTGAACGCGGGGAGCATGACTTGTTGGGTGAACTCCGCGGCCGCGTAGTCGAGCACGGCGAGTTGCAGCGCTTCTTTCGACCGAAAGTGGGCGAACAGGCCGCTTTTGGACAGGCCGACCGTGCGGGCGAGGCCGCCGATGCTGAGTGCCTCCAGGCCGGTGGCGCGGATCTCGTCGAATGCCGCCCGCAAGATCAGATCACGGGTGTCCTGCCCCTTGGTCACGGCGAAATAGTACGACCGGTCGTGCCGCAGGCGCAACCCCCCAACTGACAGGGACTTGGTCGAACCGCGGACCGGCGAACCCGCATGGCGTCGACTCGGCTCGCCGCGCGGTCCATGCGCAGGCGGCGAGCATTCATCGCGGGGAGCGGGCAGCCGGGGCGAGTCGCCACCGAGATGAACGACGATCCCATGCTGACCATGCTGACGGGGCCCGACGACCCCAGCGCCGTCGCTACGGAACGTAGCGATAGTACTCGATGCCGATGTCTTGAAACTCCGGCGTGTACGATCGACCGACGTTGGCGATGACGAACTCGGACCGCGGGGTGTAGTCGAGTCCGTCGATGACGCCGGTATCGTGGAGCTGAGCGTATTGCTCGCGCGAGAGATCGATGGCTCCCGAGAGGGCAGCCGTGAAGTTGATCTTCTTGGCTGCATTGGCCCAGTCCGGGACGAGGCGAAGCGGAATCACGTCCGCCGCATCGCCGCTGCCATAGCCCACGGCCAAGATGTCGCGGCCCGCCAGCTCGACGTCGTCTTCGACGGCGTGCTCCAGCGCGGCGGCGAGCCAGGCCAACAGTGACGCCGTGTACAGATTGCCCAACTCCATCGCCTTGTCGGCGCCGAGTCGCATCTTGTCGTGTTCGAAGCTCGCAAACTCTGGTGATCGGCGAAACGCCGCGACGACTTTGTTGGTATTGACGTATGGGTCGACGTTGACGCCCTCGGCTACCGCGAGTGCTCCGAGGCGCGGTTCGGCGGCGATTTCCGCGAGTACCTGCTCAAAGCTCACTTCAGCCGCTTGGCACCAGGTCTGGAGGGCGGCGTGCCCCGACGTCTCGCGGGCCATGGCCCACACGAGTAGGGCGGCCATGCCCTGTTGGGGCATCCGGTGGTACGGGCGATGAAAGAGGATCGCGGCGGCGCGGTCGTACGCGTCGCGATAGCGCGGGCCGTCTGGGTTTCGGCGAAACATGCCGTCGGCGGCCGCCACCACTTCGTCGAGGTAGCACGCGGTGGAGTACTTGCCGTTGAACACCGGAAAATCGTGCACGCGCGATGTGTCCGAGGTGTAGCCGTCGAGAAAGTGTCGCGCCGCGGGTTTGCGGAAGTCGAGCACCCGATAGTCCGACGCCGATCCAGCTCGCCGCAGGTCGACCTCGAACAGCCGCGGGGCCTCTTCCACCAGCATGGCCACTGCGCCGGCCCCCTGCGTATGCTCTCCGGTGCTGCCTCGCGCGTACTCGGCTACGTCGGCGCTCACCACGATGGCCCGGCGTCCGCGACCATCACAGGCCAAGTATCGCACGGCGCCTTTGAGCGCGCTGATCCCCGCCAGACAGGCTTGCTTGAACTCCGGGACTTCGCAGTATCGAGACAAGGGGGCTCGGCCCTGGCTGATCAGCGCCTCGTCGACCATGCCCTTGACGATCACGGCGCCGGTGCAGTTATCCGTACTGGATTCGGTGCCGAGGCCGAGGTAGCCGACCGACTGCGGATCGATGCCGTACGCGTCGATCAGTCGCAGCACGGCGTTCGCGCACATCGTGTACACGTTCTCGTGAGGAGCGGGGATCCGGAAGCTGCGTCCGACGACCGCTGCGATCTTGGCCCACGGCGTGCCCGTCCAGGCGCACCATTGCTCGAGCTGTACCCGCAGAGGAGGAACGTAGACAGAAATGCCGCTGACACCCGCTTGAGTCATGTGTGTGTTCCCGATCCCGGTCCACGCCCCAAACAAGGCGCAGGGGACGACGGGGACGTTAGAGGCCTTCGTGTCCCCCAGCAACGCAGTCGGTGTGACGTGCCGCACACTCGCGCGGAGGCAGCGGGGGCCGGCGTCTACGTTCGATCGGCGGGGTGGCGCGCGGGGAAGGGTGCCGCGCCGGCGGTTGGCGCGGTGTCGCGATGATGGGGGCGGTCGGCTAGGGGGGCCACTCCGCCGTGGGCGGGCTCCGAACGGACTCGCGGATGGTCGCCACCAGCGAGCGGATGTTGAGGGGTTTTTGGACCACCCCGTCTACCGCGTCGGCTTCGTCAGAGTCCACGAATTCACCGGTGAAGTAGTGGACAAGAGCGTTCGGCAGACGGTGTCGAAGGAGTGGCAGCAACTGGCTGCCCTTGGCCGACTCGAGCGACCGATCGAGGAGGACGAAGTCGAAATCGCTAGTTTCCCGCAACGCCTCAGACAGCGCCGCGGTGGTTCCCACGGCCACAACTCGCATTCCCGCTCGCGACAGTCCGCGGTCGATGACGCGACGAATGCCCGCCTCATCATCGACGACCAGTACCCGGATCGGGCGCGTGTCCCCGTTGCTTGCGGACCCGTTCGGGTGCCCGCCGGGTTCATCGGTCCACGTGGTCGCCGAATCACCGGGCCGTGCTGGGGTCGTGCTCGATTCGGGGAGCAGAATCAGAAACTCAGCGCCGCCCCCTGGGGCGTCTCGGCAAGCCATTTGTCCGCCGAACCGTTCGACGATCGCCTGCGACGACGCGAGACCGAGGCCAGTGCCGTGACTGGCTTTGGTGGTGACGAACGGCTCGAAGATCTTGCCGCGCAACTCGGCGGGCACGCCGGGACCGTTGTCGCCCACGACGATCTCCACCCACTGCTCACCGAACAACACGACGTCGTGCGCGGCGATTCCGATCCGTGGCGCCGTGACCTCGCTCGACAGCAGCGCGTCGCGAGCATTGAACACCACGTTGCTCAGCACCTGCTCGAGCGACCCCGCGGCGAGATCGACCACCGCACGGGTCGTGATCCCGAGCGACAGCTCGATGTTCGTGGGGAGGGAATGACCGCAGAGTCGAGCGGTGGTGGCGATGACGCTGGCCACGTCTGTCGGCGACGCCTCGGCCTCATTGAGCTGGCCGACAAACGCCATGAGGTCGCGCACGATGTCGGACGCACGCTCGGCGGCGGCCCGTGCATCCTCGACGTCGGCTCGCAGTTCTTCGCCGACGCGCATGGCGATCGACTCAAGGCAGGGGGCGATGACCATGAGCATGTTGTTGAAGTTGTGGGCGACCCCGGCGGTGAGGTGACCCATCGCTTCGAGGCGCTGAGCGGCTTCGAGGCGCTGAGCCATGCGTTGGCGATCGGTGACGTCGAGGACCCCTCCGACCACGCGCTCGGGCTGGCCGTCGCGTCCCACCATCACCGTGCCCGAGCTGAGCACCCACCGCACTTCCCCGTCCGGCCACACGATTCGCGACAGGTCGGGGGGAAAGGCACCGCCGGGCAGGTTGTCAGCGTTTCGCCGCAGTTCGGCCCGGTCGTCGGGGTGGGTCAAGCGGTCGATCCATTCGGGCAGCGTCAGCGGGGTGTCCATTCGTGTGAGCTCGTGCATGCGAGCATCCCAGAGCACGACGTCGGTACGCAGATCCCAACTCCACAGGCCCACTCCCGATGCCGCCAAGGCGGCGGCAAACGCCGGGAACTCGTCGGCTCGGGCGCCCACGGGGTGCTCAGCTGGGGCCGAGGGCTCGATGCTGAGGCACAAGCCGAAGCCGGTGGGTCCATCGATACGCGTGACGTTGGTACGCTGGCTGGTTGCGCCCCCATCCAAGGTGTAGCTGCGGGGGGATCCGTCGATCAGCACGGCACGGCAGATCTCGCGACACCGCGCACCGACCGGCCGCGGCATGGCGGTTTCCACCGACTGCCCTACGACGAATCGGGCCGCGGCCCGATTGCGGTAGACCACGCGCAATTGATCGTCAAGCTCGACGATTGGATGACCGACGCTGTCGATCAAGCGCCGCAGACGGTGAATCTCGTTGCTCATGAGTTCGCGGAGCGGCGAGTCGGCGCGGCCGTTAGCCCCGCGGCATCGAGCTTGCGCCGTGTCCAGGCCCAAGCCACGGCCTCGTCGGCTACGACCCGGCTCGCGTAGTACGGTTTGTTGATCCAATACAACGCCATCAGGACCCCGCGAATCATGCGGTTTTTGATGATAAACGCGGCGCTGATCCAGCGTCCGCGAAACTCGGGCTCGGTCTCGGCCAGCCACCGCGACAGTTGCTCGCGGTACCGGGCGGGGAGCTGGCCGAGGTCTCCGGTATCGAAGATCAGCGCAAAGCGATCGAGCTCGCGAAACGCGGCCTCCACGTCCTCCAGATACTGGGAAAACCCAGCGTCCGTCGGCTTGCCGACCACGCGTACCTGCACGACGGGTGCTTTGGATGCGTCGACGACGGCGTATCTTGTAATGCTGACCACGAACCAGCAGTTTCACGTGTCCCCGGTCGACTGGCAAGCCGAGGCTCGCGGATCGGGCCGACGAGGGCGATCGCCGAGGTTTTGCGCAATACCTGCGCTTCTCGGCCCACGGAACGCGCGAACGCTCGGCGACCACGGTGTGCGCGATCGTACCATCAGCCGTCGAGCGCCCAGCATCGAGAGAGGGCAACGGACTCGCGGTCTGGTCCTCGACCCCGGTGTTGCACGAGAGACCGAAGTCCACTCCGGGTACACGAGAGCCTGCGATTTGTGATCGCGTCATCCCCTTGCGTGACGGTGCAGCCAGTCGATTGATCATCGGCGATGGACCCGGCGGCTGGCCGTCCACCACCGGTCGAGCGGGGAGCTAGGCTTGCGCACTATCGAGAGTTGCGCGTCGCGCGACGCAGTCGCACGCTCAGGGCATCCAGCAGGCGCGGCACATCGGCGGCGGTATCGAACAGCGTTGCCATCGCGTCTCCTCCTCGATTGATCCGTCGCGGCGCGGTGGCGATTGTCCACTGTGTCGGTGACAGGCGGCGGGTGAGCTGGCCCGGTCGCAACGGGGCGGACACGGTTGGGGTGGGCTGAGCGCGGGCGGAAAACGGCGCGACGATGAGCTTGCCGGCGCCGTTTTGCAGGTAGTCGAGGTACACGCGATCGCCTCGGGCGGCGATTGGCCGCGTCAATGTGGTCAGATCCGGGATCTCTGCGTGGACCGTACGGGCGAGGATCTCCGCCAGCGAGCGCGCTTGATGGTGATCGAGTCCGCCGTCGAGAGGGACGAGAATGTGCAGGCCGCTGCGTCCCGAGGTTTTGATCGCGTGGGGGGTGTCCAACGCCGACAGTAGCCGGTGCACGTGTCGGGCGACGTGCACCACCTGGGGAAACGGCGCTTGTTTGGGATCGAGGTCGAGCACCACCCAGTCAGGATGGTCCGGGGACGAGAATCGAGCCGACTCGATGTGCAACACGATCGCGGCCAGGCCCACGATGTAGCGCATTGTGTCGAGGTCGTTGCACACCACGTGGTCCACGTCGCCGGCACGTCGTCGTGGGATCCAGTCGGGGAGAAAATCGGGGGCGCGCCGTTGAAAGAAGCACTTGCCCGAGACGCCGTCGGGGAAGCGTTCGACAACCAACGGACGGTCGGCCAGGTAGCGGCTCAGCCACGGCCATACCGATTCGTAGTAGCCGATGAGGTCGCCTTTGGTGTGCCCGCTCTCGGGCCAAAACACTTTGTTGAGCCGCGCGGTGTGAGGTCCCGCGGCCGGGGGCTCGCGGGCGTCGGGCGCAGGGTTGCGCTGGTGGTCCCTGGCGACGGTCCCACTGGGGCGAGGCGTTGACGCCTCCGGCTCGGGGGTTCCGAGCGCCGCGCGGTGCGGGTCGGCCGGCGACCGAAACGGGCGCGCAGTCGGGGGCGAGGCGAGGCGGTCCGGCCACCCGCATTGCTGAGGGAGCTTGTCTTCTCGCAACGCCACGAACACGGGGTGGCGGAGCCGACCCGCCCGGGTTCGACCCGAGCAACGCACCCGGGCCACGAGTCGCGGTTGGGACCATTGGGTGCGGTCCTTCGGCGCTGCGTTGCAGGTCGGCGCGCCGACTCGTTCGTCATCGAGCCGCTTGGCCAACGGAGCGAGTGATTCGGGACGCAGGCCCGAGCCGACGTGGCCGACGTAACGAAACGCGTTGTCTTCGAACACGGCGCACGCCAGGGCGCCAAGCCGCTGGTGTGCCCCCTTGCCGTGCGTGTATCCGACAATGGCCACATCGACCTCGTACGCACCCTTGATCTTGACCCAGTCGTCGCTTCGCCCGCTGCGGTACACGCTGCCCAGCCGCTTGCCCATCACGCCTTCGAGTCCCGCTTCCTCGGCGACGGTGAACAGCGCGCGGCCGTGTTGGACGACGTGGTCGACGTAGCGCAGCGGACCGCGATCCCCCACGAACTCGCGCAGCACCTGTTTACGCAGTTCGATGGGGTGACCACGGAGATCGATGCCGTCGACCTCGAGCACATCGAATGCCATCAGCGAAAGCGGCGTGTCGAGGTCCGCTCGGCCACGGTGGTGTCGATCGGAGAGCCGGCGGCCGAGCGCTTCGAAGTCAGGGCGGCCCGCGGGGTCGAGCGCCACCAATTCACCGTCGATCGTGGCTTGGTCGACGGCGAGGTGCCGCAGGGCGTGAACGATCTCGGGCACGGCGGCGGTGTAGTCGGTGCCGTTGCGTGAATGTACGTGCACGGATCCATCGGACGGTTTATGGGCGGTGAGGCGATACCCGTCGTATTTGAGTTCGAACAGCCACTTTGGGTGGTCGAATGGCTCGTCTCCCGTGACGGCCAGCATGGGGCTATCACCGCGGCGGCTAGACGGTGATGGTGACGGGGCGGCGGCAAGTGTTTCGGCGATCGCGGGGCTGCGCGACACGTTGTGGCCGAGCTCCACCACCGACAGCCCCGAGTAGATCGATTGCGTGAGGACCTCCACCACCTCGGCGTCGTCGGCCGGTGCTGTACCTTTGCGCAGCAGTAGCCAGCTGTTCGGTGCCGGTTTGCCAGTGCGGATCAGGGCAAATCGACCGTGCAACTTGTAGCCACGCAGGATGAAATCGAGCTTGCCCGCGGTCAGGCCGTCCAACGGCGAGACACCGTCCACCGTGTGGTAAGCGCCGGTGTCCCATAAGATCATGGCGCCCGCACCGTAGTTGCCCGGCGGAATGTTGCCCTCGAAGAACGCGTACTCTAGCGGATGGTCTTCGGTTTGCACCGCCAGCCGCTTTTCCTTGGGGTTTAACGTGGGGCCACGAGGGACCGCCCAGCTGACCAATACGCCGTCGATCTCCAATCGCAAGTCCCAGTGCATGCGCGTTGCCGCGTGCTGCTGCACGGTGAATCGTCGCCGAGCTCCCGCAGGCAGCGCCGTGCCATCTCGATCGCCAAACGGCTCGGGCGTGCGAGTTTGTTCCCGCTTTTGTCGGTATCGGTCGAGATCTGGCATCGCGTCCGCGCCCGATGTTAGGATCTTCGACCAGCTTTCGGCATAAGGCAACGTATGGCCGCGCGCGCGACGTCCTCCGCTACCATCGCCTTCGGTTTGGTATCGATTCCAATCAAGGTTTACACCGCAACCTCCTCCAAGGCCGTGCGCTTTAGCATGCTGCACGCCGCGGACAAGGCCCGACTCAAGCAGCACTACACTTGCACCAAGTGCGAGCAGAAGGTCGAGCGGGCCGATACGGTCAAAGGCTACGAGTACGCCCGCGGTCAGTACGTGGTGTTGACGGCGGAAGAACTCGAGGCGCTCGAGCACGCCAGCGACAAGAGCATCGAGATCCAACACTTCGTGGCGATCGACTCGGTCGATCCGGTCTACTTCGACAAAGCCAACTTGCTCGGGCCCGACAAGGGGGGGCACAAGGCCTATCAGCTGCTGTGCGCGGCCATGCGTCGCAGCCGGCGGGTGGCCGTGGGTCGCTTTGCCGCGCGCGGCAAACACCACCTCGTACTGCTGCGCCCCCACGGCGAAGGTTTAGCGATGCACACCTTGTTCTACGCCGACGAGGTGCGCAGCTTCGCCGAGATCGATACCGGGGGCCCGATGGCCTTCGAGGACGCCGAGCTCGAGTTGGCCGAGCAGCTGATCAGCCAGTTGGCCGGTGGTGATTTCGATCCGGAGCAGTACGAGGACACCTACCGCCAGTCGGTGCTCGCGGTGATCGATCGCAAAGTGGCCGGCGAAGAGGTGGTCATCGCCGATGCGGCCCCGGCACGCGAACAAGTGATCGACCTCGTCGCTGCGTTGAAACAAAGCTTGGGCCAAGACGCCCCGGCCGACGGCGGGAAGCGTCGCAAGCCCGCGAAGGCCAAGGGACGGTCTCGGTCCGGGTCTGAAAAGCACTCTGCGTCCCACAACAAAAGCTAGGTCGCTATGCACGCCACACTGTCGACGGCGAGTGTTTCTCGAATCTTGGGCATGAGTCCCGCCCGGGTCCGTGCGGTCGTGCGATCGGGGTTGTGTCGTCCCGCCGGTCGGGGACGCCGCTATGCATTTTCGTTCAGCGACCTGGTGGTGCTGCGGGCGGCGAACGAGCTGTTCGCTCGGCGGGTACCGGCGGCGCGGGTGTATCGGGCATTGGCCGCGTTGGCTCGAGAGCTGCCCGATGGCGGCGTTCGGGGGCTGTCGGGTTTGCGAATCTACGCCGATGGCGGCAGCGTGGTGGCCCGGCAGGGAGCCGCGGCGTGGCGGCCCGAGGACGGACAAACAGTCTTCAACTTCGACGTCGACGACCTCGCGGAACTCGTCGATGCCGATCAGGCCCAACACGTCCCCGCCGAGCCGGCCGCCAGCGGGCCAACGGCTCAAGCCGTCTTCGAACGGGCGTTGGTGACCGAGGAGCGCGACGCGGAGGCGGCGATGGACGGCTACCGTCGAGCGATCGATTTGGACCCAGGTTTCGTCGACGCCTACGTCAACTTGGGGCGCCTGACCCACGAACGGGGCAACCCCCACGAGGCGACTCGGTTGTATGCACTCGCGTTGCACCGCTGTCCCAACGATGCGGTGATTCACTTCAACCTCGCCTTGGCGGTTGAAGACACGTTGGGGCCGGCGTTCGCCGTCAGTCACTATGCGCGGGCGGTGGAGCTCGATCCCGATTTCGCCGATGCGCACTACAACCTGGCGGCGTTGTGCGAAGAGTTGGGTCGCACGAGCGAGGCCATCCGTCACTTGCATACGTACAAACGGCTGACGCGCGAGCGATAGCTAGCCGACAGTCGCCGCGGCCGCCGGTTGCCGTGTCGGCAACTCGACGTACGATCGATCATCAGGTGGCGCGTCGCCCCCATTGGGGCCGGGCGTCCGGTCGATTCTACGATGGTGCCGCTGCACGCGACCGTGCGGGCCGCCGTAGTCACGTTCGCCATCGCGGCGGCGGCCTACGCTGGACTCGTTCTCTTTGCCGCCGACGATGCGTGGCGCGGCTGGCTTCCGGCTAGATGCGGCGAGTACTGCGAAGCTAGCCATCGTTGCGGCGAGGCGCGACTCGTCGCGGTGCATCAGCCGCTCAACAGTTGGTCCAACTTCGCGTATCTGTTCGTGGGGATGTGCGCCTGGTGGCGTCAGCGCACGCCACAGGCCGCGTTGTTTTGGCTGTCGTGTGCGGCGTTGTGCGTGGGGAGCTTTCTGTTCCACGCCTCGGTCACGCGGGCGTTTCGCTGGCTCGATGTCGCGACCATGTACGGCGTGTTGGTGGCGCTGACGGTGTTGGCTCTGAGCACGGTGGTCCGAGCCCGGCCGTTCTCCGTCTGGATCGCCGTCGCGGTCGTGGCCGACGTGTTGCTCGCCGTGTTCAAGTGGCAGCTTCCCACGTTCGAGGTTCTGGCCGGGCTTGTGGCGCTCATCATGGGGTGCATGCTGGCGACAGCGCATCGCGCCGGACGAGCGCGCCGGTTTGGTCCGCTCGCGTTGGCCACGTTGGTCGCCGGCCTGGTTGCCCGCGAGCTCGATGCTTCCGCGGTGTTGTGCGTGCCAGACAGCGCCGTGTTTCAGGGCCACGCGGTGTGGCACTTGCTGACCGCGGTGGCCTCGTACTGCGCGTATCGGTACTTCGAGGGGGTCAACCGCGCCTCGGCGTAGCGGGTTGACCGGGACGCCGAAACGCTGTGGCCGCACGACTGCGGCGCCGCCAGGACCTGCGCCGCCGAGCCGGCCGGGGCCGCCTATTGGGGCGGCACGGTGACGTCCCCGATGAGCTCAGTCAGGCAGGTGATGGCCGAGCTGAAGTCGTCGTCGCAGATCGACTCGATGCAGCAGCGGACGCGTTCCTCGTCCTCGTCGCCGACTTTGTCGAGCGACTGGCACACGTCGATGATCCGTGGGGCCGGCACCGCCTGCCCCCGTCGTCCGCCGTCGTAGACCTCAGTGCACCCGGGTCCGATCGAGAATTGGAACTGCAGCTGTTCGACGGAGTCGCCCTCGCCGGGCATCAAGTCGCCGTTGGGGAAGACGCCGTCGATCCAGTCGCGGTACACCAGGTCCTCGACACCGCCCTCGATGGGCAGGTGGGGCGGGTCTTCGGAGTGGGCCGTGACCGGCGGCACCCCGATGATGCCCAGCATGACGACTTCTTTCTTGTCGTCCAAAATCAGGTCTTTGAGGTGGTCTTTGTACACGTCGAGGTTGACCAGCGGCTCGTCTCTGGGCTCACAGTCGTAGGTTCCGCCGCCGGCATCTTCACAGTCGACACCCGCGTTCCAGCAAACCGCGCTGCTCACCTGTTTTTGACCCTGCGGATTGGTGTTCCAGTACTCTTGCGTGCCGAGCGGATCGAAGACTTCCGGATGCTCGTCCTCGTCGATCGAGCAGTCCGCTTCATCCGTGACGAGGGCCACCGCCAATACAGCACCGGGGCGTACGAACGGGCGATTGCCTTGATTGTGGTCCGCGTCCGGATCGATCGCGGCCATCATCGCGTCGAGTGGCGCTTCAAACCAGCAGCCGGTGGTGCCCTGCGGACCCATGCACGCCAACGCTTGGGCCGCCGCGTTGTCGTCCGTGCCGTCTTCGTTGACGTCGTTGTCCGGCACGTCCGGGACGTTGTCGGAGTTGTCGTAAAACCACAGGAACGGGTCGTTTTCGGGCACGACGGGGTTGGGACAGTTGTCTTCGCACGCGTCGCGTTCATCTTCCCCGTTGAAGACGAAATCGCCCAGTCGCGACGTGCAGGCGGTCGTGACCGGATCGCCGTTCGTCGCGCCGCTCGTGCCTTGGCAGCTCGAGTGCTCCATGTCGGTTGTGGTCACCATGACCTGCACGTCGACCGAGATGGGATCACCCGCCGTGTTGGTGAGGTCTTGCAGCTGTTGGACCAGCAACGGGAAGTTGTGGGCGAGGTTCTTCTGCTCCTGGCCGGTGGACCCCGAGTTGTCGATCACGAACAGGATGTCGATCTGATTGGTTTTGTCGTCGTTGTCCGCGTCAGGGTTGGAGTTGTCGCCCGTTGGGATGTCGCCGAGGTCGTATTTTTGTTCTTCGTCGCCCTCGTCGTCCTCGTCGTCCTCGTCGTCCTCATCGTCGTCGTCGTCGTCGTCGTCCTCGTCCGGATCGATTGCGGCATCGTCACCACCGCCGTCCGACTTTCGCCCCTCGTCTTTCGAGCACGCCACGGCGGTCGCGAGCGTGAGTACAGCTAAACTAATGCGGGTCATGGTGGGGTCCTTTCGGGCGGGCCGGGGGTCGACTGCCCTCGAGTATTAGACACCAGGGTAGCCGTCGCTGCCGGCGGGCGCGGGCACCCGACGGCTTGGCAAAATAGCCTTCGGGTCAAGATGTAGTGGTGCTCACAGCGCGTACAAGAACGAGTCGTCGACGCCGCACAGGTTGCATAGGCGGTGGCCGTTGGAGGCACGTGGCGATCGCGGCACTCGTGAGCCCCACGCGGCGACCGGCCCTTCGCTGCCCACGGGATCGGGGTCGTGGCCGCGGTTGGCGTCGACACTCGGCGGCCTCGACCATCGCGCGGGGTTGGTCGCGACCGCGGGCAGGCGGGGCTCAACGCGTGACCGCCACCCGGAGGCCGCGCGCATGGAGCATGTGGTCGGTGTCGCGGCCCACTCGAGGAAGCGACACCGGGGCCGCTTCAGCGCCCGGTGGGTCGGTCGCCGGCAATCCTGGCTCAATGCGATTCCACGTGACGATCGATTTGCTGCCACCGCTGCCGGCTGGAGGCGGTGATCTGGCCGTGATCCGCTAACAGCGCGATCGCGATCGGGTACAGCCATCGCGGCTCTTGGGCGTATAGCTGGACCGCGCGGCGAACGGGAGCGCTTCGCCGGGGGAGCCACACGCGTTGGCGATCTCCAACCACTTCGCCTGCGCCCTCGCACATCTCGATGCTCAGGCGGCTTGCTCCGCGTTGCTCTTGCATCAGCGCGTCCAGCAACGCGCGCTCAGGAGCGAGCAGCGTTCCGCGCGGGACGGCTTGGGGGGCGCGGCCGATCAAGCGACGTAGGCCCAGCGAGACGCTGGCCCCGGTCCGCCACGCCCACGCCCGCGCCCGGGTGGCCCATCCCCCCCGGTAGTCCTTGTTGCGTGGCGCCTCGAGGCGGATCCTTGCCAGTTCGCTCAGCAGCTGGCGCGCTCGCTCGGACAGTAGCAGGCAGTTCTCGTCGAGCGGTTCGACCGGGGCGGTGGGGTCAACCGCGTCGAGTCGATGTCCCCGCGTCGCGGCGAGTTGGCGCAGATGCGCGAGGTCGTACCATCCGAGTCCGCCGTGGCCGTTGGCAAGCGGAAACATCGGCAGCGTTTCGACGCTGGTGAGCGCGTCGTGGCGAAGCGCCGTTTGCAGCAAGATCTCGGTGACGCGGATGCGTAGCGGCAGCGGCAGCCCAGAGGAGCGGCGCGCGAGGCTGGAGAGGTAGGCGAGTCCTTGACCCACGAGCTCTCGCAAGCGCGGTTCGAGCAGCGCGCGCAGATCGGCCGCACTGGTTCCCGAATCGGCTTGTGCCCCCATTTCGATGGCGGCGTCAAACGGCGGAGCGGGGGTGATGTGCACGTGAGTCGTGACGACCCCGTGGATCAACAGCCACGCGCGAGCGGTTTCACCTTGACCCATGATCGCCAGCTCGCCCGGTAACGGTTCTTGAATCGGTGCGGTGAACCACGCGGATGCGAAGGGGGAGACCAACTCCACGCCGTTGACCCGAATCGTCGCCCGGGCGAACCCACAGTTTTGTTCGAGCACGGCGCGCGCGCGCGCGCCGGCACAATCGCGGGCGGTCAGTCGGACGACATTGTTCGGTCCATTCGGCGGGGCGCCACGTTGAACGATGGTCTGATGGCTCTCGCTCGTGAGCCGGGTCTCCGCGGAGCCCTGCGTCGACACGACCTCCAAGCGTTTGGCGTCGAGCCCCGCCATGCAGAGGAGGGCGTGCTCATTCGCCGCCTCGAGGCCGGCGAGTCCGGCGTGGCGCACGGCGTGCGTGGCGTCGCGGTCGAGCAGGCGCGCGAGGTTCTCCATGGTCGCTTCGTCGATCGGTGCGCCATCGTCGATGCACTCGACCTGCCCTCGCGAGAAGTGAACGTCCACGTGCCGGGCTCCCGCCGCGATCGCCCGGCGAACCAACTCCGTGGGGGCTTGCCACGGTCCGAGCAGTTGCCCGCGGGTAACTTTGCGTAGCTCCGCATCGACGTCGATCCGCAGCAGGTCACGTACGTCAATGCGGGCGCCAGGGAATGACGGCTCGCTCACTTCGTTGCCTCGTCGATCGCGGCACTGGCTGCGACCGCGAGCAGGTGTTGTCGCCGTGCGTCTGAGAGGTCGAGATGGGTCAGTATGTGGTCGGCAAATCCGAAGGCGGCCGCGGCGGGTTCGCGGTGCCACTGCCGCTGGAGGACTTGTACGCGGGCGTCGTCATTGGCGACCAGGACCACGCGATCGTACGCGCGTCGGCGCTGCCCCAATTCGCCGAGGTCGAGCATCTCGACCGGGCGCTGCAACGCGGCACTGGTCTTGATGAGCCACCGCTCTCCCTGCTCGCGGAGCAGTTCTGTGCACCGGGCGATCAACGGGCCGGCCTGCGCTTGGGCCAGCCAGGTCCGCCAGCGATCGAGATCGGTGGCGGCGAGCGCTTGGGCGACGGCCGAGCCCTCGGGCGTGTCGGCGTCGAGCACGGCGGTGTGCTCGGTCAAGTCACCGGAGGCGGTGGCGCAGTACAGTCGGTGCGCGTCCGCTCGCCGCATCGCGTCTCGCAACGAGATGGCGCCGCGCTGGAGCAACGGGATCAGGGGCCGATCCATGACCGCCGGCAGGTCTCGAAACAGCTCGGGGCGTTGCAACGCTCCGGTGAGCATCGCGGAGATGTCGGTGTGGTCGTCGAGCGTCACGTCGCGCGTGGTTCGTCGACGCCACTGCCACATCCCTCCGAGTGCGAGCAAGCCGGTGGCGAGCCCCATCGTGGTGGTTTTCCACCACGACGGGGCGGGTGGGGGCGCGGACGTTGCCGCGGGCGGCGACATCGTGGCCGACGTCGGGCGGTCGACCTCGGTCGTCGAGCCCAGCTCGGTTGGAGGCAGAGCCTCGAGACGCGCGGCGACCGACGATCGCGGTGGTTCCTCGTCGATCGCAGCGGCGCTCGGGCGCTTGGCTTGGCGTTGTGGGGTCGCCGGCCCGGCGGTGGGGCGGGCCGTCGCCACACGCGGTGTCGTGTGGAGTGGCCCGGCTGGTCGTGTGGCGATCGGCGAGCTCGCGGCGCCTTGTCGGGCCGCGCGATCGATCGGAGTTTCGCTGGCGTCGGCCACCTGCCACGGCCCGTTTTTGGTTCGGTACTCCACCCAGGCGTGCAGCCCCGGGTGGGGCCGCCCGCTACGTCCCACATACCCGATCGCCAGTCGGGCTTGCACCTTCGCGGCGCGCAGCAGGGCCACGAGCAGCCCGTTTTGTACGTCGCAATCGCCCGCGCCAATTTCCAGCGTGCGGGTCACGAACGGGGTACCGGCCGCCCGCGCTTCGCGATGGGCCGTCGTGGTTTCCAAGTCGGTGCGGTAGGCGACGCGGCTTTGTGCCAACGTTCGCAGTCTCGCCACACGATCGCCGATCGATCGGCGGGACAGTCGTCGTGCCCGACGCTTCAGGTCGGAGGGCAGCGCCATCGTATCGCGCTCGAAGGCAACGTCGACCGGGCTGGCCGGACTGGTGGCGTAGCTGAGTACGCCCGAGCCCGCTTGCGGGAGGTAGATCGCAGGCTCGTCGAGGGTGCTGCGGTACACCTGCGCGGCGCGGCCGTCGACGCGCACGGTCTTGGCGTCGACCCGTTCGCCGGTGGGCACGGGGATGCGCATGTAGCCGGCCGGTGCCGCGAAGCGCAACTCGATGCTGGTGCACTCCGAGCGACACGGGGTCGAGCGGTACGGGGCCCCGCCGATGGCCCCGCGCTCGGCCGTTTCGACGTGGTCCAATGCGAGTACACGGAGGTACTTGGTTTCGGTTGCGGGGTGGTACCGCAGCTCGATGGCATCCTCGCTCGATGTCGCCGCGATCGGACTCACCGCGGGTCCGTGGTACCCGGCACTGAGGTCGCGGTACACGGGCTCGGCGGGGGGGGGACGGCCGACGATGACTGGCGGAGGTTCGGCCAGGGGAGGCTCGAGCACCGGCTTGAGTGCGAGGAAGCCCAGCCCGGCACTGGCGATCAGGCCCACGGCAAACTGCCCCCGGGGGTTATCCCGCAGCAGGTGGCTGGACCAGCTGCGCAGGCGCTCGAACAGCGATGGCGGGCGCGAGCGATCGATCTGCTGGGCCACCAGCCACCGCAGCTCGCGTCGCGCGAGACGGACGAGGCGCCGTAGGCTCTTGGTCTGACGGGCGTCGCGGCGGGCCAACAGCAGCTCGAGCGAGGGGCTGTCGAGTAGGACGACCGGGCTGGCGCCCCCCGGGAGGTTCGCCGACGGGGTGCTGCTGCTCGGCACATCTTTGTTTTCGATCTCGTCGAGATCGACGGCAGATCGCACCAACAAGCCGCCCGACAGCAGCTCGACCCGAGGCACCTTGCCCAGTGACACGACGCCGCGCAGCCGTCCGCGACGAAACTGACTGCTCGGGGCGGAGAGCTCGAAGGCGGTGTTGATCAGCACGCCGTTGATGCGGATCGGCAGCGGTCGCTCGTCGGCGCCGCGACGCGTGAGAAATCTCGCGTTTTCGCGGGCGGCGCGGCGAATCTGCGCGGTGACCACCTCGGCGCGACCGGGGCGGACCAGCGTGACCGTCGTGCCCCTCGGCTCGGTGCCGGCCCGTTGCTTCGCACCGCGGAGCTCACCGTCGAGTTCGATGGCCCATGGCGCGCCGCCGGCCTTGCATGAGGCAATGGCGATGCGGTGCGGGGCAAACCGCAAGATCGACCAGAAACCAACCCCGAAGCAGCCGATCTGATCGCTCGTTTCCTCCTTGCTGGAGGTGTACAGCGAGAACAGATACTGGCGCGCATGCTCGAGATCCATGCCCTCGCCGTCGTCACTGCACGCCACGACGACGTCGTCGCCGAGTTCGGCGATTGTCCAGTCGACGCGGCTAGCTCCTGCATCTCGGGCGTTTTGCAGTAGCTCTCGAACGAAGATCCACTCGTCACTGCCGTAACGCGCGGCTTCGTGTTGCGCCCGCTCTCGGAACGTATCGCGGGCCCTCCCGGGCGTGTCGCCACCACTGGCCACTCGTTTGTCAGTGTAACGTGGGCGCGTGCCGATTCGAGGAGGAATGCTGCATCGTGGCCGCAGCGCCGCAAGGGGGCCGCGGGGGCAGACGATCATGTTGCACCGGGTCGAGCTCGCGCGGCGTGCGAAACGGCGCGGTGCGGCGACGTCGGGATCCCCCCCGGCCGTCGGCCTCGCTCCACGCGAAACCGTTCCCGCGGCTGTGGTCCCCGTCCGCTCCGAGCGATGACCGCCATCACCGGCGGGTTCGGGGGAGAGTGCGGCGGTGACGGGTACGGCTTGCAACTCGGCGGTGGGGGTGGTCGATATGACCCTACGTGTCCGGCTCTTCGACCGCATTCGCACCCGCTCGTCTCGAGGAGGGCCTGGCTCGGTTGGGCTACTCGGCGTTTCGCCCCGGTCAGCAACAAGCCATCGAAACGCTCCTCGCGGGGGGCCGCCTGCTCTACGTCGCCCCCACCGGGGGCGGCAAGAGCTTGTGCTACCAGCTCCCGGCCGCGCTGCTGCCCGGGACGAGCGTGGTCATCTCGCCGCTGGTGGCGTTGATGCATGACCAGGTCGCGGCCCTGCAGGAACGGGGGGTCGCGGCCACGTTCTTGGCCTCGACCCTCGACGCGTCCGAGGTGCGAGCTCGCATGCGCGGGGTGGCGAACGGTGAGTACGAATTGCTCTACGTGGCCCCCGAGCGCCTGGCGTTTCCGGGCTTTCGCTCGCTGCTCGCGGATCTCTCGTGCCCCCTCGTGGCCGTGGACGAGGCGCACTGCATCAGCGAGTGGGGGCACGACTTTCGCCCGGACTATCTCGCGATCGGTGACGTTGTGGCGAGCCTCCCACAGGTGCGTGTGCTCGCTTGCACCGCCACCGCAACGCCGGTGGTGCGCGACGAGATCTTGCTGCGCTTGGGTTTGCCGGCCGACACCCCGCAGATCGTCTTTGGTTTCGCGCGACCGAACCTGGTGCTGCGTACCGCCGAGGTCTCGGGAGCGCGGGACCGGGCCCGACGAGTCGACGAGCTGTTGGACGAAGCGCTGGGCGGGCCGTCGGTGCCCCGCCCGGGGGCGGCCATCGTCTACGCCGCCACCCGCAAGTCCGCGGAGCAAGAAAGCGAACGGTTGGCCAAGTTGGGCTGGCGCGTCGACTGCTATCACGCCGGGCGGTCCCCGGCGCAGCGCGAACGTACGCTGAAGGGATTTCGTCGGGGGGCACTCGCCGTCGTCGTGGCGACCAATGCGTTCGGTATGGGAATCGATCGCGCCGACGTGCGAGCCGTCATCCACCTCGCGCCCCCCGGGTCGATCGAGGCGTACTACCAAGAGGTCGGTCGAGCCGGGCGCGACGGCGAGATCGCCTTTGGCCTCATGCTGGTGTCGGCGCGAGACTTCGCGTTGCGGCGCTCGCTGCTGCGCAACGACGGCGGGCGACCGGTGGATCCCGCCGTGGCCGAGCACAAGTGGCAGCTGTTTCTAGAGCTGATGCGTTGGTCCGATGGCGGGAGCTGCCGGCACGATGCCATCTTGCGGTACTTCGGCGATGAGGCCGAGACACTCGGCGGGTGCGGTCGCTGCGACGCGTGTCAACGGCTGGGGGCGGGCGAGGACGATCCGGACGAGGTCACGCTGATCGTCCGCAAGGCCCTCAGCGCGGTGGCTCGGGTACGCGGACGATTCGGGGTGGGGGTGGTGGTGCATCTTTTGGTGGGCAAGCGCGACGAACGGCTCCAGCGCAGTGGACTCGACGCGACGCCGACCTTCGGGGCGTTGGCGGATCGCTCGCCCGAATGGCTGACGCGACTGGTGCGGCGTTGCATGACCGCCGGCTGGATCGACGTGTCCGACGAGGAACGACCGACCGTGTCTCTCACGCGAGCGGGGTGGGCCGTCATGAAGGCCGAGTTGCCCGCACGGCTGGTGCTTCCACCCGCGACCGACTCGCCCGCGGTCAGCTCGCGCGCGCCCAAAAACCACCAGGTTGTTGCCGAGGACGACTTGGACGTGGTGGGCCAGCGACTGTTCGCCGCCCTCCGCCAGCGCCGGGCCGACCTCGCACGCGAGGCCGCGGTTCCGGCCTACGTGGTGGCGAGCGATCGATCGTTGCGAGAGATGGCGACCTTGCGTCCCCGCGATCGCGAGTCGCTCTTGTTGGTGCACGGCATCGGCCCCACCAAGGTCGAGCGGTACGGTCAGGCCTGGCTGGAGATCGTCGCGGCAGAATCCGGCGCCTGAGGAGCCTGACGCGGGCGCGATGGGTGCGGCGACCCCCCATCGACGAGCGGCCGTGACCATCGGCCGCCGTCAACTCGCGCGGGTCACTTGAGGCGAAACGGGAATGCGACCGCGATCCAAACCGCGATCTTTTGGCCCCGCAACGTCGCGGGTTCGAAGCTCCAGGTCTTGATCGCGTCGACGACGGTGCTCTTGAACGCTTTTTTGGCCATGGCCTCGAACTTGTCGTCCGGCGCACCCTTGACCGTCGCCCCCAAAAACCGCACGCCGCGGACTCGGCCGTCGCGGCCCACATGCACACGGGTCCGCACGTTGCCGCTGACGTTGACGCGACGGAGTTGGGCCGGGTAAAGGGGTACCCGGTTGCGCGGGTGGGGTTTGGGCGGGATGGCGTCGTGCGGAACGAGGACCGGCTTGGTCGGGTCTTCCACGATTGTCGGGGCCCGGCCCGTGTGACTGGCTTTGCGACCTCGTCGCTGGCGTCGAAGCTTGCGCCGGGCTTGTCGTTTCGCGCGTCGTTTCCCGGCACCCTTGCCCGTGCCGACCGCGATGCCGCCGGACTGCGCTCCGGAGCCGCTACCTGAACTCGACGCCCCCGACCCGACCGGGGCCGCGCCGAAGTCGGGTCCGGCCGACCCCCCGTCGCCGCCGTCGCCCCCTTCACCGTCGACCTCCTCTGCGGCTTCGCCTTCCATCTCTGGTTCGACCTGCGGTTCCTCTTCTACGGTCTCTTCGACCTGGACGGTCTCGGGCTCCGATGGCGGTTTGTTTTGCTCTTTGTGGCGTTCTCGTTCTCGCTCCCGCTCCTCGGCCTCCTCTTTTTGCTGACGGCGCTTCTCCTCGGCGCGACGCTGACGTGCAGTGCGGACCCGCATCGGTCCACCGCGAACCATGCGATCGATCCGATCGGCGTCGACGACCTGACCGATCTTGATCATCAGCACGGTTCCGTGGGCCACCAGGCTGACCAGCAGCACAGTCACCAGGCGCCAGGGCGAGCTGCGCCGGCGTCGGGCCGCGAGGAGCGGTCGCCGAGGCAGCGGGATCGGGGCGTGACCGTAGGGCCGTTTTTGGTCGCGGCTCATTGGTCTTCGAACCGGGTCACGACCATGTCGACTCGCGCGAAGCCGACCAGTTTCACGGTGTCGAGAACCTCGAGAACGCCGCCGTGGGTGGCCTTCTCGTCCCCGCGCAACAGGATCTGAGCGTAGGGGTTGACCGCGTAGGTCTCGCGCAGCCGGGTTCGCAGTTGCTCGGTGGTGAGCGGTTCTTTGCCATTGACCAACACGTTGCCGTCTTTGCTGACGGTGATGGTCAGACCCTCGAACACCTCGTCTTTGGCTTCACCCCCGGATTGCACCTGGGCCAGGTCGACCGGCAGCAGGTACTCGTTGTTCTTTTGGAAGGTCATCGTAATCATGAAGAAGATCAGCAGCTGGAACACCACGTCGATGAGCGGGGTGAGCTCGATTGTGGTGCCGTCGTCGCCGCCACCGTTTTGCGATAAGCGCATGGCTAGGCCTCCTCACGCAGCGGGTCGGGCGGTTGCAGCGTGGGCGTGTCGTTGGGGTCGACGAGGTACTCGATTGCACGACGTCCGATCTCCTCGATGCGCAACGTCAATCGGTCGATGCGCCCCAACGTGAATCGGTGGGCCAAAAACACCGGAATCGCCACGGTCAGTCCGGCGGCAGTTGTGATGAGGGCCTGCCAAATGCCGTTAGCCAGCGCCGCGACATCAGGGCCCGCCGCATTCTCGGCGGCACTGACCACCACACTTTGGAACATGGCGATCATACCCACCACAGTGCCGAGGAGTCCGAGCAACGGCGAAATGGTGGCAATGGCTCCGAGCGCGAGGGTATAGCGACGCATGAGTGCGACTTCGCGGCCGCCGGCTTCCTCCATGACCGCGACGATCAGTTCTCTGGGGCGGCCGGCGTAGCGGATCCCCTCTCGCAGCACCCGGGCGATGGGAGCGTTGCTCTTTTGGCACAGCCGGTCCGCTTCATCGAGTTGATCCTGTTCGAGTTGCTGTTGGATCGCCACCACCACCGGTTCCGGGATGATGTAGTGGGGCCGCAAATACAACATACGCTCGACGAAGAAGCCGAGCGCGATGACGGAGCAGCACACGATGGGAATGACGAAAACTCCGCCTTGGACGAGCAGGTCGTAGAGAACCGACATGGCCGTGTTGTAAACAGCTTTGTGAGACGAGCTGTGACACTCAGGCGACACCAGCCGGTTTCACCCCGCATTCGTCACGGCAGAGTGCTCCAAACTTGCGGGCGCAAAATCTGGGTCGGAGGTTCCCTTGGGTCGAGGCGCGGCATGGGGCCAAACCGCTCCGGGCCTCTGTCCAGGTCGTAGCCTGCGGCGGCGGCGACGCGGCCCCGCCCACGTGATCGCATCGCCACGCGGCGCGAATGGTTGTTCGTACGAAGCGTCGAATGAGTTCACGGCGTGCGTCCGGCGGTCCGGCACCCGCGACGCACGGTTGTGATCTGGAGGTCGGGCGGTCTGGGCTGTCGTATCGCGGCGAGATCTCGATCTACATCCGAAACCCGAGGCGCAGACCCGCAACCTCGGAGCCGATCATGGGCGCCCAGGTCATGCGGCGGCGTTCGTTGCGTTTGACGCCGCCCACGATGAGCACGATTCCGCTGACGACGGAGACTGCAGCCAGGGATGACCCCGTGATGATGGCTCGGCGCCAAGACTGCCGTTGGCCGTCCTCAGTCGGCTTGCCGTCGGATCGGTTTGCGTCCGCTTGCCAGTCGTGGATGCCGATCCCGACCAACGCCGCCCCGGCGCTGAGACCCACGAGACCAATGGCGGCTCCGGTGACGATGAGCTCTCGACCTCGCAGTCGTGGCCCTCGATCGCGTCGGTCCGGCTGGTTGCCGGCCTGCTCGCGTTGGGCCCGTGGCAAGGTCTCAACGAGGTCTGCAATCCGGGCTTTGGCCTCGGCGATCGGCTCGCTCGCATCACCTTCGGTCATGTCGATGTGGTCGTCGAGGGCCTGGTTCGCCCGCGTGTAGTACTCGCCGGACTCCGCGGCTGCTCGCAAACCGGCCTCCGACAGAGCGGAGACCAAGCTGAGCACCAGTGTCTCTCGCGTGGCGAGCGGCCCCTGTTCTGCATCGATGTGCTGGATCGCTTCGTTCCAGTGCTTCGCCGCGTCTTCGAACTCGCCCGCATCGAAGGCCTGCTGCCCGGCCGCAAACGCCGTTTCGAGAGGCGAGTCGGAGCCGTGCACCCGCAAGAGGCTGGCGATGTCTCGGGCGGCGGCACGCACCGCGGGGTCTTCCGAGTCCGACGGGTCGCCCCCGGATAGCTCTCGCGCAACAACTGCAGCGCTTCGCTCAGCCGAGTGGCGCTGGCTTCTCCGTGGGACACGGCGGACGCGAGCGACGCGACGGCACTGAGCGCGAGGGTGCGTCGGGTCTCGTAGTCAGTCTCCGCAAGCAGCTGGAGGAGCTCTAACCATTGGTCGGCGGCGTCGAGGTACTCGCCGGCATCGTGTGCAAGCTGGGCCGACTCGATCTTGCGCGCGATCTTGTCGTCATCAGAGTTCGCCAGCGCTGCGTTTGCCGGTAGCGGTGCAGCGGCGATCAGAGCAGAAATGACAATACCGTGGAGACAGCGGGACATCAGCGGCCTTCGTTCGACCCGCGCGGGCCAACCTTGTCGCGTGAGTGAACATAGCGAACGCATGAACAAAGCACACGCGACAATCTCGGGGTTCGGGTCGTCGGAGCGATGGGACGACTGTCCTCGGTGCGGTGCGCTCCCACGGGCGTCGCGATCGGTTGTGGAGCCAAGCGGTCGAGGCGGCGACGCGGACGGGCGGCGATTGGGGTTCGCGCCCGGCGAGAGCCGGCTTCGGCGTCGCCGCGCTCGCGCGGCGACTCGCGACCGCGACGAGGTCACCCGGCCTTGGGGTCCGGTGTGGCCGGCGCCGCTACGTGGCCACGTGGCACCACACGGTCGTCGCAGGCGATCGCGGCGG
>QKPP01000093.1:4943-32665 GCA_006508105.1 Myxococcales bacterium FL481 | reverse complement strand
TCCAGCCCGGTCGCTCTTGAAGGCTCGACTGAATGCACTGCGACTGGCAAAGCCGACTTGGCCCGCCACACTCTGCACACTCGCGGTGGGGTCGCGCAAAAGCTCGGTCGCCCGTCGGATTCGGGCTTCCCGGAGAAAGTCCATCGCTGACAGGCCGAAGGCGGCGCCGAAGTGCTCGCTGAAACTGGACCGGCTCATCCCCGCCACCTTCGCGAGGGACTCCAGCGAGTGCGACGCGGCCACGTCGTCGAGCATCGTAGTTAACGCCCGGCCGAGCCGCGCGTCAGCCAGCGCTCGAAGCCAGGGCAAGCGCTCGTCGCCGTCGCGCACGAGGCAGCGAAGCACTGCGATCAAACCTTGCGTCATGTAGGCGGACATCATCGCCCGGCCGCCCCGCTCGCTGGCGATGTGCTCGCGAAGCATGCCCTCGAACGCCGCGTCCACACTCACATCGCCTTCGGTCCGCGCCACCAGTGGGTGGTTGAGGTGAGTGAACAGATCGATCTCACCGCCGTAGCGCACCCGCACTCGCCCGCTCGCGATGGTGATGCCCACCTCACCTGCTTCGTCCCCCACCGCCATCCGCTCCATCGGAGGCAACAAGCGCTCGAGATCCTCGCGGTCATCGCAACGGATCGGCTGGAGCAGCACGGAGCCCCGTGTGACCGGCTGGGCCGGTTCGAGCCGGACCGTGGTTCGACTCGGCGCGATCACAACATCGCCGCGTGAAAACGGCTCCGGCTCCATCCCGGCCATGGCCACCTGGCCACCGCCGCGCAGCACATAGTGCACGCCGACCGTGCCGGACTCAGGCACCGCCAGCTGCCAGCCCGCATGCAACCGGCACACATTGAACGCGTCGATGCTCACATCGATGGCGTCGAGCACTTGGTCAACCAGCACTGCATCGAGTGTGGGCAGCTCGGCGGCGGTTGTCGAGGGTGCACCTCGGACGCAAAAGCACGCCGACGCGACTCCGAAGCACCTCGGGGCGGAGGACCGGCCCCGCCGCATCGACGGTTTGGACGAACGGGAACCGGGCCGCGACACGCGAGCACCCGCGGGTCGCCACACTCTCCACATGTCAACCGCACGCATCACCTCCAGCAGCGACGCAACCTTTCACGACGACGTCTTGGCCGCCGACGGGCCCGTGCTCGTCGACTTTTGGGCCACGTGGTGCGGGCCGTGCCGCGCCATGGCGCCGCATCTCGACGCGGTGGCGGAGCATTTTGATGGCCGCGCTCGCGTCGTCAAAGTGGACGTCGACAGCAACCCGGAAACCGCGACGCGTTACGGTATTCGCAGCATCCCGACGCTAGCGGTATTCAAAGGCGGCCAGGTGGTCGATACCGCCGTGGGCAACCCCGGATCGAAACAAGCGATCGCGCGCCTGGTCGAACGCAACCTGTGAGTGGGTGCCGCCACCTACTGGGTGCGCCGCTGCCCGCGTGGCGGCGCATCCCCGGACGAGGCTGGCCGCGGCGTCGGAGCTGAGCTCGTCCGCTGGCCAGCAAAGCGAGCTTCGACCGCGCCCGTGCGCCCGTACGATTTCCGGGGCGGGCTTTCGGGTGACCGGTTCCCCACCGGCTTCCGTCGGTCCTTAACGGCAAAACGCGGGCCGATGCCCGCGTTTCGCATTCAGGTGAACAAAGCCGCGCGTGGCGGTTCGCCGCCACGCCGCGGGGCACGATCAGCCGCCGGATCCGGTGCTGCTCGAGCCGGTGTCGCTACCGCTACCGGTGTCGCCCGTGTCGCTGCCGCTGGTGTCGGTGCCACCCGTATCGCTGCCGCTGGTGTCGGTGCCGCCCGTATCGCTACCGCCCGTGTCGCTGCCGCTGGTGTCCGTGTCACCCGTGTCGCTGCCACCCGTGTCGCCACCGCTGGTGTCGGTGTCGCCCGTGTCGCTACCGCTGGTGTCGGTATCGCCGGTGTCGCTACCGCTGGTGTCGGTGCCACCTGTGTCACTACCGCCGGTGTCACTTCCGCTGGTGTCGGTGTCGCCCGTGTCGCTGCCACCCGTGTCGGTGCCGCCGGTATCGCTGCCACCGGTATCGCTACCGCTGCCGGTGCCGCCGGTATCGCTACCGCTACCGCCGGTGTCGCTGCCAGAGCCGTTCCCGGTGCCAGTCGGGTCTCCGTCGCCGTCTCCGTCGCCATCTCCGTCGCCGTCTCCGTCGCCATCTCCGTCGCCGTCGCCGTCGCCGTCGCCGTCGCCGTCGCCGTCACCATCTCCGTCGCCATCGCCATCGCCGTGGTCGCCCGTATCGTGGTCGTGACCATGATCATCGTCGTCGTCACCGCACGCCGGGGCGGTCACGAGTGCCGCGGGAAGCAAAAGCAAAAAGAGTTTTTCGGGAGAAAGAAGTTTGCGCGTAGTCATGGATTTTTGCCCTTTGCGAAGCGTTCGGGCCACGTCGTAGTGCGGGGACGTGCCAGTTGACGCTTCACGCAGCGGTAGGCACTAGCAGGAAAACCCCACATTGTCGAAGCGAGTCGAACGTCGTTTGCGCGTGGCGTGTCCGTCGACGTCACCACGTAGGCGAGCCTCACCCAAGTCGCGTGGCCTCCGCGACGAGGAGAAGATCGGGTGAACCGGAGTTCAACGAACCCCAGCTCCGACCCAACCGATCGTGCGTCAGGTGCGAGGGAACGGGCGTCGGCGCGTGACGCCAGTTCGGCGCGTGGCGATGAGCTCACGCGTCGGCGTCGAAACCTTCGATTTCCACCACCCATAGCATCACGCCGCGTACGCATCTCATGCTAGCTGCACGCGGGGATCGACAACGGGATCTCCCGGCGGCGATCTCCCCCGACTCCGGTCTGTTCCCTGCCATCTATCTATGAGGTGTCCGGCAATCAGGCCACAACCCAACGCGGCTCCGGCTGGACATGGCTGGTCGTCGACGGCAGCAACCTGCGACTATCGGCGCCGCCGATGCATTGCTTCCGCGAGTGCACCGGCACAACGCGCCGTTCACGAGCGAGGTCTGGGAGCATGTGAACGACGTCGACAACCGCGACGCGCGACGTCGCTGCCCACGTCGCGAGTCTAGCCAACTGGGATTCGCCGCGGAGAACCGCAAGTCGGCCTCAGGGTCTGGCTGACGCCGCCCGCCAAGCGAACTGGAGACACCGTCCCCGCCGAAGCTTGGCTGTCGCGGTGGAGATCCCGACGGATCGCCGCCGCGCAGCCGAGCCCGCGGCATTGTCGCAGATGCGTACGCGTGGCCGCTCGTGCCGGCGTTGCGGGCCCAGCCGGACGTGTGCGTGTTCGCTCAGTCGCCGAGGTGCCGTCCGTCCCGATGGGCGGCGCCACCTTGTCCGTCCGACCCGGCCGGCCGGACGCTGACGGCCGTCTGCGTCCGTTCCGGTTGGCCGCGGCGCGATCGGATCTGAAGCGGCGAACGGCACGGATGTTAGGATCAACGCGGTGAGTGTGGATTCCCCACATGCGGACGCGGTCGGCGATCGAACCAGGGACACGACCTTGGCGGACGTCACTCGCGAGCT
This sequence comes from Myxococcales bacterium FL481, assembly GCA_006508105.1. GTDB lineage: Bacteria > Myxococcota_A > Polyangia > Nannocystales > Nannocystaceae > FL481. The sequence goes on along the minus strand of QKPP01000093.1, from coordinate 29,152 downwards.
GCTGCCCGACGGGTGCGCGGCGCCGGGAGGGATACCTACGCCGTATCCGCCAAACTCGTTGGTCGGCCGCTACCACGTCGTCCGCGAACTCGGCCGCGGCGGCATGGGTGTCGTGTACGAAGCCCACGATCCGGACCTCGACCGGCGCGTGGCGATCAAGATCCTCTCCACATCGGCAAGCGGCGACTCGGCCATCGCGTCGCGACGGCTTCGACGCGAAGCGCAGGCGATGGCCAAGCTCAGCCATCCCAACCTGGTGCCGGTCTTCGACGTGGGTGCACACGATGGGCACGTGTACTTGGCAATGGAGTACATGCCCGGCGGCACGCTGCGAGAGTTGCTCACGCGGAAGCAACTACGCTGGCACGAGATCGTCGATCTCTACCTAGCCGCAGGACGCGGATTGGCCGCGGCCCACGACGCGGGAATCGTCCATCGCGACTTCAAGCCGGACAACGTCATGCTCGACGCGCACTCGCAGGCGCGGGTGCTCGACTTCGGCGTGGCGTACTGCGGTGAACCGTCCGAGCCCGTAGAGATTCATCCCGCGACATCCGCGTCGCTTGCGAAGATGTCCGACCGCCGCCTGACGCAGTCGGGGGCCATGCTGGGAACACCGGCCTACATGGCTCCCGAGCAGCTGCGCGGCGCGGCCATCGATGCCCGGAGCGATCAGTTCAGCTTTTGCGTGAGCCTGTGGCGGGCCGTGTACGGCGTGCCCCCGTTCGCGGGGCCCACCGTGCCGGTACTGGCCGACAACGTGCTCGCGGGGCGACTCGAATCCCCGCCCAAGGGCGTGCGGATCCCGGCCGGATTGCGGCGACTCCTCGCACGCGGCCTCGCCATCGAACCCCAAGCCCGTTTCGCGTCCATGCACGAGTTGCTGCGTGCCCTCGAGGCGGTCCGCCACCAAAAGCGGCGCCGCGGCGCCGCATTACTCGGCGTGGCCGCGGTCGTGTCGGCGCTCGCGTTGATCCAGAGTCGAGAACCTCTTCCCGGCGTCTGTGGGGCGGAAGGCGAGCGATCGTCGACGGTATGGGACGCATCTCGTCGAGACCGCGTACGCGACGCTTTCGCCCAGGCCGACGCGAGCCCGGTCTTCGGGCGGATCGACGACAGCTTGGCGCGCAGCGTGGCTCGCTGGGACGAGACCCGCGAGACGGTTTGCGCCGAAGTCACCGAGCCGCAAGGGGTCCCGCACCGGTACGACACGCTCTCGTGCCTTCAGGCTCGCTTGGCCGAGTTGGATAGTTTCGGAGCGTTGCTGGCGGGCACCCCCGATGAATTCGTCACGCGGGGCACAGCCGTGGCCGCCGCAGCCGAGCGCATTGCCGACGCCACTCGCTGCGACGACCCGGTCGCGCTTCGAGCCCTGCCGCCTCCGCCCGTCGCCGACGCGACGCGACGCGACGTCCAACGCCTACGCGTCGAGCTGGCGGCGGCACGGGCCGTGTACGCAGCCGGGCGCCGAGCCGCGGCCCACCGCGCCGTGGAACAACTGGTCACCGAGGCGCGCACCATCGACTACGCGCCACTGCACGCCGAGGCGCTCGTTCAACTCGGACAATTGTTGACCGACGGCCAAACTCAAGCCGCGGCCGAGAGCACCTTGGTGGAAGCGATTCACATCGCCGAAGCGGCGGGTCACGATCGGGTGATCGTGCGTGCCGCGACGCTGCTGGCGCGCCTCAGCGGCTTCCAACGCGGCGATCTGGCGGCCGCCCGCATGTGGGCCCGCCGGGCCAGCTCTGCCATCGCCCACATGGGCGGCGACGAAACGCTGACCCACTCGCTCCACCTCGCGCTGAGCCGGGCTCTGATGACCCGAGGACGCGTGGATGAAGCCCTGAGCGAAGTCGAGTTCGCGCACACGGATCGCTCGGATCCGATGGCCGCGGCGCAACACGCCCTGGTCTTGACCCTCATGGGCGACTACCGAGCCGCGCGACCGCACGCAGAAGCGGCCCTCGACGCGTTCGATCCTCGACATCCGGAAGCTGCGTTCTTCGTCGGAGTGATGGGGATCCTCAACACGTACGAGGGGCGCGACGAACCGGCCCGCGACCACTTGCGGCGGTGCATGGATCTCGCCACATTGCCCGATCGACCGCAGCCTGCCTACGCCGCGATCTGCTCCTCATTCCTGGCCACCGTATGGACCCGAGCCGGTCAGTTCGCTGCGGCGGACGCTTTGTACGAATCGGCCGTACAAACTCTCAGCGCTCAGCCGGCGGCGAACAACGCCCTGCTGGGCCAATTCCAATGCCAACGGGCATGGACACGCTTTGAGCAGGGTCGGTACGAGGAAGCGCAAGCCGACTTCACCGCGGCCATGACCGTTTGGTCGAGCTCCCACGGCAAAGGGCACCGCGTGCTCGCCCGGCCGCTCACCGGCTTGGCCTGGATCTCGCTCGCCCGAAGAGACTTCGCCACGGCACGCAGCCAACTTGAGCAAGCCGAGTCGCATCGCGGTGACTGGTACGATCACCCGGCTGAGAAGGCGCTGACGCACCGTGCATTTGCGGATCTGCTGACGCACGAACAGCAACCCCAAGCTGCGCGAGATCGGCTCGCGCGGGCGATCGCGATTTACGACGGACTCGGCCCGGGGTACGCTCGAGCCGGTCAAGAAACGCGCGACCGCGTGACAGAGCTCGAGCGCCGAGGTCTCGTCGCCCGCCAGTAGGCTGCGGTCGGATCGGCTTGGCGGGCGGAGCCCCGCCGTGTGCGTGCGGTCTGGCCCGACATCACCACTATGGTTGAGCGCGATGCGCTCGCTCGGCGGCGTCGCGGATACTCGAAAGCAACGCATTGACGCCGCGCTTGGTCAGACGCCGACGCAACCACAACGGAGCGACGTGCCCACTGGCGACTTCAAAGACGTAGACGACACGAACGTATCCTTCGTCGGCGGGCTCGAGACGATAGTGACCACGGGCGTACTCGAGATCGTTGGCGTACTCGTCGTCGAGCGACCACTCCAACTGCTCGCGGTCGCGGTCGAGCGCGTACGTCGTGTGATACACGACATCGACTCCCGCTACGCTCAGCCCCCAGCGCACCCCGTACCGAAACTGATCACCATCGCGTCGGGAGGCATAAACCACGGCTTCGTCGACGAGCCAGTTTTCGCGGACACGAGCGTCGAAGTCGATGACTGCGGCCCACACGGCATCGACATCGGCGTGCACATCGACTTGTGCCTGCACCTTGACGCGGTTGGGCCCATCCGGGGCCAATGTCGCGTCCACCATCACCGGCCTCACCCGCTTCGTCGGCGAACGGTCAACCGACGCGGGACGAGCATGGGCAAGACTCCACCCTCCGCTCGACCCGACGACCGCGATGAGACACAGGCAGAGAAACCCGTGGCCGAACCGCGAACCGGAGCGAAGAAGGCGAGCGAGGGACATCGCGCTCGTTGTCGTAGCCCCGTTCGTCACGCGATCCAGGGAACGTTCCCGCCCCGTACAGGGTTACCCGGCGCGGGCTCCCCCCGTCTGAGCGCAGGTAGCGACAGACGGCGTCGCCGCCGACGCCACCGGCCCTCCCGTCACGCCAGCGGTTCAAGTTAGGCCATTGGACAGCCAGTGCTCAGCGCACTTTGCGTCCGTGCTGGTGGCCAGCGAGGGCTGCGTCGCGGAACACCCTCGCGGTCGCGTCATCCTGCCGGCCGCACCGGCTCGCCCAATAAATAAAGCCCCTTGTCGCGACCCCTCTCGTTTTTGCCCGCTCCTTTCTCCCAGCGGTAGTTGGTGGCGGGCTCGAGACTTGACAACAGCTCGTCGAGATCGCCGGCCGTGTAGATGCGGGCGACGCTGTTGTGGCCGTCCCAGGCGAACAGTAGTGGCACGACGGGCACCACGTAGGTGAATATCAGCTGGCGCCACGAGAGTGGGCGCACGAACGCAGTAAAGTAGAGCGCCATGCAGAAGACGAGCGGCAGCGCGATGGGAAACGACAACAGCCACACGATGCGGGGGATCTCGTTATCCTCGGCCTCGAACACCAGAAAGGGCAACCCGCTGCATTGAGCGGAGGCCAAGATCTGTCGGGCCTGTTCCGGCCGCATATGGTGAAAACAGTTGACCATCGTTCGGAGCCCGACCGGAGCCGAGCTGAGACTCGTCGCATCGACGGGTGTGGCGAGATAGCGAATCGGTGCCGCGTCGTCGCGATCAGGAAAACGAGCCATGGCATCGAGGTTGGGATACTGGTCGCTCAGAATCAGGCGTACATCGCGTGTCTGAGGGCGAGCCCTGAGTCGGCCAAGCACGTCGAGCATCGCTCCCCCGCCGCCAGAGCCGAGATCGACAATCCGATCCAGTTGGTGCTCCGCCAGTATGCGGGTGACCAAGTGATCGACAGCCGCGTTGATACCCATCTTACGGGCAAACACGACCAGCACATTGGTCATCGCGGTTCGAATCCACGACGGGCACCAGGCGAGGTCTTCGAATTCGAGCGTATGCAGTCGCTTCATCGGGGGGCATCGTATCATCCGCGCCGTTCGCCGTTTCCCGGGGCCAACCGGCACGCCTGCAGTGCTCGAGCGTTCTGAGCGGCCTGACGCTGCTCCGACTGAGTCCACTCGACCGCCCCTGGAACGGGGACTTCGAACCGACACCCGGGTGAACTGACGCGCAGTCACCCACCCCCACGTCCGACCTAGCCGGTCTCGAGGGCAGGGCCGCCGGCGACGATGGCCCGACTGAACTTTTGATTGGCGCCAATTCGCACGGCGCTCGAGCAACGTGCCCCTTGTTGTGCGAACCGCCGTCAGCCGTTAGGCTCGAGCTCCACATGTGGAACGTTGTGAACGCATGGGTCACCCGGCTCATCGCGGTGGTCAGTTTGTTCACGCTGGCGTGTTTTTCGGGGACCCCGGCTGACGGCGAGAATGCTAGCACGCTCGCAACCGGAGGGGATGTCGATGGCGACGGTGATGGTGATGGCGACGGTGATGGTGATGGCGACGGCGACGGTGATGGTGATGGCGACGGCGACGGTGATGGTGATGGCGATGGCGATGGCGATGGCGATGGTGATGGCGACGGTGATGGAGACGGCGATGGAGACGGCGAAGGCGACAGCGACGGCGACGGTGATAGCGATGGCACCAGCGGTGACAGCGACGACGACCACAGCGAAGACCCCGGGCTGTGGGACGCCCGAGACTGGGATGAATTCGTATGGCAGTAGCATCTCGACCAGCGAGCACCACAAGGAAACCGATGCAGGCACATGACGAGCAAGTTCACCGGCGCGTCGCTGAGCTCGAAGCGAGACTGCGATTCACGACTCGACTGTGGGGGGGAGCGATCGTGCTGTGCCTCGTGGGCGTGTCGACCCTGGTCGCGGCGCAGACGAAAGGCACCCGCGATGAACTCCACGTGTTTGTGGCGGGCGAACCAGCGCGTGCGGCCGAGGTCAACGACAACTTCCGCTTGGTGCTAGAGAAGGCCGAGACGGCCGCACCGCCGGGCACCATCGTCGCCTACGGCGGTATCGTCGTCCCGCCGGGATGGCTACTCTGTGATGGAGCCGAGGTCGCGGCTGAGGAATACCCCGAGCTGGCTGGGGCGATCGGCGTGACGTGGGGTGCGGCCAGCTCCGGTCACATCCGGCTACCGGATTTGCAAAACTGGTTCCTTCGTGGCGCGGCCCAAGACGATCCGGTCGGACGAGAGCAGGGTTTCGCGCTTGAAGGCATGACCGGCGAGCTCCCGGGGGTGGTCGTCAACTCCCACAACATCGTTCCGTCCGGCGTGTTCAGCTGGGAGCGCAGTGCGGGAGGCGATGCGAATGCGGCCGGGACCGCTGACGCCCAGGTCAACATCACGTTCGATCCGGCGGCGGCCGGTATCAGCGTAGCCGACGAAACCCGACCGAAGAACAAAGCCGTGCACTACATCATCAAATACTAACCCTGGGTTCCGGATGTCCACCCGGGCGCAACTAGATCGGCCCCGCTGGCTCACAATGGCGGAATCGTCACCTCGACCAAACCCGTCAAGCAGTCGATCGCCGCGCTGAAGTCCTCGTCACAAATCGACTCCATACAGCACCGGATCTTCTCCGGCTCTTGGCCCTCGGCCGGGCGGTTCAGCGATTCGCAAACATCCCGGATCCGACGAGGTGGCACCGCCTGGCCGGTGAAATCGCCATCCGAGGTCACACCGGTACAACCGGGCCCAATGCCGAACAAGTATTGTTGATAGTCAGCTCCGCGCTGTGGGTCGTCGCTCCAGTCCGAGGGGAGAATATCCCCGTCCGGAAACACCCCATCGATCCAGTCGCGATACTCCAGATCCAGCACCCCCCCCGCGGTAGGCTGGTACGGCGGCTCGTCGGCATGGGCCGTCACCTCTGGAATTCCCAAAATCCCCAACATGACGACCTCCTTACCGCCGTCGATGAGGCCATTGAGGAATTGTTTGTAGCGGCCCAGCGAACGCAGACCACTTTCGTCGTCGGGCCGAGCCTGGCAATCATAGGGACTATTGCCCGTACACTCGACCCCCGCATGCCAACAGATGGCCGAGCTCACCTGCTGTTCGCCAGTGTGGGGATTGACCTCCCAGAACTCTTTCCCGCCATCTTCACCGAACACCTCGGGATGCAGGTCCTCGTTGACAGAGCAATCGGCCTCGTCCGACACCAACACGATGGCGAGCATGGCTTTTTCGCGCAAAAACGGTTCGTCTGCGGTATTGTGGGCTGTACTGGGATCGAGCGCTTGCAGCATCGCTTCCAAGGGGCTCTCCAAGCCGCAGCCTTGGATGCCCTGCGGCCCCAAGCAGGCGAGTGCCTGGGCCACGGAGTCGTCGGGCACGCCGTCGCCGTTGACATCCGCATCTGGCACGTCCTCGACGTTGTCGCTGCCCCCGCTAAACCAGATGTACGGCCGCTCGTCGCGGATGCCCACATCGCTCGGGCAAACGTCTGTGCAGGCCGCGCTCGCGTCGGGACTGTCGCCATTGGGCAGAAACTCGCCGTCCTCGATCTTGGCATTGCAGCCCGTCGTGACCGGATCTCCGCCCTCGGGCGTCGTGGCCGGGCAGCGTGAGTTACCGAGGTCCGTCGTGGTCAGCAAGATGTTGACGTCGACGTTCGCGTTTTCACCGCCTTCTTCGATCCCGCGTAGCTGCTGAATCAGATAGGGGAAGTTGCGGGCCAGATTGGCTTGTTCTTCGCCCATCGACCCCGAGTTGTCGATCACGAACAGTAGATCGACCAACTTCCCCTCCACGCCATCCACGTCGTCATCGTCATCGCCTCCGCCCGTGGCGTTCCCCAGATCGAGTTTTTCGTCGTTTTCGTGGTCGTCGTCGTCGTCGTCGTCAGCCGGATCGTCGTCGTCGTCGTCCGCCTGGTCAGTGACGGGAGCGTAGGCGTTTTCATCTCCGGGCTTGTCGCGGAGAGCGTCAGTACACGCCGACAGATGGACCGCGACGAGAGCCCACGCCCACGACGACGCCCGCACCGACCTCCACGTCCACGTCCACGTCCACGCGAGGCCGAGCGTGGCCGAACCCACCGTTGAAACGCCGCGATCGTTAGAATGTTCGTAGGGATCGTAATCTTTGGGGCTGTTCATCACCACCTCCGGAGCCGGTCGTGTTCGTTTGACAAGCGCCCCCGGGGAACTTCCGACGCAATCGACTCGCGGTGCCGATCGTGCCGTGACCACTACGGTTCCCCTCAGACCGGGGGTCCGGCTGACGACGACGCAACCGCCGGAGCGAACCTCCTGCGCCTGGCGTCCCAGATCTGGCGCGGGCCAGGTCCCACTACGGGCCGCTGTTGGTGCCTCGGCTCCCGGCGGGCGGCCGCGGCGACGCCCATCGCGTCGCCTCGTGTCGAACGCCAGCTACCCCGGACGGTGCTCAGGATGCTCGTTGTACCAGGTCGTGACCGACTCCTCGGTCAACTCCACCACGAGATCGGCCTGCGCCACGCGAACCTGACATCCGAGTCGACTGTACGGCCGAACGTCGAACCCCATATCCATCCGGTCTTCCTCGCGCTCGGTCGCCTCTTCCAGCGATGCCTCGCCGCTACGAATCCAGCAGTGGCACGAGGAGCAGGCACACACACCGCCACAGGCCGACCCCATCTTGACGTGGTGCTCTTCGGCGATCTCGAGCAGGGTCTGACCCGGCTCGGCCTCCACCGTGATCGCGGGGTCGGGTCCGCCTTGAAAGGTCACTTTCGGCATAAGAATCCAGACTCAGGCTAGGTGGTTTCGATCTGCTCGGCCTGGTGCCCGCCGCGACGCTCGTCGAGCGTCTCGTCGTCAGCTGCGAGCACCTGTTCGATCTCAGACAGGCTCTTGCCCGACATGTTGGCGTTGAGCGCTCGTTCCATCCGCCGTCGGGCAAACGGTCCGCTCGTCTGTTCGAGTTGTTCCCGTGCGGCATTGATCGCCGTCGCCTCGACTTGCCCGTCGCTCATCAATCGCTCGGCCTCGCCCAGCTGACGTTCAAGCTGCACTCGCTCGGCCTCCGACAACAATCCCTCGATATGCCCGACCTCGGACAAGGCCGTGCGCACGGCGAGGACCACCCGCCCCAACTCCACCCGCGCTTCGGCGAGGTCTCGTGCCGCGAAGTCTTCCCGGGCGTGATCCAAACTGTCGCGGACCAGGTCGTTGACCTCCGCCTCCGACAACCCGTACGTGGGTTTGACCTCCACCGACTGTTGCTTTTGCGTCATCAACTCGCGGGCGGTCACGGTGAGCAGCGCATCGGCGTCGAGCTGGAACGTCACTTCGACGCGAGCCATCGAGGGCGGCAACGGTGGCAGTCCCGACAACTCGAACCGAGCTAGACTGCGGCAGTCCGCTGCGAGCTCCCGCTCGCCTTGCACCACGTGCATGCTCATGCCCGTTTGTTTCTCCGAGTAGTTGGTAAACACCTGGCGCGCGGCGATCGGGATTGTCGCATTGCGGGGGATGATCTTTTCGACGATGCCTCCCATCGTCTCGAGGCCTAGGCTCAGCGGCACCACGTCGAGCAAAGTCACACCGTCGCGCTCGCTGCCCGACAGGACATCGGCCGAGATCGCCGCCCCATAGGCCACCACGCGATCGGGGTCGATATCGGTCAGCGGCGCCCGCCGAAACGCTTGTTCCACGAGTCGCCGCACCAGCGGAACCCGCGTGGAACCACCCACGAGCACCACCCCATCGAGATCATCCGTTGACAGGTCAGCGTCCTTGAGCACACCGCGACAGGTGCGAATCGTGTCGCGTACCAGCGACTCGATCGTCGCTTCAAATGCGGCACGGGTCACCCGATGTTCACGCAACGGAGAGCGGTGCAACTCGACTGTCACGGTGTCGCACTCGCTGAGCGACTCTTTCACCCGACGGGCCTCGGCCACGACCTCTTGCCACTGCGCCGGTGTGGGTTCGTCGACCCCAGCCGCGCGCAGGAGATCGGCGGCGAGTCGGCGGTCGAAGTCGTCGCCCCCTAACTGTGAGTCGCCACCAGTCGCGAGCACTTGGAACACGCCGTCACGCAATCGCAGCACCGAGACGTCGAAGGTGCCTCCGCCGAGATCGTAGACCGCGAAGTACCCGCTGCGCCCGCTGTCGAGACCGTAGGCGAGCGCGGCGGCGGTCGGCTCGGCCAACAAGCGGTAGACTTCCAGTCCGGCGATCCGCCCGGCATCCTTGGTGGCCTGACGCTGAGCATCGTCGAAGTAGGCCGGCACGGTAATCACCGCTCCGGAAACCGGCCGACCAAGTTCGGTCTCCGCTCGGGCACGAAGCCGCTTGAGGATCTCGGCCGACGCTTCGATCGGTGAGCACACCCGTCCTTCGCCCACGTCGAATCGCACCACGTTGTCTCCCGGGTGGCGCACAAGCTGGTACGGGTGGCGAAAATCGATCTCGTCCGGACCGCGACCGATGAATCGTTTGACACTGCTGAGCACCCGCGTCGGAAACTTCGGGCGATCGGCTAGCGCGGGATGACCGACGGTCGGCTCGGGGCGGGCGTAAGACACGACCGACGGCACCAACGCGCGTCCCTCGTCGTCGGTCAGAACGCGCGCCTCGGCCCCCCGGGCCGCCAGCGCGACCAAACTGTGGGTCGTGCCCAAATCGATGCCGATCGCGAACCCGGGTTCACGTCGCGATTGTCGCGGCCGTTCCGGCTCGGCGATCTGCAGAAAAGCGCCCGAATCGGCGACAGGAATCTTGGATGTCGACACGGAAGAACTCCGGTAGCGGTACTAGTGATTGGTGGCCGCTTCAATCTCGGCCAGCAAGCGCCGCAGGTAGCGATGCTCGACCAGCCGTTCGGCGGCCCGACGGACGTCCCCCGCCTCCAGCGCGACCGCAGCTTGTTCGTAGCGGTCGTCGGCCCGATCGCTCACGGCGTCGTGCATCTCATCCACAGCCGTGGGCCCCTGGGCGATGCGCTCGGCGAGCTCCTCGCGGGTCTCGATCATCTCGATCAGCAGGGCCTGCGCCGGCGCGGGAGCACCTTCGTTGGGGTCGTTTGAATCGAGATCGATCCCGGCGAGGGCCACGAGATATTCGAGACGTCGTACCCGGTCGCGCAAGATCGCATACGCCTCGTTGAGCGCCGCGGTGTGCTCGAGGGCCGCTCGCTGCACCACGGCGTCCGCTGACGCGTGTCGATCGGGATGCACCCGCCGCGACCGTTCGAGGTACGCCGTCTCGATGTCGTCGCGCGCCAGCGCAATCCGTCGCGGCAGCCCGAGCCGAGCGAAATGATCTACGTTGGGATCGAATTGCGGTAGCGCAAAGTCAGAAGCTGATGGAGTCACCGCAACCGCACGACTGTTTGACGTTGGGATTATTGAACCGAAATCCATGGCCACGCATCCCCGTCTCGAAATCCACCTCCGTGCCATCGAGCAACACGAGACTCTTTGGATCGACCACGACGCGCACCCCGCCGATCTCGACAATGTGATCGTTGTCGCGCGGCTGGTCCTCGAACTCGAACAGATACGAGTACCCCGTGCAACCGCCCCCGCGGATGCCCACTCGCACGGCGGCGTCGGGGGTGCCCCGTCGCGTCAGCTGATCACGCATGACCCTGGCCGCGCGGGCCGTTACCGTCACATCTGCCATGGTGCTTAGTGAGCGCCCTGCTTTTGGTGGTAGTCGGCGACCGCGGCTTTGATCGCGTCTTCGGCCAACACCGAGCAGTGGATCTTGACCGGCGGCAACGACAGTTCTTCGGCGATCTGCGCGTTGCTGATGCCCGCGGCTTGCTCGACGCTCATGCCCTTGACCCACTCGGTCACCAAACTGGAGCTGGCAATCGCGCTACCACAGCCGTAGGTTTTGAAACGGGCGTCGGTGATGGTGCCGTCGTCGGACACCTTAATCTGCAGTTTCATCACGTCGCCGCAGGCGGGGGCACCGACAATGCCGGTTCCCACGTCGTCTTGACCCTTGTCGAACGAGCCGACGTTGCGGGGGTTTTCGTAGTGATCAACAACTTTGTCGCTGTATGCCATGGTGTGTTCCTTCGTGATGGGAGTTGAATGATTAGTGGGCCGTCCACTCGATGGTCGACAAGTCGATCCCGTCTTGCACCATTTCCCAAAGTGGTGACATTTCGCGGAGACGCTGGACAACTTCGCCAATGCGCCGCGCGACGTAGTCAATCTCATCTGCGGTTGTGGTGCGACCAATCGTAATACGCAGACTCGAATGGGCGAGTTCGTCATCCAGCCCCATGGCCTTGAGCACGTAGCTCGGCTCGAGGCTCGCCGAGGTGCACGCCGAGCCCGATGACACCGCGATGTCTTTGAGGCCCATGAGAAGTCCCTCGCCTTCGACGTACGAAAACGAGATGTTCAAGGTGCCCGGCAAGCGATGCTCGAGCGAGCCGTTGACCTGCACGTGAGACAGTGAACTCATCAGCTGTTTGCGCAAGCGTTCGCGCAACTCGAAAATCCGCACCGACTCCTCGCGCATCTCCTCACGCGCGATCCGAGCCGCTTCGCCGAACCCAACGATTCCGGGGACGTTGAGCGTCCCGGACCGATTACCGCGCTCATGACCGCCACCGTGGATTTGCGGCACGAGCCGCACCCGAGGCTTACGCCGGCGGACGTACAGCGCCCCGACCCCCTTGGGTCCGTAGATCTTGTGCGCCGACATGCTCATCAGGTCGACGTTCATGGCGTCGACATCGATCGGCACCTTGCCCAGGCCTTGGACCGCATCGGTGTGAAACAGCACCCGACGCGCCCGGCAGAGCTCACCGATCTTCGCGATCGGCTGGATGACCCCGGTCTCGTTGTTGGCCAGCATCACCGACACCAGCACGGTTTCATCGGTGATCGCCGCCTCGAACTCCTCGAGGTCGATCAGGCCATCGGCTTTGACGGGGAGGTACGTGACGGTGTAGCCCTGCCGCTCGAGGTGCTTGCAGCTGTCCAGCAGCGCTTTGTGCTCGGTGGCGACGGTGATGATGTGTCGCCCCTGATCGCCCAGGTACTCGGCCACGCCCTTGACGGCCAAGTTGTTCGACTCGGTGGCGCCCGACGTCCACACGATTTCTTTCGCGTCGGCGCCGATCGTAGCCGCAAGTTCGCCACGTGCGGTCTCAACGGCGTCCTCCGCATCCCAGCCGTAGGCGTGCGTGCGGCTGGCCGCGTTTCCGAACGCCTCGGTGAAGTACGGCAACATGGTTCCGAGCACGCGGGGGTCGACCGGACAGGTCGCCGCGTAGTCGAGGTAGATAGGACGTTGGTCGGTGGTGGTGCTCATGAGGATGACCGAGTGATGTGAATGCCCGAGACCAGCGTGGGCTCGGGCACGGAGTGACGGGTATCGGCACACGTTGCGCACACCGAAGCCGTGCCCTCTTCATTGCAGGCACGGCAGCCTTCGAGATAGCCCAAGCTATCGGTGAGATCGCGTTCGAGTTCCATCAAGCGCTGGATCTGCGCCCGAGTTTCGTTGAGCTTGCCGCGAAACATCTCGCGCACACTCTCCATCGCGGCCGGGGCCGAGCTTGAGGTCGCCACCGCATCCAACAGCCCACGGATCTGACCCAGCTGAAACCCCATGTCTTGCAGCTTGCTGATCCAGTACACCCGCGCGAGCTGCTCGGCGCCGTACAAGCGGAAGCCGCCCTCCGAACGGTCCGCATCGAGCAAGCCCTTCTCCTCGTAGAGGTGCAACGCGCGCACCGATTTCCCGGTGCGACGAGCGAGCTCTCCGATTTTCATTCGTGACCTGGACATGGCGCTGAGCGCTCGGTGCGCGAGTGCGTCGAACCCTTCCCTTACGTAAGGGTAAGAGTCTGGGGCGAGTCTGCAAGTGACAACGGCCGCTGTCAACCGATTCGGGGCTTCGCCCGACTCTCGCGGGCTGGCGAGATCGCGCACTTTCTTACGTGACGTCAGAATTACCTGCGTGTGGGGTTTTGTGGCGCGCGCCCGCGGGACGCGGGGTTCGCCCGCCCCGCGCGGGCGCAAACCGAGTAGAACCGCCCCATGACGTTCAGCGAGAGCATGCAAGCGTGCCTTCGGGGGAGTGGCGTTCGCGTCGAGGTTGAACCTCAGGCGCCGCGCGCGACTCGCGGAGCGACCTGCCCGGCCACGATCCGGGTAAGCGGCGGCACCGATGAGGCGTTGCTGCGCAGCGTCGTGTTGCGCCTGCTCGTCGCCACCCGCCAATGGACCGAACCCGACGGCCAACCGGTCGAAGCCTCCCGGTTCACCACGCGGGCCAGCCGGCGCCATCTGTCACCGGTCTGGACCCGGACGACTGTCGCCGAAGCGCGCGTGGAGGTCCACGAACGCGTTGCGGCCGGCGCGAGCACGGTCGTGGACGCAGAAGTACCCGTGCCTGAGGCCTGCCCGGTGACGGGGCCGGGAACGGTGCTCTCGGTCAACGCCCAAGCGGTGGTCGAGGGTCAGATCGACCCCACTGCGAGCGCGGCGGTCACGATCGAGTAAGGGACTGCGGCAAGCCCCCCACTCAAGCCCCTGCCGCGACAGCCGAACGAGTAGCCATGCTCCTCGCGTTGCGGCGACCCGGTCCGGATTCTGGCGCTCTGCGATTGCCTACGGGCCTGGACGCGGCCCAGCCGTTGTTCGAGTTCACGGCCGAGATCGACGAGCAACTGGCCACCACGACTGTAGATTTGGTCCTCGACTGTAGCGACATCACCCGGGTTGCCCCGCCCGTCCTCGGATGGCTGGTCAGCACCGCGACCCGCCTCGCTGGCGCGGGGCGCCGCGTCGTCCTCTCGGAAGCCGGTCCGCAGTTTCGCCTGCAGCTGCGCTCGCTGGGCGCGGCCAGCGATCAACTGGTGGTCTCCCCAACTGCGCGACGGACCGGCCCGACCAGCGCCGTCGAGTCGAGTTAGCGCGCCAAACGGTCGCGTCGAACCGAGCTGGCCGCTTCGCCGAGCCACGCACCGAAGCCGCGACTGGGTCGCCCCAATGAGCCGGAGCTCGCTCGCAGCGGCGCTCCCCGGCTCAAGCGTCAGGCACAAGCGGCAGCTCAAGTGTCCGACCGGATCAGGGTCCATTCGCCGAGGCCCTGCACCGCATTGTCGTAGCCATACGCCCCGGTGAGCGCCGTGTCCTCACGATTGACCAACAGCCAGCCGCGACCCCGCCCGCCTTGGCCGTCCTGCCAGGTGAACACGACCCGATTGCTCGGCGCTTCGGCGCCGCGATCGTCGCGGACCAGCGACTGGTCGAGCATCAGCACGTATTCCACCGATGCATCGTCCGCGACAAATGAACCGAAGAAGCGATGGGGCTCGAGCTCGCCGAGGGTCAAAATCCCCCACATGCCGCCGACCTCACCCACCCACTCGCCGACAAACTGGGGGTCGCGGGCGTAGACGGTGGCCTCGGGGTACACCGGCTCGGCGACCTTCGTCCGGTGCGCACAAGCAGCGGCCGCGACGGATAGTGCTGTCGCACACAAGGTGGCCACCGAACGAGCGATCCATTGGGACCCCGGCACCAGCGACTCGGAACGGCCGCCGACCGCTACTCGTGACGAAATCGACGCGCCCCGCCCCGCGCGACGAGATGCGGCCGAACGAGCCGGCCGCCGCGACACGACGCGGCCGTCGACGGTGCGGGCGGGGTTGTCCGCGACGACGGGGTCAACGCCCCGGACGAGGAAACGGGCCACGAGAAAGCGCGTCGAGGCATAGCAGAAATTCGCCGGGCGCGAGTACCTCGAGCGACGGCTGGGAAAAGGACTCGCCGATAACCCCTGGCTCGCCTATCTTTGCCCCGCTATGGCTTCACCTGGCCGCGAGCTTCAGCACGAATTCGGCTGCGCCCAGTCGCCGACGCTCGAGCGTCCCGATCGGGGTGGCGTCGGTTGGACTCGTCACCTCGCCACCATGCTCATGGCCGCCACGCTCGGTCTCGGGCCCCGCCCGGCCGCCGCCGCGGAACCACCGGGTCCGGCGAGTGCGACCCGCCCGGCCGCGCCCAGTCCCGGCGCGCCCACGACCCGCCCGGGCCGGCTCGACGCGGGAGCAACGCAAGCCCACGAAGGCGACGCACCATCGGGGACCGAGACCGGTTCCGCCGCGCCCGCAACGGATTCGGCCCCGTTGCCCTCGGCGCCCACCCGAGCATCGCCGTCCGCCTCGAATGCACCCGAGAGCGCCCCGAACGAACCCTACGTACCTGCCACCGAGCTCCCCAGCGAAGCGCCCCGGGGCGGCAGCGTGGCGGGGCCAGTCATCTCGGCCGAAGACGAGAACGCTCGTCGGGCCTCGGGCGAACTCGAGGGACAAGGACTCGACCCTCAGGACGGCCTCGATCTGCCCCAGAGGGCGTCGCCGCTCGCACGCGCGGGATGGGGAGCGCTGGTCGGGGGCGCCGCGGCCCTTGTCACCGCCGGTTTGGCCGCCTACGCGGTCGAGCGCGAAGAGGAACGGGCGGCGCGCGTGGCCGCCTTGATCGACCCAAGCACCGGCAAGCAACCCACCTACAGCGCGGCGAAGGACGAGTACGAAGACCATCTCGATCGGGGGCGGGCGTTCAGCGTCACGGCGCAGGTGATGCTGGCGGCCGGGGCCGCCGCGGTGACGACGAGCGTGGTCTTGCTGCTCATCGACCACAAACGCGGTGGCCGTCAACGCTGGGCGGTCGGCCCGACCGGGGTGGAGGTTCGGTTCTAATGCGGCGGCTATCTGTTCGCCTGATCTCGATCGGCATGCTGAGTGCGGGACTCGTCGGCACGCTGAATTGCTTCGATCCGCCGCGGGAGAACGTGCTGTTCTCTTGCGAGCCCGACGAGGCCCCACAGTGCCCCGAGGACTACGAATGTCGGTCGGACGGGTGTTGCCACCACGTCGACACCGACGAGGACACGGCGGTCGGAGCCTGTGGGCTCGTCCCTCCCCAAGACTCCGGCACCGGGACGTTCCTTCCCCCCTTGGGCCACCCAGGCTCACCACCCGATCGAGACGCGACACGCCTGCCGGCGACGCCCGGTCAGTCGCCGCGAATCTCGCGGTAATCACAGAGTACGACACCCGTGGGAATTCGCGACCTATTCTCCTCATCCGGGCGGGGCAAGGCCCGCCTCGCTCGCAACATCAAGACCATCACCAACGCGTTTTGCCAATCGGCCGAACGCTACGATGCGATGGAGCAACTTTTGGCCGACGGCTCGGAGGCGGCATACGTGGGCCTGCTTCAGCGCTTCACCGTCACCGCGTCGAAAACCATCGAAGACGAAGAGGAAAAGGGGTGGGTCTATCGCCGGGCGGTCGCGCTGGACAAGGCGGTCCTGCCCGCACTCAAGCAGTTTTGCGTGTCCCAAGGGAACTTGGCCTGGGCTTTGCGGGTGCTTGAAGACGTCGCCAACGAGACCGAAGAGTGGGAGATCCTCGATGCCATCATCGAGGCTCATCCTCCTGGGTACGAGCGCGACCCCCAAACGAAGATTCAGCTGCTCGCGCATCTGCAAGAGATCGACGACCCGAAGGTGCCCGCACTCGTCGCTCGCTACCTCGAGGACGAGGACGAAACGGTGCGGTACCAGGGGGTCGAGGCCCTCATCGACATCGCGGACCCGGCCAGCCTCGACGCGCTCGTCGACCGTCTCGCCAACGACAAAGAAGACTCGCTGCGGCTGCGCGCCCGCATTCTCGATGGCCTAGCGGACCTGGAGTGGGATGTACAAGCGCGCGAGGCCGACATCACAGCGAACCTCGGAAACGCACACGCGATGACCCAGGGCAAGGTCACGCGTCGCTAGTCGCGGTCGCATGGCGCGCGAAACGGTGTTTTTCTAACGCGTCGCCGCGCGCGCGCGCGGACGATCGCCACCCGAGCCGCCACGCCATGTATCCTGCACGACCCCGTGCAGACTCCGAAAACCCACTGCTAACCGATCGACCCGAGGACCGCACATGGACGAACGATTCCCGATGACACCGGGCTGCCAAGAGAAGCTCCGCGCCGAGCTCAAGCACATCAAGGAAGTCGACCGCCCCGACAACGTTCGCGAGATCGAAGCCGCCCTCGAACACGGCGACCTGCGTGAAAACGCCGAATACCACGCCGCCAAGGAACGCCAGGGGGCCTTGGACGCGCGCTTGCGCTATCTCGAGTATCGACTGTCACGGGCAAACGTCATCGACCCGGAGACCGTCGATACCGAGCGCATCGCGTTCGGAGCCACCGTGACGGTCGTCGACCTCGAGTCCGACAAACGCACGACCTACGCCATCGTCGGTGAAGACGAGTCGGACGCCGAGCGCGGGCATATCTCGATCACGTCGCCGATCGCCCGCGCGCTCATCGGAAAAAGCGCGGGTGACGACGCGACCGTCAAGCTTCCCCGGGGTGAGCGAGACTACGAGATCGTCGACGTATGCTACAAAGCGATCGCAAACTGACTCGTCACCGCGTCGTCGCTACCGCCCTGTTCCTGCTCGCGGGGGGCTGTAAGGCCAAGTTCGGCGAGTTTTGTCGGACGGACGACGACTGCCGCGATGGTTTGATCTGTTCGGTTGACGAGGTACAGCCCGGCAAAGGCGGCGTGTGTGAGGACGAGATCGCCGACGACACGGGCGTGACCGGCGGCTTGCCCAGCCATCTGTGGCCGCAATCGAAACGAGATCTAGGCCCGTTCGACGACGAGGATCCCTGGTCGAGCGCCACCGGATCGGTGACAAGTGACGGCGGTGGCACGTCGGGCGACGACACCGAACCCACCGACGAGCCGAGCTCGTCCGGCGACAGCGAAACGACCGACTCGGCCGCCACCGCCACCGGCGATGGCGACGACACGCCCGAGACTGCCGCCACCGGCGACGCCACCTCCGACGCCACCTCCGACGCCACCTCCGACGCCACCTCCGACGCCACCTCCGACGATGGCTCGGCCGACACCGCCACCAGCGACGCCACCTCCGACGACTCGGCCGACACCGCCGCCCCGGGCATCAGCGACGCTAACTCCGACGACGGCTCGGCCGACGGCGACGAGCCGACGGCCCCCAACCGCATCGCCGCGCGGGACTAAATCGCGCCGACGACCACCACCGACAGCCGCACCGCCGCGAGCGGCTGGGCGACGGTTGGCGGTCCGACAATCCACCCGACAACCGACCGCCGCGAGCGGCTAAGCCGGGTCCGACGACCACCCGACGACCGACAACTGCGCCGCCGCGAGCGGCTAAACCGGGTCCGACGACCACCCGACGACCGACAACTGCACCGCCTCGAGCGGCTCGACGGCAGCCGAAAAGCCACCCGACGACCGACAACTGCACCGCCGCGAGCGGCTAAACCGGGTCCAACAAGCCACCAGACGACCGACAACTGCACCGCCGCGAGCGGCTAAACCGGGTTCGACGACCGACAACTGCACCGCCGCGAGCGGCTAAACCGGGTCCGACGACCACCCGACGACCGACAGCTGCACCGCCGCGAGCGGGTCGACGGCAGCCGACAAGCCACCCGACGACCGACAACTGCGCCGCCGCGAGCGGCTCGACGGCGGGGACGCGCGAGGGTGCGCTACTGGGGACCGACCTCGACCGAGAAACCGACCGAGAACTTCGGCGACGCGGCGCTCGGCTCGTAGTTCTTGGCCACCCAAATCACGTCTCCGCTGCCGTTGAAACCCGCGACGCCTTGCGTGTTCATCTCGACCAGCGGATCTGCGCCGAGCAGCGATTGCGTGGGGATCGGTCCAATGTAGAACTTGGCGAACTCGATGTCGTCGTCCGTCACCTCGTACGAGACGCGCAGCTGCGGAGAACCACCGTCGAGTTCTTGATTGATCGAGAGGACGGTACACCCCGCAACCTGGGGCAAATCCTTGTTGCACAACCGGCTTTCCCAAGCCTCGAAGACCTCCGCTCCCTTGGGGCCGTCGGCCGCCCACTCGTTCCCTTGATCGCGGTAGAAATCGGCCAGCTCCGAGCGATAGTCGACGGCGATGTTCACTCGACGGGTTCCCGGGAGCGGGTTGTCCTCTCCGGCGAGTCGCTGAAACGTCATCGTCACGTAGCCGTGGTTGTCATCGGCATCGTCGTCGCCGCAGGCGACCAAACCGAGCAGCGAGCTGCAGGCGAGGAGCGTGTAGAGTGCGCGCATGATGATGTGGAGTTTCCCAGAAACCGGTGGTCGCAGACAAGCGCAAGCGACCGGTCTCACGCGCCTTGCTGGTGATTCCTCGCCTCGATCGTTGCGATAACCATCGCCTCCGCTGGCCGGACCCCGCCACGCGCCGTTGCCATGGTGACGCGGACTACTCATTCACCCTCCGTCGGCCGTCGATCGACGGCGAGGAACGGCCGGTCAGTCGCGCCGCTTGGATGCTGCATGCCATCGACTCGCCTCGGCCGACCGCTGACGCTTGCGACACTCGGGTGCACGGAGAACCGAGTGGCCACCGCCCGGACCAAAGGCCGCCCCTCGCAAGCACGACGCCCCGACCCGACGTCCACCACAACGAACTCCCGAGCCCGCGCGGTCCTGCGCCACAACCGCTCGCCCTTCCACGTTGACACCCCATTGGGGCCCACCTACGCTGGTTTTGCATGCGCGCGGGTCGGATCCTGGTCGTCGACGATGATCCGTGGATCCTGCGCATGGTGTGCACCTGCTTGGAGAAGCAGGACTTCATCGTTGATCGCGCCGCCGATGGCGAATCGGCGGTGACGCACGCTCTGGCCGCGCCGCCCGATCTGGTCATCACGGACTTGGATCTGCCGGTGCTCGACGGATGGAGTTTCGCCACCAAGCTGCGAGCCAACGCCGCGCTCGCCGACGTGCCCGTGCTGTTCCTCGCCGCGATCGACAAGGACGGGGCTCGGCTGCGCGAGCTTGGGTTGACGGAACGCGACTACCTCGCCAAGCCGTTTCGCTTCCCGGAGCTCGAACAGCGTGTCGCACTCGCTCTGGGCCGCCCGTGGGTCGAGCCCTCTCGCGACCACCAGCCTGCCTCCCGCCGTGCCGGCAGCACCACGCACTTCGGCGTCCCCGCACTCGCCGGCAAGGACCCCGAAGCCCACCTACCGGGCGTACTCGCGTGGTCGGACGCCGCTCGCCCGGGTCCGCGCATCGACGCCGCGAGACCGATCGGGTCGCTCGGATCGACGGCACCAAATCCCAAGGGGTCCACCGCAATCCCCCGGCCGGCCGGCCGCGGCGATAGCGGGATCAGCGGGATCGCGGGACGACTCGAACAACTCGGCTTGTCCAGCCTGCTCGTGATGATGGAGCTCGAGCGCAAAGGAGGCGTCTTGGCGCTACAGCATGCCGACGACGCGGCCGCCGGTCGGATCTTCTTGCGCGAGGGACAAGTGGTGCATGCAAGCCTCGACGCAGCCCCCAACGTCGAGAGCCGACAGTGCGTGTACACCATGCTGCAGTGGCAACGCGGCCGGTTTAGCTTCGACATGCTCGAGGTCGAGATGGCCGACACCATCAACGCGTCCACCACGAGTCTGCTGATGGAAGGCGCTCGACGGATGGACGAGAGCAATCGCTGAGGCGATTCGACGTGGACCCGATCGACCGTTTGCCCCACCGATCCAGCCGGGGCGAGAGAGATCACGAACTGTTGGCAGACCCGCCCCGCGGCGACCACCATCTGGGACGGTTTGCCGGATACGCCGCCGCCAACCGCGTCCGCCGGCGTATCCTCATTGTGTTCGCGCTCGCGGCGGCGGGCTCGGTGGTGGCGTATCGCGAGTACTCCGACTACCTGGCCCATCGCTACGCGCACCCGTTCGAGCTTCCCCCGGACACCGACATCCGCTCACGCCCGCGGGAGCTGCATTGGAGCGAGGGCGAGGCTCGGCTCGGGCTGTCCCGCAACGCGCCGAGCATTGCGGCAATTGTGCTACCCGACAAAATCATCCGCCTCGCCCCCGGTTGCGAACACGCCCAGGTCCGCGTCAACGTGATCAATGGCCACACGGTGGGCGTGGAAACTCTGGTCGGCGAGATTGTCGAAGTGCCTCGACCGGTCGACGCGCCGTCGCCATCCCACGGCGGGTCCTAGCCCAGAAACGCTGATCACGGTCCGCGCTCGATCCATTCGGCCGTCGGCGTTTGACGACGATGGACGAGGTCTTGAGGCCAGCGGCCTCGGCTCGCATCGCGGTTGTTCGTGCGCTGCGTCCGGTGAACCCGCCGCAACCGGGTCTCGGCCGCCTCGCCTTGCGTGTGTGGTCCCCGACTGCATTGCGGTGGTCCCCGACTGCATTGCAGTGGTCCCCGACGACATTGCGGTGGTCCCCGACGCAGTGATATGAAAAGATTGGTGATCTTCCGCCTGGCGCAACAACCATGAACCTGACCACCCGTCTTTTGTTCCCGATCTTGTTGGCGTCCTCGTCAGTCGGCGGTTCGGTTGGATGTCGTGAGACATCCCCGTCCAGTGGCACGCAAGACGGTCAGAGCGAAGACGGAACGACCGCGGGGGCGGAGTCGGACGGCGAGAACGACTCCAGCAGCGACAGCGAGGAGGACGATGACGATGGAGCGGATGACGATGGAGCGGATGACGATGATGACGGCGACGACGACGACGGCGACGACGACGACGGCGACGACGATGATGACGGCGACGACGATGATGACGGTGACAACGATGATGACGGCGACAACGATGATGACGATAACGGCGACGACGATGATGACGGCGACGATGATGACGGCGACGATGACGACGGCGACGATGATGACGACGACGACGACGACGACGATGACGGCGACGACGATGATGATGACGACGATAACGGCGACGACGATGATGATGACGACGATGACGGCGACGACGACCAGGAGCCGCCTGACACCAGATTGCGGGTCGCCGCCGAATGGGAGCCAGCCTTGGGTGCGCTGATATCCTGGCCGCTTCACATTCCGTCGGGACTCGTGGTGTCTCTCGCCGAGGCCGACCAGCTGTTCGTCATGATCGACTCCCCTGGGGATCAGCCGGCCGCCGAGGCGCAGTTGACTGGCCTGGGTGTCGACCTCGACCAGGTGACGTTCATCGACGCCCCGCAAGGGCGGGCAGCGAACTGGACTCGTGACTGGGGTCCGTTTGCGCTGTTCGACGAAGACATGGGGTTTCACCTCGCCGATCCGCGATTCCTTGACTACCCTCAAAGCGCCGCGGACTGTGAAGCGCCGCTGCGGCCCGGCGGATTCAACGGGACGAAAGAAGACCTCGCGACCGGGTTTATCGCCGACGCGCTGGGTTACGACAACGTCGAATTGCCGTTCATTCAAACTGGCGGAAATGTGATGTTCGATGGGCGAGGCACCGCGATTTCCACCTGCGTGCTGACCAACGAAAACCGCGATTTCGGGGTGAGTGACGACGAGTTCTTCGATCTTGCCGAACAGTACACGGGCGTGACCAACTACGCCATCGTACCCAATTTCGAGGACTACGGGATTCAACACATCGATTGCCTGCTCAAGCTGCTTGACGAAGAGCGAATCCTGATTGCTCGCCCCCCGTCCGGGCACGAGTCCTACGAACGCTACGAAGCCGTCGTCGAAACGCTCGCCGAATACAAGAATGCCTACGATCGGCCCTACGAGCTGCTTCGCTTGGATACCGCCCCCTACAGCGGAAACGCATTGGCCAACTACATGAACACGCTGATCTTGAACAAGCGAATCTTCGTACCATTGTTCGGGATCGACCAGGATGAGAAAGCACTCGAAACATGGCGCGAGGCGATGCCCGGCTACGAAGTCATTGGCTTCGAGCACACCAATACGTCACATCCTTGGGCCAGCTACGATGCGCTGCATTGTCGGGTACGCGCGATGTGGGACCCCGGCATGCTGTACATGACACACAAGCGGATCATCGGTCCGGTGGCGCCGGCGGCCAGCCATGAAATCGAGGTGCAGATTCTCGACTACAGTCGGGCCGGCCTCGAACGAGATCAGCTCCGGCTCAAATGGAGGCTAGCCGGCACGCCAGATTGGCAAACCGTTGCGCTCGCGTCGACGACGGTCTACGGCAACTTCACTGCAGCCATCCCCGGCCCCGACGCGGGTCGCACCGTAGAGTACTATCTCGAAGCGGCCGACAAGTCGGGTCGCCACGAGGCGCTGCCTCGGACCGCGCCGGCGGGTTTCTACTCCTTCGACGTTTCGGCGCGCGCGTCGATGCGCTAAGCCTCCGGCGATCGGTGCTGCGGACCGTCGCCCCTGCACCGGCTTCAATCTACGCCGAGCGCTGCACGGTATCGGCCTCGATGGACCGGCCGCACAGACCCGCGCGAAATACGCCGATCGGGCAAGGGCGCCACGCGACAAGCGGGACGCCGAGTCACGACGTGGACTCATCCGTGACATCGCCTCGCTCGGCCAGCGGTCGACGGAGCCGCCTGAGCGGGCCGAGAAGATCGCCGTGCTCGCGGAGAATCTGTCGCAGCGGGTGAATCCATCCAATAAAGTCAGCGCGGAAGGAGCCAGCCCGCAGATGACCACGAAGAGAACGACCGCTAAGAAGACGACCGCTAAGAAGACAACCGCTAAGAAGACGCCCGCCAAGAAGACGACCGCCAAGAAGACGACCGCTAAGAAGACGCCCGCTAGGAAGACGACCGCTAAGAAGACGCCCGCTAAGAAGACGACCGCCAAGAAGACAAACACTAAGAAGACAAACACTAAGAAGACAAACACTAAGAAGACAAACGCTAAGAAGACGACCGCCAAGAAGACAA
>QKPP01000093.1:0-4843 GCA_006508105.1 Myxococcales bacterium FL481 | reverse complement strand
AAGAAGACAAACACTAAGAAGACAAACGCTAAGAAGACGACCGCCAAGAAGACAAACGCTAAGAAGACAACTGCCAAGAAGACAACCGCTAGGAAAACAACCGCTAAGGCGAAGACCGCGGCGAAGAAGACGCCCATGATCTTTGCGATGTCTTTCGCAAGCGTCTACCCCCTGTACGTCGCAAAGGCAGAGAAGAAGGGACGCACCAAACTAGAGGTCGACCAGGTAATCGAATGGCTCACGGGCTATACCGAGCACCGGCTCAAGTCGGTCGTCTCGAAGAAGCTGGACTTCGAGGCCTTCTTCGCTCAGGCCCCTCGGTTCAACCCCAAGGCGAGCCGGATCACCGGCACGGTGTGTGGCGTGCGTGTCGAGGATGTCGAGGACCCGCTGATGCAAAAGATCCGCTACCTCGATAAACTTGTCGATGAGCTGGCGCGAGGCAAGAAGATGGAGAGTATTCTTCGATCTTGAGGTTCAAGGCGTCGGGCGCCGAACCGGTGTCCGGCGGTGTGTAAAACACGTTCAAAATGTAGAGATCTCACACAATGTGGAGATCTCGCACAATGTGGAGATCTCGCACAATGTGGAGATCTCAAGGCGGACGGGGCCTTGGAGGCCACTGAAAACCAGGCCCACGGGTTCCCGCAGATAAGCGGCGTACCGAAGAATGGCATTTCGCCGTCGACGAAATGGGCCGCCTGAAATCCCAATGGAGGTTCCCCTTTGATGGTCCCTCGGTGGAGGAGCGGAAGCGGATCAGAGCGCGCGAGCGGGAGCGCGCGGCCGAGGATCATGTGCGATACAGACCAAGCGGCGCGACACCGCGCTCGAAAACGACGGCTGGGAGAACCCGAGCGCAGGCCCGAACAACGCCGGGACTGGCACACCAGATCTAGTGGACAGGTTTTAGCCCCCTACACATAGGACCGCGCATCCGAGTGAGCTCACTGGCCGCGTCCGCTTCGATCGAGACCCTCGGTGCCTCTTGGCTTCGGCTAGCAAGACCCTTGTGCCGAACGTTCGTCCAGGCGCTCGTACTGAATCAAAAAAGATCACCCACCTCGAATCGCCGCAATCGCGGTAGCCCATAAAGAACCGATTCGCTCACTTTCGCAACGACGATGTGAATCTTCACCCCTCGACGAAGAACACCGTACACACCAGTCTGGCCTACAGACTCTCTCACACTGCGATTGAGGGCGAATCCGACCAAGGTCCAAGTATCCTATGAGACACAAACTCCCAGTCCTCTCTCTTGCCGCCGCACTCGTATTCGGCGGTTGTATGAAACACACGTACGTCGTCGGGTCTGGTGCCCCGACGGACGGCGAACCAACGCGCAGCAACAAGTGGAACGCACATTGGGCATTCGGGATTGTGGGTGAGCCGACGACCAACCTTGCCGAGGTTTGCCCGTCAGGTAACGCGACCATCAAAGAGAAGATCTCGTTCGTCAATGGCCTCATTGGAGCGCTTGTCGGCGTTGTGTACAAACCCACGACCGTGGAAGTCTGGTGCGAGGGTGGAAGCGCTGAACTCGAACTCAGCGTCGAGCAACTGCGCATCGCCGCTCACCGACCCGAAGCCATGGAACTCGCGCGGTCCGAGTCGCGCGAGTTGGCGATCCGCCTCGCGCAAGCGCGCAAGCGCGACCGAAACCGGAACTAACTGGATACCGCCGGGCTGGGAGGTTGAGACCTCCCAGCCGGCGGCGATCGTCTTCGTCGTATTGAGCGAGCCGCGAAGCACGGGAACGAACGCCGGCGTGATGGCGGGAAGCCATCGGACTGACCAAGAGCGTGGGCGGAGGCTGGCGTGATCGCTCAACGCTCGCCGGTTTCTCAGTTGGACCCGCGCGACGGGTCGAACTCGAGGACCTGCGCGAGTTCGTCCGGCCACGGCGCACAAAACGTCACGGGCTCGCCGGACGCGGGATGGGGCAGCGTGAGCCGATGGGCATGCAGGGCATGCCGGGACAGTCCGAGTTCGGCCTCGAGTTCGGTGATCGGCCGGCCGTCTTCGACGACGTCCAAGAACCGCTGCTCGTCGAGCCCGTACACCTTGTCACCGACCACCGCGTGCCCCACAAGCGCCAAGTGAACCCGAATCTGGTGGGTACGACCGGTCTTCGGCCGAGCGCGCACCAAGGTCACCGGTTCACCGCGAAACGATCCGCGTTGCAACGGTTCAACTTCCGTCAATGCCGAGAGCCCGCCGTCATCCAGACTGCGCTCGCCAACCTTGATGCGGATCCGCGAGCCCCGGGCAGGACCGAGCGGAATCTCGATCCGGTGCGTTGAGGTGAGCTCGCCGTGCACCACTGCCAGGTACTCTTTGTCTGTCCGACGGCGGAAGAACGCGTGCTTGAGCCGGCGCGCGGCCTCCCCCCGCTGCGCGAGGACCAGCACGCCGGACGTCTCTCGGTCGAGACGATGCCCCATCTCCCAACCATGGCCCGCGCCCATGCGCTCGCGCATCACCGCGGTCAGCGTGTTTCGATGATACCGAGCGGACGGGTGCACCGGCAGCCCGGCCGGCTTGTTGAGCACGAGAAACGCGGAGTCACGGTGCAGCTCCTCGTACTCGCGCACGACGGCCGGCTCGACTGGCGCGGGACGGACAATGAGCAGCTCGTCGCCGGTGCGGACCCGCGAAGCCGGCTTGCCCCACGGACGATTGCTAGCGGCGTCAAGCACCCGGCCCAGCGCGATCATCTTGTGGATCCGACTGCGACTGAGCCGACCGAAGCGGCTCGATAGAAACCGGTCGAGGCGAAAGCCGTGGTGGCTCACGTCAACCGCTAACGGGATCTCGATCCAATCGGCGCCCGCCTCGCCTGCAGGCACCAGATCCTCCGGCAGCGCGACCCCTTCCGACTCCGCGGCCTCGACGGACCCCGTCGCCCCGTCCGCCCCCGTCGCTGTCGCAAGGCTCGTCACCTCGAAGTCGGTCACGCGTCTCCGATCGCGCGGCAACACGGACTCCGTCATGATCGCAAAGGCTCCGAGGCGACGGGGCATCGCCACGCCGAGTCCGCCCGCGACGAAACACCGTCGGTCAAGGAGTCGGGTCGACCACAACCATCAGCCCAGTCTGGTCGCGCCACCGAGTGCTCTCGTCGCATAGGCCCGCCGAAACGCGGCAAGCCCGGCCCGAGCGGGCCGCGAAAGCGCCCCACCCGGCCGGCCAAACCACGCACCGCTAGTAACGGTAGTGGTCGGGTTTGTACGGGCCTTCGACCGGCACCCCGAGGTAGTCCGCCTGGCTCTCGGACAACTCGGTCAGCTGCACGCCGAGCTTGCCCAGATGCAGGCGCGCCACCTCCTCATCCAGCTTCTTGGGCAGCACGTACACCTTGCCGGCGTCGTACTTCTCGCGTTCGCGCCACAACGTCATCTGAGCCAACACCTGATTGGTGAAGCTGTTGGACATGACAAAGCTCGGATGACCGGTGGCGCACCCAAGGTTCACCAGGCGCCCACGCGCGAGCACGATGATGGCGTGCCCGTCGGGGAACACGAAGCGGTCAACTTGGGGCTTGATGTTGATCTCCTCCACGCCGGGTGTCTCGGCCAGCGCGTTAATCTGAATCTCGCTGTCGAAGTGGCCGATGTTGCAGACGATGGCCTCGTCTTTCATCTCCCGCATGTGGTCGACGGTCACGACGTCGCAGCAGCCCGTGGTGGTGACAAAGATGTCGCCAAGCGGAGCCGCCTGCTCCATGGTGGCCACTTGGAAGCCCTCCATCGAGGCTTGCAGCGCACAGATAGGATCGATTTCCGTCACGATGACGCGGGCCCCGAAGCCGCGCATGGACTGAGCACAGCCTTTGCCAACGTCCCCGTAGCCCGCAACGACCACGACTTTGCCAGCAACCATGACATCGGTCGCTCGTTTGATGCCGTCAGCCAGGCTCTCTCGACACCCGTAGAGGTTGTCGAATTTGCTCTTGGTAACCGAGTCGTTGACATTGATCGCGGGCATCTTCAGCTCGCCACGCTCGCCCATTTGGTACAGGCGATGCACGCCCGTGGTGGTCTCTTCGCTGACACCCACGAGATGCTCGATCAGCTCGGGGTGATCGCGATGGACGACCAAGGTCAAGTCGCCGCCATCGTCGAGCAACAAGTTCGGTGGCGACCCGGCGGGCCACTTGAGGGTCTGCTCCACGCACCACCAGTACTCCTCTTCGGTTTCGCCCTTCCAGGCGAACACCGGGATGCCCGCCGCCGCCATCGCGGCCGCCGCGTGATCTTGCGTCGAGTAGATGTTGCACGACGACCAACGAACCTCGGCGCCCAGCTCGGTCAGCGTTTCGATGAGCACCGCGGTTTGAATCGTCATGTGCAGGCAGCCCACAATGCGAGCCCCGGCGAGCGGCTTTTCCTGGCCGTACCGCTGCCGCAGCGCCATCAAGCCCGGCATCTCCTTCTCGGCGAGCGCGATCTCTTTGCGGCCCCACTCGGCGAGGGAAGGGTCGGCGATTTTGTAGTCTTGGGTCGGGTTCGGCGGGGAGACGGTATCCATGGCTGAGGCTCTCAATAGCGGCTTGAGGAATGATGCAGCGGCGCGATTCGCACCGCCGGTTCGCGGAAGCATACACGGCACGCGCTGGGTTGCCACGCTCCGCAAAGCGGAGTTTGTCGGGTAGGTTCGGCCGATGGCAACGGGCTGTCTCGCATCAACCAGCGCACTCGTCGTCTTGCTGCTCGCCGGTTGTAGCACCAAACCGAGCGATAGCCGGCCTTCGATCGCCAGCAAACCGAACCTCGCGTCGACCGCCGAGGCCGCCCCGACAGCGGCGGGATCTCATCGTCCGCCCCGCCCCGCCGCGGCTGCA
>QKPP01000062.1 GCA_006508105.1 Myxococcales bacterium FL481 | reverse complement strand
GGCCTCCGCCAAAAAGGCCTCCGCCAAAAAGGCCTCCGCCAAAAAGGCCTCCGCCAAAAAGGCCCCCGCCAAAAAAACCTCCGCCAAAAAAACCTCCGCCAAAAAAACCTCCGCCAAAAAAACCTCCCGCGCGACCGCGGCCGGCCTCGACGAACCAGTGCAGGCCGGAGCACCGACGCGACCAGACTCGTCGACTGCGGCGGCCGTCGATGATCAACCGACCCGCTCGAAACGGAAACGTGGGCGCAAAGCGACCCGGGCTGCCTCGCGCACACAAAACTCGACGAGCGGCGATGCCGGCGAGACGCACGATCCAACCACCGCTGCGGGGCCATCCAGGGAAGCGGTCGAGTTCGACGAGGAGACCGGCGATGGTCCGCACGCTTCCCAGCCGGAGGAAGTCGACGCCCAACCGCCGCCGGACGACGACCTCTCCGCGAACGCCAGCGAGCAGTCCGTGCCGATCCCCGAGCGTCCCACGGGGCCCACGAAGCTGCGCAAGGCGGTGCAAAAACTGTTCGACGAAGCGTCAGAGCTGGCTACGGTGACACACGCCGACCCCAAGCGAGTGCGATCGGTGCGAAAGCGCCTGGCTCGGCTCAACGCCAGCGAGGTGGTTGACCCGCTGTTCGCCATGCTCCGCGGCGACGATCCCCAACGCATCGCCGCCGAGGCGCTGTGCGCTCTCGAGCGGCTGCCGGATGAAGTCTACATTCCAGCGCTCGTGGAGCGACTGCCGGAACTGAGCGAACAGTCGAACGAGTGGTGCTTTTGCGCCATGGTCCGCGTGATCAACACGCGTGACCGGCCAGACGATTGCAGCGCGCGATTCGAAGCGGCGATTCGCGAGGCCCCGCTTGCCATCCGTGAGCTCGTGGAAGACACACTGCGCGAGCACATGCCGAAGGTCAGTCCAATCGTGCGCGACGCCATCGACGCGACGCTGAACGCCCTCGCGGCCGACAGCTAGGTCATCGACCGAGAGGGTCCCGGGGGTCTCTCGCGCCGAACCGCCGGACCCTGGCACGGCACGAAAACGGGTCCTGTCGGGCGTTCCGCGCTCTGGGGCACCCAGCCCGCGCTCAGTGCTCCACGAGGGCGGGGCCTAGAGGGCGGCCCGGTAGCTCGTTCAACACGCAAACAACCCGCGCGAGCACAGCGGCCACGCGCGGGTCGTCCGGGAAGGCGTCGCGGCGACGCGACTAGCCGTGCTTGCCGAAGTACTCTTTCGAGTCCGTCGGGTTCGGCTTGATCGTGTCGGCCCCTTTGGTCCATCCCGCCGGGCACACTTCGCCGTGCTCGTCGGTGAACTGGAACGCCTCGATCAGCCGCAGCGCCTCATCCACGTTGCGGCCCACAGGCAGATCGTTGACCGTCGCTTGGCGCATCACCCCGTTGGGGTCGATGATGAACGAACCGCGCAGCGCCATGCCACCGGGAAGAAGCACGTCGTAGCTGCGTGCGATGTCCTTGTCGACATCCGCGATGAGCGGGAAGTTGCAGCCGCCGAGGCCACCTTCAGCGCGTGGGGTGTCGATCCAGCGCAAGTGGACGAACTTGCTGTCGATGCTGCAACCGAGCACCTGGGTGTTGAGCGCGGCAAACTTCTCGTTGGCCTCGGAGAACGCGATGATCTCCGTGGGGCACACGAACGTGAAGTCAAACGGGTAGAAAAACAGGTAGACCCACTTACCGCGGTAGTCCGACAAGCTGATGTTCTTGAAATCACCGCCAATGACGGCGTCGGCGGAAAACTGAGGGGCCTCTTTTTGAATCATGGGCATGGGTCGTCGCTCCGTGCACAATGTGCGCGCGCAAGAATAGACGCTCGCTTGACCGTGACAACCCCGGATGGTGCAGCCAGTCGCCATTGCGGCGTCCGCGAGCGCGGGAGACCGGCCGGCGACTCGCGCGAACCGTTGGGCACGGTGACGGTGCGGCGACACGCGGAGCGATCAAGCGCGGGTGGTTGCGCGAGCGTCCCCCGTCCATCGACACTGCGAAGACTCGATGACCCGCCGCGAGAAAGCCGAGCGAATTCACCAACAACTCGATGCGTTGTACCCGACGGTCCCCGTGCCGCTGGACCATCGCGATCCGTTCACGCTGCTCGTCGCGGTTCTCTTGTCGGCTCAGACCACCGACGCCCGGGTGAACCTGGTCACGCCGGCGTTGTTCGACCGCGCGGCAAGCCCCTCGACGATGGCGGCCCTGTCGACCGAGGAGATCCTCGGGTTCATCCGCACGTGCGGGCTCGCGCCGGCGAAGTCGAAGAACATCAAGCGACTCTCGGAGATCCTTGTCGAACAGCACGACGGGGAGGTCCCCGCCAGCTTCGAGGCCCTCGAAGCGCTGCCGGGCGTCGGGCACAAGACCGCGAGCGTGGTGATGGCGCAAGCGTTCGGGGTCCCGGCGTTTCCCGTAGACACCCACATCCACCGGCTCGCCGATCGCTGGGGCCTGTCCACCGGCAAAAACGTCGAGCAAACCGAGCGCGACCTCAAAGCGGTGTTCCCAAAGTCCGCGTGGAACCGCTTGCATCTGCAGATCATCTACTTCGGACGCGAGCACTGCCCGGCTCGCGGTCATGACCTCAGCGCGTGCCCGATCTGCTCGTGGGCCGCGACGAAAAAGCGCATCGCGGCGGAAAAACAGGCCGCTTCCGGCCGCGCCCGCCGCCGTGGGGCCGCGTCGACTCGGACGCCAGCTCGCGGCGCCTGAGCGCGAGATCCGAGGATCCGCCCGCCACGTCCCAGATCAGGGCGCAGGGCCCGTGGGACCCGCGGCACAGGGGCGAACGCATGGTCCGGATCCCTGAACTGTGTGAACCGCGCTCGAGTTGAGCGCTCGTGCTAGCGTGGTGGATGTGCTGCTAGCGAGCGAGCCCAACGCCTCCAAGTACGACCTGCATTTCACGGTGGCCAAGATCCCCGTGCGGATCCACCCGATGTTCTGGCTGGTCACCGGGATTTTCGGCTTGCTCGGGGGTCGACCGTCGCTAGTGACCGTCGCGCTGTGGATCGCGGCGGTGCTGGCCTCGATCCTCGTGCACGAGCTCGGGCACGCCCTCGTCGCGCGAGCCTACGGGTGGCCGCCGAAGATCACGTTGTACGGCATGGGCGGCGTGGCGTCGTACCGACCGACCCGCCAGACGACGCAGAGTCAGGTGCTGATCGCGTTCGCCGGCCCCGGGGCGGGCTTCGTGCTCGGAGCCGTTGTGCTCGCAGCCGTGCTGCTGTCCGGACACGCCGTGATCCTGCCCGGACTCGGGATCCCAATCGGTGACGGCCCGCCGCTGATGCTCGGCGGCGGTCGCTTGGAGCTGTTCGTGACCTACCTGCTGTGGGTCAATTTCTTTTGGGGTCTCATCAACCTCGCTCCGATCCAGCCCCTCGACGGCGGCACGATCGTGTCGGCGCTACTGAGCCGCAAGGATCCGAGCACGGGACTGGTGCGGTCACTCAAGCTCTCCGTCGGCATCGCCGCCACATTGGCGGTAGCCTCGCTGACCCAAGGCTACGTGTTCTTGGTGATCATGTTTGCCATGCTGGGCTTCAACAACTGGCAGCTGCTGTCCCAGCTGCGACAGCCCGGGTAGCCGGTCGCCACACGCAGCACCGGCCAGCGCGACGGAGCCGACTCGCCGCCAGTCGGTCCTCGACTCGATCGGCACGCACGCTGGCAGGCGTGGAGCCAGCGGAAGCGTCCACGCGATCCACGTCCACGCGATCCACGTCCACGCGATCCACGGCCACGCGAGGATGCCGACCCGAGCCGCGCGCGGGCGAGCGTCGCGCGAGCGGACCCCGTGTACGATGTCGTGGTGTCCTCCGCATCGGCCCAGCGACGCGACCGCTCGCTACGGGTGCCTCTCGGCGCCGTCTTCATGGTGCTCGTGGGGCTCCTCCACCCTTCCCCGGCGCAAGCCCGTGACGACAGCCAGGGACGACCGTGGGCAAGAGGCACAACCGCCATCGGTCTGGGCTTGGGCGTCGCAAGCTCCCGCGACGTGGTGGTGTGGAGCGGGTCGCTCAGCGGGGCCTACTACGTGTTCGACGGCGTTGCGGCTGGCCTCGAAGTCGACGAGACGTACTTGGCCTGGCGATCGAACGCCCGCGCCCAGCACCCGGAGTGGACCGACACGATCCCCACGAACCTGGTGTCGGTCACGCCGACCATGCGCATCGTGCCCTTTCGCAGTCAGCGCTTTTCGCCGTTCGTGATGGCCGGCGTGGGGCCGATGATCATCAACCGCGGTGGGGGCGTCGTCGGTCGCTGGGTGATCATGCCCGGCGCGTACATCGGCCTGGGCCGGCATGCGTACCTCGGTCTGAGCGTCCGCTTCACCGACGACTTCCCCCCGGACCGCTGCGAAGAAGCCTTCAGTCACGCGAACAGCGACGGATCGGTGTCTCGTGTCGAAGGGTTTTGCGGATTTCGTTGGGCCCCGCAGGTCGGGCTGGGTTTCGTGTTTTGACGGGGGTTTGACCGCTTGGACAGGCCCTGATCCGACCGCGCGTCGACGCCATGCTAGCGTCCCCGGCGAGGTCTTCCGATGTACGCTGCCACTCTCGCGCTACACTCGCTGATTCGCTGGCTCTTTCTGTTCGGGGTGGGGTTCACCGTCTTTTCCGCGATCAAGGGACGTCGATCAGACACCCCGCTCGCTGGTCTGCCCCGCGTCATCGGAGGCATCAGTGTGGGGCTGGCCGACCTGCAGTTGCTGCTCGGCGTGCTCTTGCTCGCGGTCCTGTCGCCGCTGCGAGAAGTGTTTCTTGCGGACCCCGGGGCCGCGATGCGCGATGCCACCATCCGCTTTTTTGTCGTGGAGCACCCGACGCTGATGCTCCTCAGCGCGACCGCCATGCACGTCGGCTGGGCCCGGGCCAAGCGAGCGAAGACAGGTCGTGCGGCTTGGAACCGCGTGCTGATTGGGTTTGCGGTGGGGTTGCTCCTCGCGGCGCTGGCGATTCCGTGGCCATTTCTGAGTCACGCACGGCCGCTGCTGCGGCTCGGCGGCGGCTAGCGAGCCCTTCGTCGACCCTCAGTCCCGCGACTGGCTCAAGATGCGTTGACCGAGCGCCGTGAGCTGATCGAGTCCCTCGGGGGGGGGCTCGTCCCGTCGCAGCACGCAGACAGGAAGCACCCGTTCTCGGGTGACAATGCGCTCACGCGCCGTGCTGGCCTGCTGTGCGGCACGATAAGCCCCCTCGTACATCGAACGAATCGCGGCCGCGAGCTCCGTCGCATCGGCTTGCTGGACCCCCTCGACGCCCCGCAACCACGCCACCAACTCGTCGAGCGCGGCCGGTTCGTCAAGCTCGGGCTCGGCGCGGTTGAGCACCACCCCGTCGACGGTCAGCCCCCGCTCTTTGAGGGTCGAGAGAAACGCGGCCGCTTCGCGTTGGGCGAACTCAGCCGTGGAGCTGACCAACACGGCGCCGGTGCGCGCTGACGACAGCAGCGACTCGAACTCGCCGCCGCGGCGCTGGAATTCCAGCAAGACCGCGGCGAAATCCCGCAAGAAATTGCCGAGATCCGACAAGAACTCGGACCCCGTGATCGCGCGCAGAGTCTTGAGCACGACCCCCGCTCCCAACCCCATCAATCGCTGCCCCACACCCGAGCCGGACGCCAGCAGTTTCGCAGCCGGGTTGTCGATGAGGCCCCGCAAGCGAGCGGGCGCCTCAAGCAGATACAACGCGTTCGCGGTCGGCGGGGTATCGAGCACGATCAGATCGTAGTTCCCGTCCTGGTGAAGCATCTGGAGTTGCGCCATAGCCGCGTACTCCAGAGCGCCACCGAGCCGCTCTCGCGCCGCACGATAAAATGGGTTGCTCAGCGTCTGGCGTTCGGCCTCTGGCGACGTGGCACACCGGTGCACGATCTCGTCGAACACCGTCGCGCTATCGAGTAGCAGCGCGGACAGTTGCACGTCGTCATGGCGTACGGCGGCGACCCGGCCGTGCTCTCGCGTGTCGAGGCCCAACGCCTGTCCCAGCCGACGCGACGGGTCGACTGTCACCACGATCACCCTGCGACCGGCCCGCGCCGCCGCCAAGGCGATCGCAGCCGCACACGTCGTCTTGCCCACCCCGCCCGGACCGACGCAAAGCAACACGTCCCGGCGGAGAAGGGCCTCACCCAACGTCGTAGACGCCTGCTCGGACATCGCTTAATCTCCGCCCGTGCCGATCCGCGAGTACGTCGTCCGGGTGGGAGAACGCCAGCATCGCGTCGCGGTCGAAGTGGATGGTGATGGCGCGCCGCCGCGCATCACGGTGGATGGGGTGGTCCACGAGACGGTCGAGCTCCCCCAAAACCGCCAGTGGCTCGTGCGCCACGAGGCCTCCGGCCCGCAGCACCGCATCGGCTTCGACGCGGCCCCCGTCAGCCGGCGCCCGGTCGAGGCCTGGCTTCGTGGGGGCACGGTGGCCGTCGAGGTCAAGACGGCCGTGCAAGCCGAGCTCGAGCGAGCGTTCGCCCCGGCCGCGGGCGGCGATGGCAACGTCACCGCGCCCATGCCCGGACAGGTCGTGAAAGTTCTCGCGGCGGTCGGCGACTCGATCGAGGCCGACCAACCGTTGTTGATCGTCGAGGCCATGAAGATGGAAAACGAGCTGCGAGCCCCGGTCGCGGGCACGCTCACGTCGATCGCGGTCGAGGAAGGCCAGTCGATCGAGTCGGGTTTGGTGCTCGCCACGATCGCGCCGACCGACGAGACGTAGGCGTCAGCTCGCGGGGCCAGGCGGCTCATGACGCGACCTCCACCGTCGCGAGCAACGCGCGAAGATCCTCGGGCGCTGCGAATCCTTCGACCCGCCAGGGTACGTGCAGTCGCGCCGCCCCGCGAAAGCTCGACATGCTGGGCCCAGCCAGCCAGCTGGCGAGTTGCTCTCGCTGACGCTGATGGCGATCGATCACCCGTCCGAGAAACGCCACCGTGGGCACCAGGCCCGGACGAGTTGGAGCGCCCTCGGCGAGGGCTTGCTGCGCTCGCGCCACCGCGGCCTCTAGGCCCACCGGCAGCCGCGCGAACCCGTTGACGACCAGCGTCGCCACGGACAGCCCAACCTCGCGCGACAAGTCGCCGGCGAGGGTGGCGAGCTCCGTGAGCGGCCACGACTGCGGCAAGCCCACCAGCACCGCGCCGACATGGTCCGGGTTTCGCAGACTCCGGTCGATCTCTTGCGCCTCTCGGCGCAGCGGACCATCCGGGACCGTGTCGTAGATCGCCTTGGCCACGCCCAGGTTGAAACGCAGGTGGCCGGAGGCCGCGCCGTCAAACACCACGACGTCGTAGTCCGAGCCGCGCACGGCTTCGTGCCAAGCCTTGCCCAGCACGGCGAAATCGTCCAGGCCGGGGATCGCTCGCAACAGGCGACGCACAAGAGGATTGTCGAGCACCAGGCCGGATAGCCGCCGACTTCGCAGGGTGAGGGCGCCGAACTCGGTCACGCATTCGCGGGGAACGAGTCGCTGAACCCACAGATTCGGTCCCAAACGCGTGGGTTTGGCCGGCAGACGGTCGCCGCCGAGTAACCACGCCAGCCGATCGTCGTGCCCGGTGGTCGCGACCAGCACCCTGCGATCCTCCCGCGCGAGGGCCAGACCCAGCAGCGCGGCGACGGTCGTCCGACCGACCCCCCCCTTCCCGCTCACTATCAGCAACTTGCGTCGGCCTAGGCGGTCGAAGAGCGCCGCCGTGGACTCGAGATCGCCCTGCGTCACGTTGCAGCTGAGCCTGGCATACCTGTCCGAGACCTGCCAGACTCTCGCGGCCTAACCCGCGCAAACGCGCGGAGGAACCTCGCTGCGCCCGACCGCCCCAAGTGCAAGGCGAGCTGACCGCGAGCGAGTCAGGACCATCGTGGCCGTCGAGATCAAAAGCCCAGAAGAGATCGAAAAAATGCGAGCGGCGGGTCGGCTTGCTGGACAGCTGCTCGAGTACCTTGAGCCGTTCGTCCAGCCCGGCGTAACGACCAATCGCCTCAACACCCTTGCGCACGAGTGGACCCTGGACCATGGCGCCACCCCGGCCCCGCTCAACTACAAGGGATTCCCCAAGTCGATCTGCACCTCCGTCAACGAGGTGGTGTGCCACGGAATCCCGGCCGATCGGGAGTTGGTCGACGGCGATATCATCAATATCGATGTCACGCCGATCGTCGACGGCTTTCACGGAGACACCTCCGAGATGTACGCCGTGGGCGAGATCAGCGAGGAGGCGCAGGAGCTGATCCGGGTCACGCACGAGAGCTTGTGGCTGGGGATCTTGGAAGTCGCGCCGAAAAAGCGCCTCGGCGATATCGGAGCCGCCATCTACGAGCACGCCCACAAACGCCATCACTACGGCGTGGTCGAGGCGTTTTGTGGTCACGGTATCGGTCGAGAATTCCACATGTCTCCCCAGGTCCCGCACGTGGGGCGCCGCGGCGCCGGACTACGGATCCGTCCGGGGATGACGTTTACGATCGAACCGATGATCAACGAGGGCACGCCTCACTGCGACATCCAGTCCGACGGGTGGACGGCGATTACCCGGGACCGTCGACTCTCCGCGCAGGCCGAGCACACCATTTTGGTCACCGAGACCGGATTTGAGATCCTCACCGCTCGCAAGCGGATGCCCACCGCCCACACCCTTGAGCTGTAGTTCGAGCCGAGCCGCCGGTCGCCGCGAGACAACGAGAACCGCCCGCGACCGTGGCCACGGCGGGCCGTGCTCCGGCGCTCGCCGGCGATTCCAGCCGGGCGACGGGGCGGTCGGTCGCGGCGACCTGCGGGACCGACCGCCGACTTGGGCGGCACCACGGGCCGAGGCGCCGCTCCTTGGTAGAACCCGGCACTAGGCACGGGCTTCGACTTGGCCACCCGCGATCCGACTGAGGCCCGCGGCCGGGAGACCGAGCAACGCGAGATAGACGGTATTGCTCGCCACGTTGAGGTAGGCCCCGAAGGCCACCGAGACAACCCCGTCGAGCACGTACCAGGTCAGGACACCGGTGAGCAGAGCGCGGCCAACGGCCGCGGCGTCGAGACGGTCGAGTCGACGCTCGAGCATCACGATGGTGGCGGCCCAGCCGGTCAGGCACGCACCGGCGATACCAGCGATGAGACGCGCGGGCTCGCCCAACGTGACTTCGGAGCCAGGCCAGAAGACGGCGCCCATCGCGGCGTCCAGCACGCCGGGCAGGAAAGCGCTGATGACCATGAGCAGGCCACTGATTTCGGTGAAGTACGCTCCGCGCCGGAGCCAGGTTCGATGTTCCATGCTCCCAGGGTGCAGTCCGGAGGTCATCTGCACCATTCCCTCTCAGGTAAGTGCGGGACATCAGCGCGACTGGCACCCTGTGGTCATGGACCCGAGTCCGAGCCCCTTCGGCCAACAGCTCAAGCACTGGAGACGTCTGCGCGGGATGAGCCAGCTCGACTTGGCCCACCGGGCCGAAGTCTCGCCGCGCCACGTCTCGTTCGTCGAGACGGGCCGTTCCCGCCCGAGCTCGGACATGGTGCTGCGCTTGGCGGACAGTTTGGACGTCCCCTTGCGCGAACAAAACGACCTACTGCGTGCGGCGGGATTCGGCCCGGCGTTCGCCGAGCGCGAGCTCGAGGCGTCGGACATGGCCGGGGTCCGTCGGATCGTGCGCCGGATGCTGTTGCAGCACGAGCCGTTTCCGGCGTTTGTGATCGATCGCTACTGGGACATTGTCGATGCCAACGCAGCGGCTCGACGCATGTTCCCGGAGGCAGGCACGTCCCCCAACGCGATCGAGACCTTCCTCGGACCCGGGATGTACCGTCAGATCGTGGAGAACTGGGCGGACGTCGCGTGGGCGACATTCGCCAGGCTGCGACGAGAGGCGACCACGAGCGGATCAGACCCGCGCTTGGCTGCGCTGCTGGCCCGCGCCGAGACGCTGATGGCCGACGCCCCGGCGCCGGCAAAGCACGTCCATGCCGACGCCCCGGCGATCGCCACCCGACTGCGGGCGGGGGATGCGGTGATCTCGACCATCAGCACGATCGCGTCGTTCTCGACGGCCCGGGACGTCACATTGGACGAGCTGCGGATCGAGCTGGTGTTCCCGGCGGACGAGGCCGCCGAGGCATTCTTTGCTGCGGCAGCTTCGGGGTAGGAAAC